>CAMLDJ010000576.1 GCA_946478755.1 uncultured Pedobacter sp. | reverse complement strand
TGTCGTCTACCTGGATCCTGTTGAAGTCAAAGATCTGGCAGCGCGACAGAATGGTTGGCAAAATTTTATGTTTTTCTGTAGTCGCCAATATAAATATAGCATAAGAAGGGGGTTCTTCAAGCGTTTTTAAGAACGCGTTGAATGCATTTGCAGAAAGCATGTGCACCTCGTCAATGATATAGATCTTATACTTTCCAGCCTGTGGTGGTATGCGCACCTGCTCTATCAGGCTTCTGATGTCATCAACCGAGTTGTTTGATGCTGCATCAAGTTCATGAAAGTTAAACGAATGGCCGGTTTGAAAAGAAATACAGGAATCACAGGAGCCACAGGCTTCCTGTTCTGGTGTCAGATTGGTACAATTAATGGTTTTTGCCAGGATCCGTGCGCAGGTAGTCTTACCTACACCTCTTGGCCCGCAAAATAAAAAAGCCTGTGCCAGCTGGTTGTTCTTTATGGCATTTTTTAGTGTGCCTGTAATGTGCTGCTGACCAACAACGGTTTCAAACGTTGCCGGGCGGTATTTACGGGCCGATACTATAAAATTCTCCATTCGGCAACGAAAATAGGAATTTTTGTTGAGCTTGGAATGTCAGAAATCTGGAATGTTGAAAAATTTGGCTGTAAACAGACAAATGAAAGGATTATTTGAAAATCGATTTAAGTTCCTTCCGGTATTGCGAAGCACTTTTTCCCGTAAACTCTTTAAAGAGTTTATTAAAGTGACTGAAATTATTAAAACCACTTTCGTAGCTGACGTTTGCAATGCTGATTTGTTTTTCGGCCAGAAGCTTGGAAGCATGGACGACCCGGTATTCATTGACGAACTGCGTAAATGTCTTTTTGGTGATTTTTTTGAAGTATCTGCAAAAAGAAGGAGTGGTCATGCTTGACATTTCTGCAACAGCTGCTAAATTGATCTCTTCCTGAAAGTGATCTTTCACATAATTAAATACCATGTTAATTCTATCGTTGTCCTGGACTTGCATTTCCATGGCGAATCCGGCGGCATTCAGGATTTTATAATCCCTGGAATTCTCGAGTTCCCTTAAAATGTCCAATAACGTTAATAGCCTTTCAAAGGGGGGCTGATCATTCATTACTTCGATCCGGCTGCCTACCGCAGCTTTTGTTTTCTGACCAAATGCAATGCCTCCTTTTGCTTTATCAAATAAGGCTGAAAGGTATTTCGTTTCCTCCAGGCCAAGAAAATCTGTTCCAAGAAAGTCAGGCTTCATTTGAATAACAGTTTCGTTTTTATTACCGGTATGGGTGTCGGTGAAGCCACAATGAGGGAGGTTACTGCCGATCAGGATTAAATCTCCGTCAGTATAGTAAGATACATGGCTTCCAATTTGCCGCTTTCCTGCTCCACCGTTTACAAACACCATCTCAACCTCTGGGTGGTAATGCCAAAGATGGGCCTTGTTGTTCACATTTTGTGCATATTTTGAATAATAGAACGAGCTTCCAAAAGAGGGTTCAATAATTTCAAAGCTGGGTTTTATATTTTTCATAGTTGTCATTAAAAATACTTAAAATCAGATTGATATTCGATTTTATCTGTAAAAAAATGATTTATCTGTAAAATAATTAGGGGCTTGTTAATCTAGCATAGATATGTGAGAATATGCAATAAAAATTTGTTGAAGTGGCGCTGTAATTTTGTTTCATCAAGTAATTGTTAAATTTTAAATCACATTATTATGAAAAAGTTCTTAAAAATCCGTTTAGTTGCAGCATTGTTATTATTGTCTGCCGGTTCGTATGCAAATGAAGGTGATTTCACAATCAGCCTTAAGCGTGTCAATGAAAAATCAATCACATTTTTTATTGATAAAGCACAAGTTGTTGATGTGTCTATTTACGGAGCAGGGGATGAAGTTTTATACGAACAAAAGATCAGTACAGTAAAGGCCTCAAACAAAACCTATGATCTAAATGCTTTTCCTGATGGAAATTATACATTTAAACTTCTGACAGCGTCTCGGTCAGCGGAATATAAAGTGGAGATAAAAGAAGGTAAAGCGACCGTTTCCAATCCTGTGATTGTAGAAAAGTTTCAGCCTGTTTTAACTAAAGACGAAAGCGTGATTACGCTAAGTCTGGAAAATGCGCCTAAAGGCCCAATAGAGCTTTCAATTTTAGGCGAATACAGTGATCCATTATATAATGAAGTGTTTGAAGGGGATTCAAAGCTGGTCAAAAAATTCAATGTAGCCCGGGTAGACGTAAGCGAATTAACGTTTGTAATCAAGTCTAAAGATCAGGAGTTTACTAAAATTGTTCAAATGCGATAAGTCTACAAGACCATATTTTGAAGAGATTGCCTCAACAGGGCAATCTCTTTTGTTTTGTGGGTGCGAGGGCTTGATAGGAATTTATTGCTCTGGCTTTTTTAACAAAGCCTTTGTCTTTAAGATAATTATCACTACTTTTGCATCCCGCATTAAGAGCGGATTAATTAAAAAACAAATAAATAACAATGAATCAGTACGAAACTGT
>CAMLDJ010000575.1 GCA_946478755.1 uncultured Pedobacter sp. | reverse complement strand
CAGTCTTTATCCATCGCATTTACAATCTTTACAATTCTTTTGGTTCTGGTGGCCTCTGTTTTAGCGGTATTGAGCCAGTTGATATACCAGTTGCGGTGAGACTTAGGCTGTTTTAAAAAGTTTTTGAGCAAATGCGGTTCATCTGACAGGCAGACTTCCAGATCATCGGGCATTTCGATCTTGAAGGTGCTGTCTTCTTCCAGCTGCATTTCCAGCACTGCACCCAATTGCTTTTTTAGCTTTTTACGGAGATCGCCGTTTAAGGCCATAATGAAGTTGCCTTCGCCCATTGGGACCAATGATACTCCTTCTATAGTTACTGTGTCTAACCGACCCTTTACGCGGAAACTCTTCCTGAAATCCGGTTTGATCTGATTGGCAATTGCCTGGGGAACGAAGACATAAGTCCATCCCGACTTTTCGCCCATATTCGCAAAACGTTCTATTTCTGCTTTAAAAGTGATCATAGCGGTTAAAGATATTAAAACTTCTCCTCTACTCCGAGACCAAATAACGCAAAATCATATTTAACCGGATCTAAAGGATCTAACTCCAGCAACCTTGCGGTCAGCTCGACTGCTGTACGCCAATCCGTTTGCTTTCTTTCAATCAGGCCTAGTCTACGCGCCACCCGATCTACATGAACGTCACAGGGACAGATCAGGTCTGCCGGTTTGATGGTCTTCCAAATCCCAAAATCAACGCCTTTCTGATCAGCGCGCACCATCCATCTTAAAAACATATTCAGGCGTTTGCAGGTAGACTTCTGCATCGGCGAAGAAACATGCTTGATGGTTCTCTGGGGGTAATCCGGCAGAGAGAAAAAATACGACCTGAAGTAATTGAGCGACCTTTCGATCATAGGCTCCTGCTGGCTGAGTTCTGAAAGCATACAGCTGGAAGAGGCGTAAGCCTTGTAATTTCCCAGAATCTGATCGGACAGAAAATCCGTCTGAAACAGATCTCCAGGTGGCAGAAAAGCAGATTCCAGACTATCAAACTGCTGATAATGCTGATTAAAGAAAGAGACGAAATACAGGAGGTCTGTATCATTAAAAGTCCTGTGCTTGAATCCAAGAAGTCTTTTCAGGTCCTCATCACCATGTTGCAGCATAAAGTTATGCGGATCATTGTCCATGCGCTCAAACAGTTCAGTGCATTTATTGATAATGGTTTTACGCTGTCCCCAAGCTAAAATTGCCGCAAAGAATGCGGCAATTTCAATATCCTGTTTTTTAGAAAACCGGTGTGGAATACAAATAGGATCATTTGGTATGAAGTCGGGCCTGTTATACTGGTCGACCTTAATATCCAGAAAGTTCTTAAGTTCTAAAAATTCCAAACCCGCTTACTTAAGTGCCTGTTCCAGATCAGCGATCAGATCATCAATATCCTCTACACCAACGCTTAAGCGCAGCAGGTTATCCGTAACCCCTACTTTCTCACGCTCTTCCTTAGGAATGGAACCATGGGTCATGGATACGGGATGGTTGATCAACGATTCTACTCCACCCAATGATTCGGCAAGCGTAAAGACCTTGAACGAAGCAGCCACTTTAAAAGTTTCTTCCAAACCGGCATCTTTCAAAGTGAACGATACCATTCCTCCGAAATCACGCATTTGCTTTTTTGCAATATCGTGGTTCGGATGATCTTCGAATCCAGGCCAGTATATTTTATCCACTTTTGGATGTTTTTTGAGAAAATGAGCAACTGCGGCGCCATTCTCGCAGTGCGCTTTCATCCGGAGATGCAGCGTTTTAAGCCCTCTAAGTACTAAAAATGCGTCTTGCGGACCCGGAGTGGCACCACAGGCATTGTAAATAAACCACAGGTCTTTATAAAGCTGGGTATCATTAACAAGCAGTGCACCCATCACCACATCAGAGTGCCCCCCAATATATTTAGTAACAGAGTGCATCACAATGTCGGCTCCCAGGTCTATCGGATTTTGCAGATAAGGGGAAGCGAAGGTGTTATCTACCGTTAGCAGTAAATTGCGTTCTTTTGTAATGTTGGCTATTCCCTCAATGTCAACAATCTGCATGGTTGGATTGGTAGGTGTCTCGATCCAGACCAGTTTGGTTTTCTCGTTGATATAAGGCAGGATATTTTCTGGCTTCGAAAGATCCAGAAAATGAAATTTTATGCCATACTTTGCGTAAACTTTGGTGAAAATGCGGTAAGAGCCACCGTAGAGGTCATTACCGGTAATGACCTCATCCCCGGGAGTCAGTAATTTCATCACTGCATCAGTTGCGCCCATGCCGCTTGAAAATGCCAGCCCATGGCTTGCATTTTCAAGCGCCGCTAAACAGGCTTCCAATGCTACACGGGTTGGGTTTGTACCTCTGGAATATTCAAAGCCTTTATGATCGCCGGGAGACTTTTGCCAATAGGTAGAGGTTTGATAAATTGGCGTCATTACCGCTCCTGTTGTAGGGTCGGGTTCCTGTCCTGCATGTATTGCTTTCGTTGCAAACTTCATATGTCTTTATTTTGCGCTATTTC
>CAMLDJ010000574.1 GCA_946478755.1 uncultured Pedobacter sp. | reverse complement strand
AGCGGAATCAGGGGAACCAGCCAAACTAAATTTATCATCTTATAATTTCTTCTTAATAATTACCACTTAAGGCGATTCAACACATTAATATCTGTAGACTGCGTATTTCTGTAAACCATTACGATAATACTCAAGCCAATCGCAACCTCTGCAGCCGCCAGGGTCATAATGAAAAACACGAATATCTGACCTGATGGATCATTGCTGTGTACAGAAAACGCTGTTAACAATAAATTCACCGCGTTAAGCATGAGCTCAACAGACATAAAAATAACGATTGCATTTCTACGGGTTAAAACCCCGATAACACCAATGGTGAAAATGATTGCGCTAAGCCAGAGGTAATGGTTAAGCGGAACCCCTTGTAATTCATGAGTAATGTTGCTCATTATACCTTTTCTTTTTTAGTTAATAATATGGCACCCACCATTGCGGATAGCAATAAGATGGAGCACAGTTCAAATGGCAGCATAAATCGACCAAACAATTCTTTGCCCAGGTTTTTAACCAGGCCAAGGTCTGGGTTTCTCAATACAACCGGATCAGAGATCGCAGTAGCCTTTAAAGCACCTGCTAAAGTAACCACCAGACAACATCCGGCAATTACACCAACAATTTTAACCAGGTTTGATTTAAGCGGTTCGTTATCTTTGTTCAGGTTCAGCAACATGAGCACGAACAGGAACAGAACCATAATAGCGCCCATGTAGACGATAAAGTTGACGATAGCCAGAAACTGTGCATTAAGCAGGATGTAATGTACCGTAAAAGTAAAAAATGTAACGATGAGGTAAAGCACACTGTGCACCGGGTTCTTCGAGAAAATAACCATCAGTGAAAAGATGACGCTTAAGGTGGCAACAAAATAGAATACCGATGTACCCATTTATATATATTTAAACTGTTTATGTGAATAGCCCTAAAGCTATATATGTTTATTATTTCTTATTCAAAGGTGGCTCTACCAGCTTATCCTTCCCGTAAATAAAGTCTTTACGTAAATAATCGGACGGGACAATAGGTCCGTCCAGATAAATGGCTTCCTTTGGACAGGCTTCTTCGCACAGTCCGCAAAATATACAGCGCAGCATATTGATCTCATAGACCGACGCATACTTTTCCTCACGGTAAAGGTCCTTCTCCTCCGGTTTACGCTCAGCAGCAATCATCGTGATGGCTTCTGCAGGACATGATAAAGCACATAATCCGCAGGCCGTGCAGCGTTCTCTTCCTTCTTCGTCTCTTTTTAAAGAGTGCATTCCCCTAAAATTGGTAGAGAACTCCCGCTCCACCTCAGGATACCTGATGGTCGCTTCTTTCTTAAAAAAGTGACTGATGGTAATAGACATACCCTTGGCAATAGCTGGCAAATACATGCGCTCTGCAAGTGTTAAGGGCTTTTGTTCTAATACTTTCTTTTTACTGGTTAATGGTTCCATTAAACCTCCTTATTATTCCACAGATGTGGATGTTAAAATCCTTCAATTACTGCAATCACCACAGCGGTAACCACTATATTCCCTATCGCCAAAGGAATCAATACCTTCCAGCCTAAATTCATTAATTGATCGTAGCGGAAACGGGGGATCGTCCACCTTACCCACATAAAGAAAAATATAAATGCAAATATTTTAATAAAGAATACACCTGTTCCAATGAGTGGACCTATAACAGGTCCTGTATTGGCCAATACCCAATCCATACCCGGATAGTTATAACCGCCAAAATATAAAGTTGCCATCACCGCCGATGAAACAAACATATTGATGTATTCGGCAAACAGGTAGAAACCCAACTTCATAGAGGAATACTCTGTATGGTAACCACCAATCAACTCTGTTTCACACTCGGGTAAGTCAAAAGGCGCTCTGTTGGTCTCAGCAAAAGCACAAACCATAAACAGAATAAAGCCGACTGGCTGATACAGCACATTCCAGTGCCAGCCATGCTGTCCTTCTACAATTTCTTTCAGGCTCATACTGCGTGTGACCAGCAACAATGCGATGATCGATAGCCCCATGGCAATCTCATAACTGATGTTCTGAGAAGCTGCTCTGATGGCACTTAACAACGAGTATTTGTTATTGGAAGCCCAACCACCAATCATTACTCCATATACGCCAAGAGAAACCACCCCGAAGATGTACAGTAGGCCCACGTTTATGTCAGTCACCTGCAAGGGAATGATCCTGTCGCCAATGGCAATCGGACTTCCCCAAGGGATAACCGCAGTACCGATACAAGCTGTTAGCATAGCCAGTCCAGGCCCTACCATAAACAACCATTTACTTGCATTCGAAGGAATGATCTCTTCCTTCATAAACATTTTTACCCCATCTGCCAGGGGCTGGAGGATTCCAAAGGGACCGGCTCTGTCAGGACCTAACCTGTCCTGTAAAAAGGCAGCCACTTTTCTTTCTGCATAAGTAGAGTACATGGCAATCAATAAGCTGATGCCAAAAATGATAGCTACAAGTACAAATTTTTCTATTACAAAAGCTATATCCATTAGAATTTAGTGGT
>CAMLDJ010000573.1 GCA_946478755.1 uncultured Pedobacter sp. | reverse complement strand
TAATGAAACTGTGCCTTACATTTCTGTTATGTATGCTGGGAAACAACTGTGTCATATTTGCGCAGGAGCAGCTAAAAAATCTTCCTGAATACAGTTTGCCCATTACACAGCAAAAACTGGTTATAGCGCATTGTATGACCAATATTATCCGCTTTAAGGGGCATCCTTTGGAGGATAGCTGTAATCCGGATTATTACCCGGCAAAAGGAAATAGCTCTGCCCCCTTAGGGGGGCTGACCCAGGTAAAAGTAATGGCAGACAGTCTGATGGCAAATGCTTCGCTGGATGAGGCTGTGGAGTTTGAAATGCGCGCTGCAATACGGTCGGGCATTGATGGCTTTCAGTTTTATTATACACTTGGAAGCCCAGCCTGGGATGAGATCATCCTGGCGTATTTCAGGGTCGCAGAGAAGCAAAACATCAATTTCAAATTTACCTTTTGTATATCCCACCCGGGTGGCAGTACCGAAGCGCTTAAAGTGGCGCAGTTTGCAAAGCGGATGAACGGCATTATGAAAGCTACAGGCAAAAATAACCCACATTGGCTGCGCACACCAGATGGCCGTCTGGTGGTTTACCTATGGGATGGAGAGCCGCTGGCAGATATCCCTGCAGATAAAAACGGATTGCCCGATCAGTTTTACATCGCCCGGGCTTATAAACGGCTTGCAGATGCAGTTGATGAAAAGTTTGCCTGCATATTTACCATCAATAAGGAAATCAGCAAAACGGAATTGAACAATTTTCTGGATTATTTCCCGGCAACATGGATCTGGACGTTGCCGTACGATAGTAAAAATTATATTGGTGATATGGTGGCTGGCGAATGCAAGCGCCGTCGGCGGACTTTTACCGCCTCTGTATTTAACGATTTTTATACCTCTAAGCTCCTGAAAAAGGGAACCTGGGATATGTACCACCAGGTAGCCGATGCTGTTAAGGCAGGAATAGGCAAGGTAGAGCGGAAGTACATCACCACCGGTCTTTCTTATAATTTCAGGAAGCTGCTGGAGTTTGGCATACAACAGGACGCTTCATTGATCAATGTCATTACCTGGAACGACTACCCGGAGGGGCATCACCTTGCACCGGAAATAAACCATAACGATGGTTTTTCTATCCTGCTTAACTATTATAAAAGCATTTGGAAGGGACAGCCCTCGCCTTATGCAGACAGGGATGTGGCCATTGCATTCTTTAAAAAATACGCCCATAAGGTGCAGCCGGAACCTTTTAACATCCCTGTCGTACCCTTCCAAAAAGAAGTATTGGCCCCGTCATCGGAAGATGCAATCGAGGTCGTAACCCTGCTCCGCAAAGCAGCCGGTTTAAGGGTTAACGGTAACCTGAGAACTGTTAAGGAAGGACTTTCTGCGACAAGATTTCCAATGAAAGCGGGGCCCGTAAAAGTTAGTGTGGAAAGGAACAACAAAATGACTGTTGAATTTATCACCCCGGAGGGCATCACGACAAAACCTTACCGGGCCGATCGGATCACTTACAGCTACAGCAGCGAATTTGAATACTTTTACAAAGACCTGTATCCCGGTTTTAAGCCAGGCTACTCAACTGAATATAACCCTGATTTTAAAAATTTATAAAACAGCATCGATGAAGAAACTAATCATTTGCTTAATGAGCCTGGCCATTGGCGGACAACTATTTGCCCAGGAAAGCAGGACTTTTGAAGCAGGACAGCATAAAGTTAAACTTAAATTTATGCTCGATGCGGAAGGAAGGGCAGGGTATTCCCTGTATTTTGGCAATAAGACCGTAATTGAACATTCCCTGTTGGGAATAGACCTTGTAAATGACAGCGCCTTTAATAAGCAGTTTGCAATTATAGCTACAGATAAAAAGCAGGTGGATGAACATTGGAAGCCTGTATGGGGAGAAGTTCAGTCCATCAGCAATAAATATGAACAGCTAACTGTGCAGCTGAAACAAAAAAATGCCCCAAACAGATTGATCAACCTGGTGTTTAGGGTGTTTGAAGAGGGGCTGGGGTTTAGGTATGAGTTTCCGAAGCAACCTGGATTAAAGTATTTTACCATTGCAAATGAACGGACGGCCTTTAACCTTACAGGAGACCATAAAGCCTTTTGGATTCCCGGAGACTACGACACCAATGAATATTCTTATACCACTTCGCCCTTGAGCAAGGTGGATGCCTGGGAGGTCCAGAAAAAAGCCACAGACATTGCGGTTAGGGTCGTACCAGATCAGTATGCCGTACAAACCCCCTTAATGCTGAAGGCGGCAAACGGCTTATACATGAATATCCATGAAGCTGCGCAGGTCAATTATCCCGCTATGCAGCTGCATGTAAACAGGCAGAATTTTAGCCTTTCGGCTAACCTTGTTCCTGATGCGCTGGGCAACAAGGCGTACGTATGTGCCCCTTTTAATACGCCCTGGCGTACCATTATCGTAGCAGATAACGCGAAAGCGATGCTGGAGTCCAAAATGATCCTGAACCTGAATGAACCCTCAGTGATTAAAGATACAGAATGGATTAAGCCCATGAAA
>CAMLDJ010000572.1 GCA_946478755.1 uncultured Pedobacter sp. | reverse complement strand
ATTTCTTATCCTCGCGATAAGTTCTGTTTGGAGTAAAAATCGAGTACGCAATTTAAGAATTTGTTCAGAAATTAGGGATTGGCAAAATGAATATATTACTGATTGATTCTTTATTATCGTTTATGATAGTCTTTGTACTATAAGGAGTTGACTAATTTGCTCAAATCGTTCGTACTCAAGAACCCTTATCAGTTGTTCATAACGATACTGCTGCCTTTCCTCCTCAGTACAGTCTTGCTGCTATTTGTACAATCCTCATTTTTAAATCAGAATTTTGTGAATTTTTCTTTAAATATGGTTTACAATCAACAAAAAACCGACTTGCAGAATACAAGCCGGAATGTCAGTTTAATGGCTGACTCGGTCAGGTCCGTGGCAACCACCGCTTTTTTTGACGATACGATTAAAGATCTGCTCTATTCGGACGTCAATCCAGAAGGCTATATAAAATATAATAATAAACTGCAAACTTATAAAAATATATATCCATTCCTGCAATCCATTTATATTTATAATGGCGATATGGTTTATGCGATTCCAAGTAAAGTCTTCGTTAATGAGCGTACGACTTTCAGCGATCAAAGCATTTTCCCGATATTGGACGACATCCAGCATAACCGCTCACACAGCATTGTGCTTCGGAAGATCCCAAATGTCATGGCGGATATTGATGTAAATGCCCCTAAGGAAATTTACGTTTATTCTTATTTGTTCTTTGATTCTCAAGTTGTAAGCGGTAAAGTGAGCGAAGCCATTATTTTGAATATCTCACAGGATTCGATTAAGCAAAGCATCAGTTCTACGGATCCGAACAATAAAAACCGGATTTTTATTGTAGATCATAACGGGAAGCTGCTGTCTGATGATGGTTCGCATCCATTATTAAGCGATCTCAGCGGAAATTCGTATATCCATCAGATTATCTCGTCCAATGCAAAGGCAGGCAATATGCGAATCAAAGTTAATGGCGTGGATTCTTACGTCACTTATGCGTCCACGGATGTTTACGATTGGAATTTAATTAGCATCACGCCTTATGACTCCATTGTCCAAGATGTTCAAAAGATGAGGGAAAAAACGTACCTGCTAGTATCTTTTTTCATAATCGGCAGCATCCTGCTTTCGCTCTATTTTGCACGGAGACTTTTCAAGCCCATCAATATGGTGCTAGAAAATTACAAAATTTTAGAATCCGAACAAAGAAATGCGTTCTACTATAGAAAACAAGATTTTTTACGCCAGATGGTTCATTCGGCCGATCTGATTCAAACAGATTCCCTTCGCAAGCAGTTTGCGAAGTTTCAAATTGCGCTTGAGCCAACCGAATGGTATGTTCTGCTTCTTATCAAACTGGATAACTATAGCAATTATTGCGCAAAATATAATCTGAAAGACCGCCAATTGTTGAAATACGGACTGGTTAATATTATTTCGGAGATTCTTGCCGAAACATACGAGCATGAATGTGTAGAGGTCGAAGAAGACCAAGTTCTTGTACTGCTTCACTACAAGTCCTCCGATTTGCCTTTCAATGATGAGCCTTTGTTTGCACTTGTCACTCAAATCCAAATTTGTACAATCAAGTATCTTGGCATCTCCACCTCAGCTACAATCAGCGAGGCATTCGAAGATTTGTCGAATGTGAATTTTCATTATTTGAAAACGCTTGATTTATCCTATTACAGAATGATTTTAGGGCATCAAAGCATCATTTTCAGCGAAAGCTTAAATATTAATACGGATGATTTCAAATATCCGCAAGACCAGGAAAAAGAATTATCGGATAGGCTAATCCAAGGTCAAACGGATGAGGCCAAAGATATATTGTCGGATATGATCCGGCATGCATCTCAATATAGCTACACCATACTCAATTCCGTCCTTATCAGGTTGCTGTTATCCATCCGTTATGCGATTGAAATTCTGGAAGCCAATCATCACATTAAAGTGAATTTTAATTTCAATACGTATTTGGCCAACCTGCAAAAGATGGAAACGTTGGATAAAATCGAAGCTGATTTCTTTGAATTGTTCGAGAACCTGTCCAAAGAGCTGGAGTCCAAAAAGGATAACAAATATATCAGGCTGTTGGAAGACGTTGACCAATTTATTCAAGCAGACTTTGGAAACCCTTACCTGTCATTGGATACCATAGCGGAAAAAGTGGACCTAACCCCGGCTTATCTGGGGAAATTATTCAAAAAGCACAGGCTGATCTCTATGACAGACTATATCAATAATGTCCGGATTACCTATGCCAGCAATCAAATTGCCGTATCGGAGGATACGATTAACGAGATTATGGAAAAGTCGGGCTTTTCAAGCCGCAGCCATTTTTTCACCTTATTTAAAAAGGCCTATGGAGTCACGCCGAATCAATTCAGAAGCAATTTTAAAGGAAAGTAAAAAAAGCCGCCTCAAGAGTAGTAACGAAAGCACCGAAAACGATTCTTTAATGGTAGCCCCTTCTGCGAATAGCGCAGAAGGGGCTTTTCCTAATCCAGGAAAAGCCCACGCTTTGAATCAAAAGATCAC
>CAMLDJ010000571.1 GCA_946478755.1 uncultured Pedobacter sp. | reverse complement strand
ATGGCATCGCTGCCGCCTCCGCATGGGTAAGGCTTAAAGGCTTTTTACCGGTAATGCGTTCATCTACCAGCTGATATTCGGCATTGCTGCCGCTACGGTTAAGATCCCCCGCGTAGTATACTTCATCACCTACGTTAAATAATGTTACTGCATCGCCCACCTCTTCTATGATACCACAGGCATCCCAGCCAATCACTTTCGGCTCATCAAGTACCGTATCTTTTGCGGCATTTTGCCGGATCTTAAAATCAACTGGGTTTACGCTGACGGCTTTAATTTTCACCAGCAAATCGTGTCCTGCAGCCTTCGGAACCGGCGTTTCAAATTCTATAAAACTATCTTTTTCAACAATCGGTAATGAGGTTTTAAATCCTATAGCTTTCATTTATATAATTCTTAATGCGTTTTTATCTGCAAGAACGTCGTATCGCGACGGTAGATCCAAAGATATAAAATGTTATCTTTATCTTCGCAGATCTGAGGTTCCTCAAATATAACGCTGCCATAAACTGCGTTTGTTAAAAACAAGCGTGCTGATTTGATTTAAATACATAATAAAAAGTTATTAATGACACACTCCCTAACATACCTGCTAAATTCAGTTTTAATTTCTATCCTGCTTCAGGCTTGTGGTCCATCAACAACAGTTGCTTTTAATCCGGCTGTTCCAAATCCTTATAAAGTCAAGGCGGAAGATATTGATAAGCCAAAAAAAGAAAAACTGCTTACCGGCGCGGAGCAAACAGAGCTGTATGTACCTTATTTAAAAGGCAGGCGTGTAGGCATGGTTGTCAATCCCACTTCTATCATTGGTAAGGAAACTTCGGTAGACAGCTTGTTGAAGCTAGGGGTAAATATTGTTAAGATATTCGGCCCTGAGCATGGATTCCGGGGCAATGCAAGTGCCGGCATGCATGTATCCGATGATGTCGATACAAAAACAGGCATTAAGGCCATTTCATTATATGGCAAGCATTCCACCCCGACAAAAGAGGATCTTGCTGATGTGGATATCATGATATTTGACATTCAGGATGTTGGGGTTCGTTTTTATACCTATATCAACACATTACAGCGTGTAATGGAGGCCTGCGCAGCATACGATAAGGAACTGTTGATCCTGGACAGGCCAAATCCCAACGGATTTTATATCGATGGACCAATATTGGATCCCAAATTTAAATCGGGTATTGGTCTAAAACCAATTCCTGCGGTGCATGGGCTAACGGTAGCTGAATATGCGCAGATGCTGAACGGTGAAAACTGGCTTGACAATAAGTTAAAGTGCAGGATAAAGATCATTAAAGTGGCAAATTACACCCACGATACGCCTTATGAGTTGCCTGTAAAACCATCACCAAACCTAAACACGACACAATCCATATTGCTTTACCCTTCAACCTGCTTATTTGAAGGGGTATACCTTAACCATGGGCGTGGCACACAATTTCCTTTTACCATTATCGGAGGACCTGCATTAAAAGGGAAATACAGCTTCTCTTTTACCCCGAAAAGCATTAAGGGCATGGCCGAAACTCCTATATTTATGAACCAGGTTTGTTATGGCCTGGACCTTAGAAATTATGATACCGATATTTTCAGAAAAACAAAGCAGATCAACCTCTCCTGGATGATCGAACTCTATAAAGCCTCCCCTAACAAAGCCGATTTCTTCAATTCTAAATTAAGCAATCAAATGCTGCCTATCGAAAAACTCATTGGAGTTGCCGATTTCAGGGAGCAGATCATTGCCGGCAAATCTGAAAAAGAAATCAGGGCAAGCTGGGAACCGGGACTAAGTAAATATAAAACAATGCGCAAGAAATACTTGTTGTATCCATAAAGCAAAGGATAGAGAGCAATGAACAGCGAGCCTAAAAAGAAAAATGAAAGCCCGGCCAGCAATTACGAGGAAGAAATACCAAAAGGTAAGGTTCCTGCCGGCAATAAAGTGGTAAAAAAACCAGAAGATAAAGATTACAACCGCAAAGAAGCGCATTTCAAAAACCCGGCTAAAAAGCGGGAAGAGAGTGAGCAGCCCGTGCACCCGGTTAAAAAAGCCCCTAAAGTCTAAACAAGAAACCCTGAATTGACCATTCAGGGTTTCTTGTTTAGATCATTTGCTAAATTTCTGTGCAGCCTTTAAAAATTGCATCAGTACCTTTTCATCATTTTCCAGCGCCTTGAGGGTATTCGGCTGGTCTTTGCTTATCCTTTTCAGGTATTTTCCCACCTGATCATTTTCAAAAGCCTGAAGTAACAGCGGATAGACATAAGAACTTTTACAAACAGCCCTGGTATTACCCAGTTTAGCGGCTACACAATCAAGGACTTCAACAATGATCTTCTTCTTAGATTTTTTTTCGGGGACATTACAGTCACAGATAGCCAGCTGCCTTAATGCTTCGAGGGTACCGCCCCAGGTACGGAAGTCCTTAGCAGTAAAATCGCTGCCTGTGATTTCCTTGATGTAACTGTTGATCATTCCAGAGTCAACCGGACGGCGTTCGTTGCCATTTTTATAGAACTGGAACAGA
>CAMLDJ010000570.1 GCA_946478755.1 uncultured Pedobacter sp. | reverse complement strand
CTGATAAATATCCATATCGCCAAATCCACCTTTTAAATTGGAGGAAAATAAGCCATATCTTCCATCGGGCGTCACGATTAAGCCAGTTTCTTCATTGAAGGTATTGATAGGATAGCCCAGGTTCTCGGGTTTGCCCCATTGGCCATTTTCGTCAGTGCGACTGACGAAAATGTCTTTATTTCCCATACCAGGCCATCCATCTGAAGAAAAGTACAATGTTTTTCCATCGGGATGAATGAACGGGGTGTGTTCATCGTAAGGCGTATTAATTTCCGGACCGAGGTTTTGAGGGGCGGTCCAATATCCGTCTGATTGTAAGGTGCTTTTCCATATGTCGTAACCTCCAAGTCCTCCAGGCCTGTTGCTTACGAAATATAGTGTGCTTCCATCGGGACTAATCGCCGGTTGTGATTCCCAGTAGGAAGAATTGACGGGTGTGCCCAGGTTAAATGGTTCGTCCCAGTTTTTGCCATTTTTGTGGCTTACGTAAATGTCACATCTGCCCAGGCCATCAGGTCTGTTGCAGCCGGTAAAAAATAAATACATGCCATCCGGAGAGATAGATTGTGCACCTTCATTGTACTTTGAAGTGTTTATCTTTTCGCTTAAAGGCACAGGTGTACCCCAGGAATTACCTTTCCTGCTGGAAATAAAGAAATCTTCATTGCTGTTGATGTTCCTGCTAAAAATGAGCTGGCTGCCGTCGGCAGTTACGGAAGGGAAGTAGTCACGATACACAGAATTGATTTCCGTTCCCATATTTATCGGTTCATATTTTACCGGATGTTTTATCGCATCAATGGCAAACTCGCAATCTTTTAAATATTTTTTAGCCCTGTTTAGAAAATCGGGATCAGAACCTTTGTAGGTATTGATAAACAGGCTGATGTTCTTGCGAGCATTCGTGTAATCGCCTGTGTATATTTGAGCTTCGGCAAATCCATAATAAAGCCGGGGTTCAAGGTTGCCACCCAGGGCTATGGCACTGGTATAATTTTGCTTTGCCTGCTCATATGACTTAAGGCGGCGGTTAATGTCTGCCAGTTGTACAAATGCAAACTGAAAGCCAGGATCGGTTTTTACCGCTTCCTGAAGGAAGATCAGGGCCTGCTCATAATTATTGCTTGCCAGATAATCCTGGGCTTTATCAAAACTGGTCTGTGCTTTTTTTACTGCAGAACGTTGCGCAACAGCATGTTGAATGATAAAACATAAAGAAAGTAAAAGCGTAAAGGTCTTCATTAATGCTACAATAGGTTTTTAAATGTAGCAAAAAAATCAATAGGGGCCTCTAAGGGATATTTAAAAACTTATGGGTTTGCAGGGAGATTTCCCATTTTGGATTGGCCATTACATAATCAATGATCAAGGGGGTAATTTCCTTCGATTTAGACCATTCAGGCTGGAGATAGAGTTTACATTCCTTCGAAACGGTCTCTGCATACTTTTCGGCCCACTCAAAATCACTTTTATTAAAAACAATCACCTTAAGCTCATGGGCAAAAGGAGTAATATCAGGACGGGGAGCTTTAAACTTTTTAGGCGATAGACAGATCCAGTCCCATTCGCCAGAAAGTGGATAAGCTCCTGAAGTCTCAATAAATGTTAATATTCCTTTATTCCGAAGCGCTTTTGTGAGGTAATCCAGGTTGTAGATTAAAGGCTCGCCCCCTGTGATCACGACTGCCTTACCAGGAAAACTATCCGCTTTAGCAACGATATCATCGGATAAAGTAAGGGGGTGTAATTCGGCATCCCAGCTTTCTTTTACATCACACCAGTGGCAGCCTACATCACAGCCACCTAAACGGATAAAATAAGCAGCCTTCCCCGTATTAAATCCTTCCCCCTGTATCGTGTAGAACTCTTCCATTAAAGGAAGTAATGTGCCGTCTTCCGGTATTTGATGTGCCATATTAAGAAACGCAAAGGTAAAATAAATATCCAATCAAAATCAGAATATATGTATCTTAACCATAAGATATGACTAACCTATGAATAAATTGAACTGGCATAAAATCGATGTGGCAATCCAGGAAGAGGAGTTTGTTAAGCAGATCAATATTGATGGGAAAAAACTATGCCTGGTAAAGCATCATCAGGAATACTTTGTCGTACAGAACTATTGCCCTCATGCCGGTGGCGTGCTCAGTGGTGGCTGGTGTAAAAACGGCCATCTGGTCTGTCCGATCCACCGCTGGGAATATGACCTGCATACAGGCAGGGGCGCGGAAGGGCAAGGGGATTACATAGAGATGTACCCGGTAGAAATAAGGGCCGACGGAATATATGTAGGCTTTAAACAAAGCTGGATTAAAAGGTTTTTCGACAATTAATTATTAAAAAACCTTAACTGTAAATCTCTCCTTTTGCAGAAGCCAAAGTGTTTTTCAATAAGCCAACGATAGTCATTAAGCCTACACCGCCAGGAACAGGAGTGATCCAGGAAGATTTAGGCGCAACGTTTTCAAAGTCAACATCGCCATACAATTTGTAGCCAGACTTTGTCTGATCAGAGGTTTCGCGGTTAATGCCTACGTCGATGATAATTGCTCC
>CAMLDJ010000569.1 GCA_946478755.1 uncultured Pedobacter sp. | reverse complement strand
GTATTGGTAGAGGCCTTTTTGTTACAGATGAAAAGCAGCAGGATCCGTAAAGGATTTCCAGAGTATTTTGATTGGCAGCCTGTAATTACCGGACTTAAGAGGCTAACCGGCATTGGTGCTACCCTAATCTGGTTTGTAATATTTACCACGAACCTGAATATTTTTAATGGACTATACGAATCGGTAATGGAAATTCTTACCGAAAAAAGAACCATAGGCAACTTCTCTTTTACCTTTGGCGGCATCGTATTGTTTTTGGGCATTATCTGGGTTGCCAACTTTTTACAGAAATACATTGCCTATTTCTTTGGCGATACAGGCGATGACAGTTTTGACGATAACAAAGGAGAGCGATCTAAATTACTCGTAACCCGTTTGGTATTATTAATTGGCGGCTTTTTAATCGCCGTTGCAGCCTCTGGACTGCCAATTGATAAAATCACGGTTATCCTGGGTGCATTAGGCGTAGGAATTGGGTTGGGCTTACAGAATATTGTAAGCAATTTTGTATCGGGAATTATCCTTATTTTTGATAAAACCATCCGAATAGGCGACATTGTGGAGCTGAGCAATAAAAAAGGAAGGGTAAAGGAAATCGGCGTACGCTCCAGTACCTTACTTAGCGACGAAGGTGCTGAAATTATTATCCCTAACGGTTCTATTTTATCGAACAACATCATCAACTGGACGCTAAGTAACAACCAGATGCGGGTAGATATTTCTTTATTGATTGCAAAACCCTTTAATTCTACTGAAGTGGTAAACCTGATCAGAGAAATTATTGTAGAAAACAGCAATGTTTTTATCAGCAAAGAGCCGATTATTATGATCAGCCCGGTGAGTAAGCTGAACAGTACCATCAATATTTATTTCTGGTGCAAGGATATTTCTAAAGCCGATTTGACACGGAGTATGATCAATGCACAGATATTTGAGGCATTTGAACAGAAGAACATCGAAATTTTATAACTAGAACTGTTGTAATATGTCCAATTTTTCTTTAAATCTGAACATATGGCCGCAATGTGTTCAGATTCTGAGCACAAGTAAAAATGCATAGTAGGTAACGAAACAAGTTCATGTTAGTGCAGATGAAATCTAATATAGCAAAATATTTTAGCTGATAGCAGAGGAATGAAACATGCTACAAAAGTTGTTAAAATTATAAATTTTATATTCGACGGTCATTATTTGTTTTTCTATTCATTATATATGAAATAGAATTTCTAAAGGATGATTTGACCTTCATAAAGTTATCTTTTTTTATCGACAGTTATTATTCGAAAGTAGCCAATACCACCTTATCTCTAATTTTTTGCTTATACCTAACTATTACACCTAAAAATTTACCAAAACCTTATACAAGTCGCGATTAGCACCATTTTTTTTGCAAATAACCCTATTTGTTAATATCTAAAAATTTGCCTAAATTTAAACTTTAAACCTAAAAATTTGCCTAAGCATCGTTTTTAGAAAAAATTAGCACCATTTTTTTGCAAATAATCAGTTATGGACAAATTTATTCCCTTAGAACTACAAGAAATCATTTTTTCATCAAGTGACACCACTCTTAGCAGGAAGATTAACAAAATGGAGTCTATGGGAAAATTGAAAAAAATTGCTCCAAGGGTCTATACGCCAAATATGGACGAAGATCCTGAAGTGATTATCAGGCGTAACATCTTTCAAATCATCGGACACCTCTATCCAGGAGCGTTGCTTAGCCATCGATCCGCGTTCGAATTCAAGCCTACCACTACAGGAAATATTTTTTTGACTTACACATACAACAGGAAGGCAGAACTCCCTGGCGTGATATTGAATATTACCAAAGGTGAGTTGAATATCAACGGTGACAACCTTTTTACTGATGGACTTTACGTTTCCCAAAAGGAACGCGCCATGCTGGAAAACTTCCAGCAATCAAGAAAACCAGGCCCAGATTCCAAAACGCTGACCACACCACAACTCGAAGAAAAACTTGAGCAGATCATATTGGTCAAGGGAGAAGAAGGTCTCAACAGTTTCCGAGACAGAGCAAAAGATATCGCCGACCAGTTAGGAATGAAGCTGGAATTTGAAAGGATGAACAAGCTCATCAGTGCAATGCTGACCACAAAACCAGCAAAGCTGTTATCTTCGCCCCTTGCCAAGGCAAGAGCATTTGGGAGCCCTTATGATGCAGCAAGGATGGCGCTCTTCGAAAAACTTTTCCATGCTTTGCAGCAGCCATTTCCCATAATCGAAGAACCCTATACAACTCAAAAAGCATATCGCAATTTTTCCTTTTTTGAGGCATACTTCTCTAATTATATCGAAGGGACAAAGTTCGAAATCAGCGTCGCCAAACAGATCATAGAGACCGGAAAGCCAATGGCTTCAAGGGATGAGGATTCCCATGATATCCTTGGCACCTACCAATTGGTGAGCAATAGCAAAGAAATGGCAAAGACTCCGGGCTCGCCAACAGAACTACTCAACATCCTGTGCTATCGTCACAAGGTGTTGATGAAGGGGAGATCTTCCGCTATACCTGGCGAGTTTAAGGAGCAGAATAACATTGCAGGAAATACCACTTTTGTTGACCACA
>CAMLDJ010000568.1 GCA_946478755.1 uncultured Pedobacter sp. | reverse complement strand
CAATAAGGATTCAATTGTGGTTTATTTATTATGATAAAGCTGCGGCGCTAATTGTATCTTTGTAATTATGAAGCCTGCAGAAACACATGCAAAATGGAAAATTTTGCAACAAAAGATAGCCGAGGAGTTTAATTCTGACATTCCGGATTTGAAGGTCATCCTGTTTTTAATTGGCGTTCAGGAGTTAGGTAAGGGCCCGGGTAAGTACAGCAAACGTCAGAAGGAGGAGTTGATGCACATTGCTACCTGCCGCTTGCTTAGCGAAATGGGTTTCTATGAACTGGAAGGCCTGGATCAGGATGGCTGGCCACATTGGAAACTGGTAAAAGCAGTTCCTTCTTTTGCCATGATGGAGCAGGAGCTACTGCTAAAATCCCTGGCCATACATTATTTTGAAGACATCTATGGAATAGAGTAAAAATGAAAAACCCCGAAGTACATGGTACAACGGGTTTTCGTTTTTATAGGTAGATGTAAATGTGTAGTTTATTTTCCTTTTTGCTGCGCTTCTTTTTTCAATTGTTCGTTGGCAACAATTACGACTTCAACCCTACGGTTTGCAGCTCTTCCTGCCTCAGTTGCGTTGTCTTCAATCGGTTCTGAGAAGCCCTTTCCAATCGTGATTAAACGGGACGAAGGAACTCCCTGAGACACCGCATAGGCTTTAACCGCCGCTGCTCTTCTTTCAGATAAACCCATATTATAAGTTTCGGTACCTTTGTTGTCTGTATGACCAATTACTTTGATGTCTGTTCCAGGATACTGATTTATTGATCCTGCCAAAGATTTAATATTGGTTTTGGCCTGCGCGGTTAAGTCAGCTTTGTCGAAGCCGAACAAAATACCGCTGTCAAATTTAACAATAATACCTTCGCCTTCGCGGATTACCTCTGCATTAGGAATAGCATTTTGTATTTCAGCAGCTTGTTTGTCCATTCTTTTTCCGATAAAACCACCAGCTGTACCGCCTACTGCAGCACCAATGATAGCACCTACTGCGGTATTACCAGCCTTCTTGCCGATAATTGCACCAAGGACACCACCCGCTGCGGCGCCAATACCCGCACCTTTTTGTGTTTTTGTCATACTATCACAACCCTGAAACGCCATGGCACCAAGGGCTAACGCTATACTGAATGTTGCTATTTTAAATTTTGAAGTCATCATAATCATTATGGTTTGTTTTTATGACAATAATAAATCAAACCTAATGCCAAGTTTTATTGTTTGCGCTTTATCTCCTTGCGACTCTTTAATAAATCGTCAAATACGCTCCATAGTGAATGAATATTGTAGGCATAGCATTGTGCTGACCATAAAACTATACAGTGCGCTTACTCCGAAAAGTATGCTTCCAGTTCTTTCAGGGTGTTTTCATCTTTAATAAAATCTTTGATGATCAGGCCTTTTTCCAGGAGGATGATCCTATCGCTTACATCAGTAACATGGTTTAAGTCATGACTGGATATTAAAGTGGTCACCGCATTCTCTATTTTTAAAGATTTGATCAGTATTTTAAGCCTGATCTGCGTAGTCGGATCAAGATTGGCAAAGGGTTCATCCAGTATCAGCAATTCGGGATTTTGCATCAGCGCTGCAGCAATACCAATCTTGTTCTGATTGCCCTTCGAGAAATCCCGGATGTATTTTCCTTTATTTAGGATCTCGCCGTTAAAGAATTCTTCAAATTGTTTCAGGTAATCCATTACATACCCCACATTGAAATTATGCAGACTGCCAATAAATAGAAAGTACTCTTCTGCGGTGAGATAATCTATCAGAAATCCCTCATCTAAATAGGAGGCAGTATACGCTTTCCATCCGTCATGGCCGGTAACGTCTTTGCTTTTGGAAAACACCTGTCCCTGATCCGGGCGGATCAGATCGAGCAACATTCTAAAGAGCGTTGTTTTTCCTGCTCCGTTATTGCCTACCAGTCCTATGGTTTCTCCGGCATTGATCTCTAAATGGCCGATGTTTACAACAGTTTTGTTGCCGTAGATCTTTTTTAAGTCCTTAATTTCTAAAATCATATTTTTTCTAAGGGGCTAAGCTTCATCCTATCAAATGGTTTCAGTGCGCATGCTCAACGCGCTCAACGTTTTCAAACGTTCTCAAACGTTCTCAAACGCAGTCTAACGCGCTCTGAAGCCTTCTGCAATTTTGTACCTTCTTTTATTTAGTGCGCTTACCAGCATCGATGTGAAATAACCGCGTGCAAATACACATCCGAGTCCTGCCAATGCTATACAAGCCACTCCCCGGTACGGGTGTCCGGCTATTGAAAATGGTAAATAAAATAGATATGGGGGCAGGAAGTAGGGGATCAACAGAATAAATTGTGTTACACTTACACCCTGATAATTAAAGGTAGAGCCCTTACTCAAATCTATAGCTTTAGTATTTCGGGTTGCAAAAAAAAGTACAATTACTGTTCCGATACCTATATTATATAGGTACGCTGCAATCTGAATGAATAGGATCTTCCAGCTGATAAAACCATAGAAACTAATCAAAAGTGTGACCATAGTGGCCGTGCCGGTAAACAAAAGGAACTTAGCTTTTATAAAGTCTTCAAGGTTCGTCTTATTGGCCAGCAAGCCAATGATCTCCCGC
>CAMLDJ010000567.1 GCA_946478755.1 uncultured Pedobacter sp. | reverse complement strand
AGCAATTTATAGCCGCCAATCGCAGCTGCACCACCTATAAATGCAGCCAACACTATTAATCCTATCCTTTTCATTTATATATTAGTTTAAATTTAACAATCCGTCTGTTATTTTCTTTCCTAGACATATTCAAATTTAATACCATATGAACGATATTTGCATCTGTAAACAGTCATGAATACTGTTAAAAAATGTTAAATGAACCGCAAATACTAAAAATGGACATTCATTTCTATAAATATCAGGGTGCCGGAAACGACTTTATTCTTATTGACCATAGGATAGATCCACTGCTAAATATCGACTACGATCGTGTAAAGCAGCTGTGTGACCGGCGTTTTGGAATAGGTGCCGACGGTTTGATGTTTCTGACTGCACATGATGATTTCGATTTTGAGATGCATTATTTCAATGCTGATGGCCGGCCAGGCAGCATGTGCGGCAACGGCGGAAGATGTATAGTCGCCTTTGCTAAACACCTTGGCATAATTGACCGGGAGACGAACTTTTTGGCAGTAGACGGACCTCATTATGCCAAAATTTCAGAAAATGGCAATTGGGTAGATCTGCAAATGATTGATATTGATACCATTAATAAGGATGGAGATGCTTATGTGCTGAACACGGGCTCACCGCATTATGTTGCTCAGCGGAGCGATCTGGAGCACTATGATGTTTTCCATGAGGGAGGCGCTATTCGCAACAACGAGACATACAGCAAAGAGGGCATCAATGTCAACTTCGTAGAAGACAAAGGCGATTACCTGTTTGTGCGGACATTTGAACGGGGCGTCGAAGATGAAACCTATGCCTGTGGCACCGGAGTTACAGCAGTAGCTTTATCAATGGCGCAACATAAAGGTCAAAGCGGTCATATTAAAACACCTGTTAAAGTATTGGGAGGCGATCTACATATTGAGTTCGACTATGACGGCAAACAGTTCAGCCATGTGTTTTTATGTGGCCCGGCAGAAAAGGTCTTTGAAGGGGACATTGTATTCTGACAATCCTGTCCGCGGCTCAATCTCTTTCAGCCAGATGTGCTGCTACACCGATTTTAATTTCGCCAAAAGTGTAGTCCCTGCCCAGGTGTGCTCTTATCGGGTTCATCTGCAGGGTTTTTAATTCCTGTATCGCATCGAGTATCTTATCCAGCTTTTTAACGCCTATAATTTCGCTGGCAGAAATTTCCTGTTTGGCTACATAGTGCGCCAGGTGCCCTTCAATTGTACCGATCACCATCTTACGTTCTTCCGCAATCTCTGAAATGGTTTTCCCTTCTTTCAACAGAATCAGCGACAACTCCTTCGTATCAGCCTTTGGTTCTTTTTCTTTTTTTACACCTTTTGATTTAGCACCGCTGGATTTGGAGCTCCTTGCCTTTTTCTCCGTGAAATCGAGCTTACCCGGCATGGCAAAAACGGTCTCCATTTGTGCGGCTCTTTCGGCCTGACTTAACAGCCCGTTTACATCCTGTCTGGTGAATTCTCTTCCGTCAATTGTAGCACCAAGTAAAGCCGTCGCCTTACGGATTTTTTTTACCTGTTCATAAAACAGGGCTTCCATTTCCAGCAGTTCTGTTAAAAAGGCGACCACCTGTTTGTCCTGTTTTACCAGCTCCATTCGTTCAAATATTTTCCGGGAGAAGGCAGAGAGCAGGGGATTAAAATAATTCTCTGCAGCTGTCGTTCGCTCCATCAGGGTCCGCAAACCGCCTTCCGATTTATCTTCATAAAGTCTTTTGATCTGTAGCAGGAATTTATTTGCATTTGCTTTCACCTCGCTCAGTTCTTTCAACAGTTGGGTAGCCCACTTTACATGCTTTTGCTTGGCAGATTTATTAATATCTTTTGTATAGGAGTGCACATGCTCATACACATAATTGTCGAGCGGTGCGAGATCAAAACATTGCAGCAGGTATGAACGCAAGAAATTTTCGCTTTCCTGAAGGATCCTGCTTTCCAGCAGTGAGGGATCCTGTTTGTTTTTAGAGAAAAAAGTAACATTTTGATCCTGCCTGATGCCGGATCCTGATATGAGGGAGGTTAATATAAGCCCGTCCAATGATCTTAGCCTCGAAAGTGCCACATAGATCTGTCCCGGAGCAAAGGCATTACCAATATCAATAATAGCCTTATCGAAGGTTAAGCCCTGGCTTTTATGCACAGTAATAGCCCAGGCCAGTTTAAGTGGGTATTGGGTGAAAGTACCGATCAACTCCTCCTTGATTTCACCAGTTATTTTATCAGTCGTATAGCGGATATTTTCCCATTTGTACTTTTCAACTACAATCTTTTCGTTGTTCCCTTCCGTCTGCACGGTGATCCGGTCGGGCTCAAGCGCCATAACAGTAGCAATCTTACCATTAAAAAACCGCTGTTCGCCAGTGGGATCGTTTTTAATGAACATGACCTGCGCCCCTACTTTCAGTTCCAGTATATATTCAGCCGGATAGGCATGCTCGCTGAATTCATTCTCTACCTTGGCAAGGTACAGATAAGCCGGGTCGCTCAACTCTTCGAGCCGCTGTTTATTCAGGGTATCTGCCTTATTGTTATGTGTGGTCAGGGTAATATATTTTTCATTTAAGGAAGGCTTAAAGTCCGCCTGGTAGTATTTTTCCAGCAAGGCGACGT
>CAMLDJ010000566.1 GCA_946478755.1 uncultured Pedobacter sp. | reverse complement strand
TCCCGCGATCACCATTTTTTGTCCGCGATATTTTTCCGGGTCAAGGATCATATAATTTACCCCTCTTCCGTTTTCAAACTGCTCCAGTCCGGCTACAGCGGGCTTACGGGGTTCGAAACAACCCAATCCACCTGCAATAACGACTACTTT
Source organism: uncultured Pedobacter sp. (assembly GCA_946478755.1). Next base: position 2,498 of record CAMLDJ010000566.1, on the reverse strand, counting down.
AGATTCTATGATGGTACCCATATTTGTGGTCAGTACAAAATCGCCTTCGCCACGTTTTTCTAACCCTTCGATGCGTTCGCCAAGGGTAAAACCAGGGTGAAAAGGCTTGGCCTGCTCCATTAGGTTATCGATCAGTTCCTGAGCAAGTACAGTTGGATAGCCGGGGATATCATATATAGGTTTTTTAGGGTATATTTCAGAAAGCTGCCCACCCACCTGTGGCAGATAGTCAATTAAATGGCAGCGCATTTTTAATAAACCTGCTTCAAAAATCGCGAATAAACCTACAGGTCCGGCGCCAATGATGGCTATATCAGTTGAAATCATAGTTTAAATTTTGTGCGAATTTACGAACTTTTGTTATAAAAACGATGGTATTTATAAATAATCTACATAATCTGTAGAACATATGAAAAAGAGCAGAGCGGATATTTTATTTATCTTTGTTCAGATTAATGAAAAAGAACATATATTTTGCTTCTGATTTCCACCTGGGCGCTCCCAATCATGCGGAGAGCAGGGAGCGGGAAGATCGCATTTTAAGGTGGTTAAGCTTCATCGAGCCGACATGTAGTGAGCTCTTCCTGATGGGGGATATTTTTGATTTCTGGTTTGAATACCATACCGTGGTGCCTAAGGGATTTGTTCGGTTGCAGGGCAAGCTGGCGGCAATGACAGATGCGGGCATTAAGGTGTATTTTTTCAAAGGGAACCATGATATGTGGGTCAATGACTATTTTAGTAAGGAAATGGGGATTGAGATCGTGAGTGATGAGCTGATTATGGAGAGAGCGGATAAACGCTTCTTTTTACATCATGGAGACGGGTTAGGGCCGGGTGACAGAAAGTATAAGTGGTTAAGAAAAGTATTTAGGAGCCCGGTTTGTCAGTGGTTATTCTCTATGGTGCCACCCAGAATAGGAATGGGTATAGCGCACTGGTGGTCTGGCCAAAGCAAGGCAGCGAGGAAAACAGTGGAGGAAGCTTTTCAGCATGTTGATCAGGAATGGTTAGCGATTTATGCCAAAGAAGTCCTGCAGAAAGAACGTTTCGATTATTTTATTTTTGGCCACAGGCATCTGCCGTTAGATATTCATCTTGATGATCAAACCAGGTATATAAACCTTGGTGAATGGATGAATTTCAATTCGTACGCGGTGTTTGACGGCAATGATTTAAGTCTTAGGTATTTTGAGAAAGTCTGAGATATTCCCTTCAACAATCTGGCTGATACAATTTTTTAATGCTGTTAAGTAAAAAAGCCGTATTTTTGCTGCCCGAATAAAAACTGTTACCTGATGAATCCGGTTGTTAATTAGACCGTTATCATGACAATATAAATAAGTTTCTGAAAGAAGATATGTTAGAAAAATTAGAAGCCATTAAACTGCGTTGGGAAGATGTGGAGGAGCAGTTGAGTAATCCTGACACCATGCAGGATATGAAGCGCTTTGCAGCTTTGAATAAAGAGTATAAGGATTTGGGCAAGATTGTGGATGAATACAAGATCTACAAGAATGTGATGAGTAATATTGAGGCCAATAAAGAGATTTTAAGTACAGAGAAGGATGCCGAAATGCGTGAAATGGCCAAGGAAGAACTTGATCTTTTATTGGTGCAGCAAGAAGAGCTCGAAGAGAAAGTCCGCCTGATGCTGATCCCGGTTGATCCCGAAGATGCGAAGAATGCTGTGTTTGAGATTAGAGGTGGTACTGGTGGGGATGAGGCTGCTTTATTTGCAGGAGATCTGTACAGGATGTATAGCCGCTTTTTTGAACAAAAAGGATGGAGAGTTGAAACGGTGGATGTAACGGAAGGAACTGCCGGCGGATACAAAGAGGTCATATTGAAGGTGAGTGGTGAGGATGTTTACGGCCAGCTGAAATATGAGTCTGGGGTACACCGGGTGCAACGCGTGCCTGATACGGAAACCCAGGGCCGTGTACATACATCAGCAGCTTCGGTAGCAGTTTTACCTGAAGCTGAAGAAATTGATCTCTACATCAACCCGGCGGATATCGATCTGCAAACATCACGTTCTGGCGGTGCTGGTGGGCAGAATGTAAATAAGGTAGAGACTAAAGTGCAGCTGACACACAGGCCATCAGGGATTGTCGTGGTTTGCCAGCAGGAGCGCTCGCAGCTGGGTAACCGGGTAATTGCTATGGAGATGCTGCGGAGTAAACTTTATGATATTGAGCTGCAGAAGAAAAATGGGGATATTGCAGCAAGACGTAAGACGATGGTTTCGACCGGAGACCGTTCTGCAAAGATCCGTACGTACAATTATCCTCAGGGCCGGGTAACAGATCATCGCATCGGACTGACGCTTTATAACCTGAATAGCATTATGGACGGGGGTGTTCAGGAACTGATCGACGCGCTTCAATTCGCAGAAAATGCCGAGAAATTAAAAGAAGGCTCTGTCATTTAAGGAGTTGTGATTATTTTGAAAAATAGTTTGTAAATATAAATAAACGCTCTATATTTGCAATCCC
>CAMLDJ010000565.1 GCA_946478755.1 uncultured Pedobacter sp. | reverse complement strand
ATAAGCTCAATCATAAAATTGCCATACTAATGGCATCCGCTGCGCTGATCACATCTGGCGGATGTAAAAAAAGCTTTCTGGATTCAGACCAGCTTTCTCAATATTCACCTGAAGCCTCTTTAAACAGCGTTGCTGCATTAAAGGCGGCACTTAACGGGCTGGGTGCCAACGTCCGGCAGGAGTATTTTGGAGATTCCGCGCCTATGCTTACTGAGTCTATTTTTTCTGATGTCGCTGTTGAAGGTACCACAGATAAAAGTACTCCTGCCCAGGACCTGATTTCGCGCATTACCCCTGATGCAAATTTGAACAATAATGATTTTAATAAAGTCGGATGGTATTGGGAACAGGAGTTTCGCGGTGTGAGGCTGGCCAATACCATTATCACAAATATTGACAGACCAGTTTACGCAAATGATGCAGAAAAAAATGCGATCCTGGGTGGTGCCTATTTTTACCGCGCCTATCATTACTACCGTCTTGTTCATCAGTTTGGCGATGTACCGCTAAATTTGAAGGACATCGATGGACCGAAGGACGATTATTACTCGACAAAGCGGGAGGTCATTCTTGCCAAAATGAAATCGGATCTGGAATTTGCAAAGACGTCAGTTTCTGATAATGTAAACAAAGGAGAGGTTACCAAAGGGGCTGTCGGGCACCTGCTGACTAAAGTAAATCTCGCCCTGGGTAAATTTGATGACGCCATTGCTTCAGCAACGAGTGTGATCAGTGGGGGGCCATACGCTTTGATGACCAGCCGTTTTGGCAGTACAGCAAGCGACGCCACAAAGAATGTGGTTTGGGATCTTCACCGTATGGACAATAAGGCTTTACCCGCTAACAAAGAAGCTTTATTTTTGGTTATCGACCGCGAAACCTTGCAGGGTTTTACCGCAAGTGGTTCGCAGCTGATGCGGAATACCGTTCCTGCATGGCACTTTGCCAACGTAAAGACTCCTTCTGGCGCAACTGCAATCACCGACGCAGCCAACGCAGAGATCCCCTTAACCAGAATGTATGGACGAGGAATAGGGCGGTATCGTGGAACACCATACAGCACAAAGTACATATGGACTGATAATACGGACTATCGACATGCAAAAGGAATGTGGATGGATATGACGGACCTTGTTTATAATAACCCGGCCTTAAAAAACTCTTCCAATGCCAATGACAGGGCGCTTTATGGCAAGCCTTTATTACCCTATGACGAAACTAACGTTGCTTCACGGTTTCAGAACGGCGCATTGGATACCATTCGCCACTGGTTTGGCTGGCCACATTACAAAGTGTTTATAAATTCTACCAATGCATTGGCGAACGACCCTTACTGGACACCACCACGTGGTACCAATACCGACTGGTATGTATTCAGATTAGCAGAAACCTATTTACTGAGAGCGGAAGCTTATTACTGGAAAGGAGATCTTGGGTTGGCGATGCAAGATATCAATGCAGTCAGAGGGCGTGCTAATGCTACATTATTAACCGATCCAAGTAAAATTACCATTGGAACCATCCTCGACGAGCGTGCGCGGGAATTGTACTGGGAAGAGCCACGTAAAACTGAACTGACCCGGATCGCTTATATATTCGCTTCAACTGGCAAAGTAGCCTATAATGGTAAAACGTATACGCTGGCAGCCTTTTCAGATAATAATTTCTTCTATGATCGTATTATTGAAAAAAATGATTTTTACAGGAATGAGGTGCCAACGGTTCAGGGGGTAAAATTTAGAATTGCTCCTTATCATGTGTTGTGGCCTATTCCGGGAAGTGCACAGCGGTTTAATGTAAATGGTCGTATCAATCAGAATAAGGGTTACAGCGGTTATGAAAATAACGTTCCCCCGCTGGATAAGCTTCCTGAATAAATGAAGAAATACAATTTGTTAACCCGCAGGTTGTGTATAAATATTCTGGTGGCACGCCGCCAGAATATTTACATGCTCTTTGCTATATTTCTGCTTGTTTTACCGGCCTTTGCTACGCTGCCACCAACCGACATTAAGAAAGAAGCTTTTGCTTTGCTGAAGATACAGGTGCTTAAAGAGGCAAAATGGGCTTTGGCTCAGGAGCCGGTCACGGTAACAGCTGATTCATCCGCCAGGAGTGCAGGGGGTAAGCATGATTTCTTTTCTGAAGCGGATTATTTCTGGCCGGATCCTAAAAATCCAAACGGCCCTTATATTGAACGTGACGGTTTAACCAATCCGGATAATTTTGTGGCGCACAGAAAGGCCATGATCCGTTTTAGCAATGTGATCGGTGCACTGGCCTCTGCTTATCAGCTAACAGGTGACGACAAGTATGTGAAGCACGCGCTGCGACATTTGAAAGCCTGGTTTATTGAATCTCAGACGCTGATGAATCCGAATTTACTATTCGCGCAGGCGGTAAAGGGCAAACACAAAGGGCGCAATTATGGGATTATCGATACCATTCATTTAATGGAAGTGGCCCAGGGAACTTTGGTGATGGAAAAATCCAAAGTCTTTGAAAAGGAAACTGCAAAAGGAATTAAAAACTGGTTCGCTGCCTATATCACCTGGTTAAATGCCAGCAAACCTGGCTTACAGGAAAAGAACATAAAGAACAATCACTCCACCTGTTGGGCAATGCAGGTAGCCTCGTTTGCAAAGCTTTGCAACGATCAGGTCATACTGGATGCTATG
>CAMLDJ010000564.1 GCA_946478755.1 uncultured Pedobacter sp. | reverse complement strand
TATGCGGATAAAAGCGTATCATGATAAAAAACAACAACAGGAACAGTCGGGATGACAAGTCCACACCGGGAAACCGAAGTACAACAGGCAGAAAACCGGATGGAGCAAAATCTTCCTATAAGGGGAAAGGCAAGTTTGACGATAAGGAAGGGAAAGGCAATAAGTTTAGCGGAGATAAAGATTTTAAGCCATTTGGAACATCGAGAACCTCGAAAGAAGGAGACAGAAAAGATTTCAAACCCAGAGCAGGCAAAGAGGGAGAGTCAAGAGGCTATAAGCCAAGAACTGAAGGTGATTCAAAAGCATTCCGGCCAAAAAGCTCCGGCAGTGATTTTAAATCGAGGCCAGGAACAGATGGCGATCATAAAGGCTACGGATCCAGAAGCACAGGCTCCAGGGATTTCAAACCAGGGAGCAGGGACAACGACAGCAGGGATTTCAAACCCCGCGCTTTTAAAGAAGGCGGCTCAAGGGAAACTCCAGGCGGAGAAAGCAAACGCAGTTATATAAAGAAAGATAATTTTAGCACAGAAGGGGATAAGCCTTTTCGCAAATTTGAAGATAAAAAAGCCCAGACATCAAGAAGCACCGATAGCAGGCCTTTCAGAAAAAGAGAAGATGACGGTGCAAAAGCCGGTTTTAAAAATGCCGGAGAACGTGGAGAACGTGGAGAGCGTGGAGAGCGTTCTTTTGAACACTCCAACCGCACTGCCCGTCAAGACCGCAACAATACCTGGGCCGGGCCGGAAAAAGCACCGACCATGCGCGGCAGGAAGAACCCGGTCGTTCAAAAAGACGATGGCCTGATCCGCTTAAACAGATACATTTCCAATGCAGGCATCTGCTCACGACGTAAAGCAGATGAGCTGATCGCAGCAGGGGTAGTTTCGGTAAATGGCGAAGTGGTTTCTGAACTCGGACATAAGATCGACCCGGCGAATGACCAGGTACGCTACAACGGAGAACTGTTGAAACGCGAAAAGAAGATCTATGTGCTGTTGAACAAACCTAAGGACTATATCACCACCACAGATGATCCACAGGAAAGACGTACGGTCATGCAACTGGTGGAGAAAGCCAGCAGAGAACGTATCTATCCGGTAGGCAGACTTGACCGCAATACCACAGGCTTGCTGCTGATGACCAACGATGGCGACCTTGCAGACAAGCTTTCCCATCCAAAAAATGGCATCACCAAAATATATAATGTTGAGCTGAACAAAAGTTTAAGTCAGGGCGACCTGAATAAAATTCAATTCGGTTTAGAGCTGGAAGACGGAATTATCAAACCGGATGCGGTATCTTATGTAACCGGAGGTTCTAAACGTGAAATTGGCATACAGATCCATAGCGGAAAAAACAGGATCGTACGTCGTATATTCGAACATTTAGGCTACGAAGTGGTGAAATTAGACCGTGTTGTCTATGGTAACCTGACCAAAAAAGATCTTCCCCGCGGCAGATGGCGTTACCTGGAAGAACATGAACTGGTCCAGATCAAACACCTGATTAAGTAATTATATATGAAGCCATCATGAGCAAACGCTCGCCAACAGCGATAACTATTGCTCATGATGGCTTCATCACCATTGAAAAACAAACTATATACTGATGAAAACGGTTTTCTCGCTTTTATTGCTAACCTTTTTTACACTGCAAAGCTTTGCACAAGAAAAAGAATACAATTTAATGATTGGGACTTACACCAGTCCGGGTAAAAGCGAGGGAATTTATCTATATAGCTTCAATGTCAGCAACGCTGATTTTAAATTTAAAAGCCTAGCCAAAAATATCGCCAACCCCAGCTATCTTGCGCTTAGTAAGGACAATAAATTTGTCTACTCGGTAGCCGAGGCCCCAGATAACAGCGCGGTAGCGGCCTTTGCTTTTGATGGTTTAAAGCCTGAACTGAGCCTTTTAAATAAACAGGCGACAGGGAGCCCGGGCCCCTGCTTCGTAACTGTGGATAATAAGAACGTGTTCACGGCCAACTATGGCGGTGGCAGTATATCTGTTTTTGGAATTGAGGGTAATGGTGCTTTAACCCCATTAAAACAGCTGGTACAACATACCGGCAAGAGCATTGATCCTAAAAAAAGACAGGAAAGCGCGCATGCACACCAGGTACAGTTTACGCCGGATAGGAAATATCTGGTTTGTACCGACCTTGGCGAAGACCGGGTATACATTTACAATTATCATCCTGCGGCAAAGGAAAAAGTGCTTAGCCTCAAAACCCTTGTTGCAACAGCTCCGGGAACAGGCCCCAGGCACCTTACGTTTAGTCCGAATGGCAAGTTTGCCTACCTGGCACATGAATTCAACGGCAGCATTACCACGTTTGCCTATCACAAAGGAATGCTGAACAAGATCCAGGAAACCAGCACTACAGACAAAGGCTTTTCAGGAAGAATTGATGGGGCAGATATCCATTTGTCGCCCGACGGCAAATTTGTATATGAGACCAATCGCGGTGATGCCAATACCATCTCCGCATTTGCAGTACAGTCCGACGGGAAACTTGCTTTCATATCGAGAATAAGCACCTTAGGTAAAGGCCCGAGGAACTTCGCGATTGATCCAACCGGAAATTACTTATTGGTAGCGCATCAGTATACCGATGATGTCGTGATTTTTGAACGCAATAAAAAAACCGGCACCTTAAAAGATACCGGTAAAAGAATTAAGC
>CAMLDJ010000563.1 GCA_946478755.1 uncultured Pedobacter sp. | reverse complement strand
TCCCTTGGGTATTAAAACACTATATCGATACCATTTCACAGCCTGGCTTAACCTTTGGTTTTGGAGCGGACGGTTACTTCCCTTTATTGAAAGATAAGAAAGCCTGTGTGATTTACACGTCGGGTGTTTATAGCCCGGGTGTACCTGCAGAGCTTGGCCTTGATTTTCAGGCTTCTTATATAAACTGGTGGCTCACACTGGTGGGCATTACGGAAATTCATCCGATTACATTTTTAGGCAACCTGGTGAAACCTGATGCTGAGAAAGATGCATCAGTTGCGCTGGAATCAGCAACTGTTATTGCAAGAGATTTTTTTGCATAGCATGTAATGATTTGCCCTGGTAACTTCAGTCAGCTACGACGTAGAAGAGAAGGGAATAAAAGAGATATTCGGGCGTATTATTGCATCGGAACGGTGAAGGCTGCCGGATGAAATCTCTAATTAACTATTAAAAAATAGGACAATGAAACCATCATAGGCATACCGCTTACAAACAGTAATGAATATGCTTATTTAGCTTCATAACCGCTAAAAATAATATATACTGATGAAAATACAGGTTTGGTCGGATATTATGTGTCCGTTCTGTTATATCGCTAAGAAAAATTTCGAGAATGCATTAGCAGATGCTCCATTTAAAAATGAAGTAGAGGTAGAATGGAAAAGTTTCCAGTTAGATCCTTCTTTAAAAGAACGCTCAGGAAAGATGGGCATCAGCGAATATATGATGAAACGCAAAGGCTTTTCAAAAATCCAGCTTGATCAGTTTCAGAATCAATTGAAAGAAATGGGAAAAACTGCAGGAATAACTTTTAATCAGGATTCGACTATTGCTGCAGAGACTTTTACTGCTCATAAGCTATTACACCTGGCAAAAGAAAATGGTAAAGCTGATGCAATGGAGGAGGCTTTGTTTGAAGCTCATTTTGTCAACGGAAAAAATATTGCAGATGTGGATTTCCTGGTTTCCCTGGCTGAGCAATTGGGCTTGGATAAGGAAAAAGCCAGAACAGTCTTATCCGAAGAGGAGTATAATTATGAAGTAAAACAGGATATCATGGAGGCGCAGAATCTTGGTATTTCTGGGGTTCCTTATTACATTTTGGATAACAAATACGCCATTTCCGGAGCGCAGCCTGTTGAAACATTCCGAAGGGCACTTCAACAAACTTATCAGGAAAGCGTGGTTACTCCATCTGAGAATTCTGATGATAACATGTGTGGACTAGATGGATGCAGCATCTGATGATCTGCGAAAATTATTATTAAAAATCAAAATAAGATGATGACAAAAATAGAAACCACCTACCAAGGTCGGTATCAATCAAGTACAAATTCACCATTAAGTAACGATCCGATTAAGGTAGATCTGAAATTCGGACCTATTGACCTTTTAATGGCCTCTTACGGAAGCTGCATGCTTGGAACGGTTGATTATTATGCAAGAAAGAACAAATTTGAAGTAAATGATTCAAAGAGTGAGGTGTCCTATGAGATCCATTCTGACGGTGGCAAAGTGGGTACTATCCATGTGAAGTTGTACTTCGGTAATGATTATACCCCGGAACAAAAGGAGATTATTGAAACATCTGCAAAAGATTTATGCCACGTGGGCAGCAGTCTTGATCCGACAATCGTGAAAAACTACGAGTTTATTTACTGGGTTAATGGGGAATCAAAAGTTTAAAATAATATTAAAAACAATAAAAATGGAACAGGCATTAATAGTAGGGGGTTCTACCGGAATAGGTAAGGCCACGGCAGAAATACTGATCACCAAAGGAATTGAAGTAGCACTTGTAGGACGAAGTGCCGATAGCCTGAATAAAGCGAAAGAAGAATTGGAAGGAAAGGGTGGAAAAGTTAAAATTTATCAGCTTGATCTATCCGATATGAAGGCTGTCGCTGTTTTCAACAGTAATCTGAAAAAGGAACTGCCAGGTTTAAAATATCTTGTAAACGGAGCGGGACATTATAATCCAGTGTCGTTTTTAGACCATACGGAGCAAGATTATGACAGCTTCCAGATCTATACAAAAGCTTTCTTTTTTATCACGCAGGCAGCGGCACTGATCATGAAAGAAAATAATGGTGGTGCTGTGGTAAATATTGGTGCTGCTATGATGCATCATGCACTTAAAGCAGGACCGGCATCGGCTTATATGGTTGGAAAGGCAGGTTTGATCGCACTTACCAAGCAACTGGCTATAGAATTAGCTGAATTTAATATCAGAGTTAATTCAGTCAATCCGGGTTTTGTCGTTACACCTATCTTTAAAACCTTTATGCCGGAAGATAAAATCGCTGAAAACCTTGCTGCATTTGATATATACCACCCATTAGGTGGAGTTGGAAAAGCGCAGGACGTGGCAAAAACGATCTCTTTTTTACTTTCTGGCGATACAAGTTGGGTAACGGGCGCTACCTGGACTGTAGACGGAGGGATGTTAGCTGGACAAAATTAGTTATTACTCCCCGGGTCGATCCATAAGGTCGGTTGGGGGAGTAACTTTTTAATGATTTAACCCCTTAAATGCTTATTATATTCATCGTAAAAATTATGAAAACCATTATCAACTCCCAAAATGCACCGGCGCCGATCGGACCTTACAGTCAGGCGGTACGGGCAGGCGATTTTTTATATAGATCGGAAGAGCACACGTCTGAACTCCAGTCACGGAAGCTAATCTC
>CAMLDJ010000562.1 GCA_946478755.1 uncultured Pedobacter sp. | reverse complement strand
AGCCAGCAAAGCTAAACCCCGGGAAAATCATTTACAGTAAAGAGCTGACTTTTAAGGGCGGTTCTCATGGCAGTACCTTGTCTATCATCCCGGAAGAAAAAGCAAAGGCTATGGCTGCTTCGCTCCCGGAAGTGCCGTTAAGCCCTTCCAACCATTTCAAAAATTTTCTTCAGGCTTGTAAAGGAGAAGAGAAAACGAGATCGCCGTTTGCCATAGCAGGACCGCTGAGCCAGGTATTCTGCCTGGGTGTGCTGGCTCAGAAATTAAATACCAAACTTGAATTTGACCGTAAAAAGAAGGTGATTACGAATCATAAAGTTGCCAATGCTTTACTCGTTGGCCCCCCGCCGCGTAAAGGCTGGGAACAGTATTACAAAGTATAATTTAGGAATAGCGTATTTCTTTAAGGGGCGTATCATGACAAATGATACGCCCCTTATGTTTATGATGCAGATCTGATGCTTAAAAGTAAGTATAGTTCCCTTTTTCGCTGCTGATGGTTACCTGCTTTTGAGCGGAGGCTTCTACACGCCCGATGATCTGCGCATCAATATTGAAGCTTTTAGAGATGGCAATGATGTCTTGCGCAATCGCTGCGGGAACATACAGTTCCATGCGGTGGCCCATGTTAAACACTTTATACATTTCCTTCCAGTCGGTACCCGATTGTTCCTGGATCAGTTGAAACAGGGGGGGGACAGGGAATAAATTATCTTTGATAATGTGTACGTTATCATTTACAAAGTGAAGCACTTTAGTTTGTGCACCACCGCTGCAGTGTACAATACCATGGATTTGTTTCCTATGCTTTTCCAGCACCTTTTTAATGACAGGCGCATAAGTACGGGTAGGAGATAAAACCAGTTTTCCGGCAGTAACTGTTGTGTTTTCATCAATCTGAATTTGATCAGTCAGTTTCTTGCCACCCGAAAATACCAGGTCAAACGGTACAGCAGGATCAAAGCTTTCCGGATAAGCGTTGGCCACTGATTTATCAAACACGTCGTGACGTGCTGAGGTTAAACCGTTTGAGCCCATGCCTCCATTATATTCGCTTTCATAGCTGGCTTGCCCATAGGAAGATAAACCAACAATTACATCTTCTGCCTGAATGTGGTCATTGCTGATGATCTTATCGCGTTCTATGCGGCAGGTTACTGTCGAATCTACAATGATCGTGCGGACCAGGTCGCCCACATCAGCGGTTTCGCCACCCGTGGAATAGATAGAGATACCTTGTGAACGCAGTTCCGCCAGGATCTCTTCGGTACCATTAATGATGGCGGCGATCACTTCGCCAGGGATCAGATTCTTGTTCCGGCCAATGGTGGAAGACAATAAGATATTATCGGTAGCCCCCACACAGATCAGGTCATCAATATTCATGATGATCGCATCCTGCGCAATGCCTTTCCATACAGAAATGTCACCTGTTTTTTTCCAGTAAACGTAGGCCAGGGAAGACTTGGTGCCTGCACCATCTGCATGCATGATGTTACAAAATGCCTCGTCATTGCCTAAAATATCAGGGATGATCTTACAGAAAGCCTGTGGAAAAATACCTTTATCTATATTCTTGATGGCCTGGTGCACATCTTCTTTCGAGGCAGAAACGCCGCGCTGGTTGTACCTGTTATCACTCATGTTGCTGCAAAGATAGAAAAAAATAACCCCTGCCAATTAAGACAGAGGTTATAAAAACTAAAAATTTTAAGTATAGAGGTCTGGTTTATTTTAAAAACAATAACTCTCTGAATTTAGGTAGAGGCCATACGCTGTCATCTACAATTTGTTCTAATTTATCAGTGTGGTAACGAATGGTATCAAAGTATGATTTAACTTTTTCATCATAATTGATCGCTTTATCACGGCTATCTTCGATGGTGTTCACTTTTTTACGTTGCTCAAGCATTTCATCAATACTGGTTTTAACAATATTTAAGTGTTCAGACACTTTGTTGATGATCGCTAAAGGTGTAGCTAAGGCATCTCCGGATAGACCAAGTTCTTTTAACCCTTTCGCATTTTCGATTAATGAGTTTTGGTAAGCGATTGCAGCAGGAATAATCATGCTATTGGTCACTTCGCCCATTACCCTTGCTTCGATTTGCAGCTTTTTGTAATAGCTTTCTAAAAGAATCTCATGACGAGCATGCAATTCACGCTCACTGAAAATGTTCAGTTTAGTAAACAACTCAGTCGATTTCTCACTCACATAAGCGTCTAAAGCTTTAGGTGTGGTTTTGATGTTCGATAATCCACGTTTTTCAGCTTCTGCAGCCCACTCATCGCTATAGCCATTACCTTCAAAACGAATATCTTTAGACTCCTTAATGTATTTCTTCAATATCGTTAATAAAGCAACGTCTTTTTTCTCGCCTTTTTTGATCAGCTTATCAACTTCTACTTTAAATTTGGCTAACTGGTCAGCCACAATGGTGTTTAATACCGTCATAGGCGCAGAAGAATTTGCAGAAGAACCTACCGCTCTAAGCTCAAACTTGTTACCTGTAAAGGCGAAAGGAGAAGTACGGTTCCGATCGGTATTGTCTAACAAGATCTGAGGGATCTTAGGAATACCCAACCATAAAGAGTCTTCATTTTTCACTTTTTTGATGATGCTTCTTGAAGATTCGATTTCGTCAAGAACTTCAGCAAGCTGAGATCCAAGGAAGATAGAGATGATTGCCGGTG
>CAMLDJ010000561.1 GCA_946478755.1 uncultured Pedobacter sp. | reverse complement strand
AATCAACCTAAACCTAAAACTAAACTATGAAAATTCTTATTTTACTCTTTCAACATAGTCACCAGTGCGTGTATCAATCTTAACTTTATCGCCCTGATTGATGAACATGGGGACTTTTATTTCTACTCCTGTTTCTACAGTTGCATATTTAAGCGCATTTGTAGAGGTGTCACCTTTAACTGCAGGCTCAGAGTAGGTTATTTCTAATTCAACATGTGAAGGTGTTTGTGCCATGATCGGCTCGTCACTTTCAAATGCGATGATCACATTCATTCCTTCTTTCAAAAAGCGGAGACTTTTACCGAACAATAACTTAGGAATGTTAAACTGTTCAAAAGTATTGTTATCCATCACTACCAGCGCTTCCCCATCTTCATACAAATACTGGTAATCGCTGGTTTCCACACGGCAAATCTCCACCTCTTCATCCACACGGAACCTGTACTCCACCAACTTACCGGTTTTAACATTCCGCATTCTGGCCTGATAAAAGGCCCGTAAATTTCCTGGTGTACGATGTAGAAACTCTTCTACCTGTACCAGTTCCCCGTTAAAACGAAGAATGTTCCCACTTTTTACTTCCGATGCTTTTGCCATTCTTTCTGAAATTGTGCCTAAACTTTCGGCCTTTTTTCGTGCCGCAAAGGTAAAGACTATTTATCAATCCTACAATAGTAATTTAAAAATATTTTTATAAAGGTATTTTAAGCTTCAAATACGCGCCATAAGTGTCTTTTTCAAATATAATATTAGTTATTTATAATCCGTCAATTGAACAAAATGGTTACAGAAGGCGTACTCGGGTTCCTGGTTCGACCCAATGATGAGCAGCTTATTTGCCGTAAAGCGTTCAATTAATTCCAGGTACCAGGCCATTCCCTGTTTATCCAGGTTAGAGGTCGGCTCATCCAACAAAAGTATGGGGGTATCGGCACAGCAGGCCAGCGCAAGCTTGGTCCGCTGCTTCATTCCCGAAGAGAAGTATTTTAAGGCTTTATCCTGCGATTTCGCAAGGCCAAGAAGATCAAGCACCGATCCAGCATCCATGCCCTCAGAGAAGCGCTTAAACTTGAAATGGAAACGGATGGTTTCCTGAAGGGTAAACTCTTCGATTAAATCCAGATAGGGTGCTGCAAAACTGATGGACTGATAAATGTCTTCCACCCGGATTTCCACACCCGAATGATAGCTCAGTACGCCCTCAGAAGGAGATAAGTTACCCAGCAGGATGCTCAGCAAAGTGGACTTCCCGGACCCATTCGGACCTAGGACAGCGTACTTTTCATCAATATGAAACTGATAGTCTATGTTTCTGAAAATCCACTCCTGGTTAAACCTTCTGCCAACGTTCGCTAAGCTGATTGTCATCGCCTGTTCCTTAGCTTCCGGAGCCAAAGCCTTTCATCACCCCTCTGTTCGAATTTCTAATGAAATCGACAATCTCATCACGGATCTCCGTCGGGGCAAATTCAGCTTCAATCATATCCAGCGCTTTGGTCACGTTGTTGTGCTTCACAAACAAAACCCTGTAAATCTCCTGTATTTCATTGATTTTTTCCGAGGAGAAGCCTCTTCTTCTTAATCCGACAGAATTAATTCCGGCATAAGACAACGGCTCCCTGGCTGCTTTTACATAGGGAGGTACGTCTTTTCTAACCAGTGAGCCACCTGTAACGAAGGCATGAGAACCCACTTTCACAAACTGGTGTATGGCCACCAAACCCGCCAGAACAACATAATTACCAATGGTAATGTGCCCTGCAAGCGTTGTGCTGTTCGAAAATATACAATAGTCACCCACCTCACAATCGTGTGCAATATGAGAATAGGCCTGGATCAGGCAATTGCTTCCAATTACGGTTTTCCATTTATCCTTTGTGCCCCTGTTAATGGTCACACACTCCCGAATCGTCGTGTTATCACCAATTTCTGCGGTGGTCACCTCTCCGGCGAACTTAAGATCCTGCGGCACACCGGAAATCACCGATCCGGGAAATACCCTGCAGTTCTTTCCTATCCGGGCTCCGTCCATAATCACTACGTTCGAGCCAATCCAGGTACCCTCACCTATTTCAACATCTTTATGTATGACAGCAAAAGGTTCAATAACCACATTGTCGGCTATTTTCGCCTGAGGATGTATGTATGCTAAGGGTTGTATCATGTAGTTTCGGTTTCTTTAACTTTTACGATCTGGGCCATCATTTCTGCTTCAACCACCACTTTTCCGGCTACCATTCCGACACCCTTCATCTGGGCAATTCCTCTTCTTATCGGCTCCATTAAATCGCATCTGAAAACAATCGTATCTCCTGGCGACACCTGCGCTCTGAACCGCACGTTGTCAATTTTAAGAAACAAGGTAAGATAATTTCTCGGGTCAGGGACAGTACTCAATACCAGGATCCCTCCCGTCTGCGCCATCGCTTCAATCTGAATCACCCCCGGAAAAACCGGAGCACCAGGGAAATGTCCTTTAAAGAACTCCTCGTTCATGGTGACATTCTTTACCCCGACCACATGGGTCTTAGAGAGCTCCAACACCTTGTCTACAAACAAAAACGGTTGTCTGTGCGGTAAAATATCCATGATCTGAACGGTGTCGTACAGCGGCTTAACCGTTGGATCATACACATGCTGTACCTTTTTGTTTTTTTCCTTTTTGATCGCTGCTTTAATTTTTTTAGCAAAAGC
>CAMLDJ010000560.1 GCA_946478755.1 uncultured Pedobacter sp. | reverse complement strand
GCAAAGATCCTTTTGCCTCAGATCCTTTCCAGTAATATGGTCTTGCAGCGCGATAAGCCTTTAAACATCTGGGGCTATGGCGCAGCGGGCGAGGCCGTTTCTGTTCGCTTTGCCGGTCAGGTAAAACAAACTGTGACCGATGCAAATGGCAACTGGAAGGTGCGGCTGGAACCTTTGCAGACTTCGGCTGTTGCCGCTTCCATGACCATTGAAGGGAGCAATACCATTGTACTGGATAATATTTTAGTAGGAGAGGTCTGGCTTTGCTCGGGCCAGTCGAACATGGAATATGCCATGCGCAAGATTGCGAAGGTAAAAAAGCCGTTGAAACCGGAACTCGGTTATCCGGCAGATGCATTGGCGAAGGCCAATGATCCTCAGATTCGGATTTTTCTGGTGAACCGCAAGCAACTGAGCAAGCCGGATTCTATTCATAAGAGCTGGAGCCTGGCACAGGATTCTGCCTTAAAGAACTTTTCGGCGGCAGGATATTTCTTTGCCAAAGAACTACATGAGCGGTTAAAGGTACCCGTCGGGATGATCTCCTCTGCCGTGAGCGGCAGTCCGATTGAGCCCTGGATCCCGGCAGATAGTCTGCAGCGGGGTTACTTTAAGGATAAAAAGACAGGTAATGACCCCGGTAAATTTTTTACCCCAATGATTGAGCCTTTAACACCCTTCGCCCTGCGTGGGTTTTTGTGGTATCAGGGGGAGACGAACTGCTTTTTAAAGGAGAACATCGGCTATAGTTATAAAATGAAGGCCCTGATCAACAGCTGGAGAAGTGCCTGGGCAAAAGCTTCAGGCCTATCTGGAAAAGGGGCATTACTGCCCTTTTATTATGTGCAGATCGCGCCGTTTAGCTATTCAACCGCCAAAGGTAAGGTAGTGCTTGATGCTCAAACAGAGCCTGAGTTTTGGGAAGCACAGGCCCAGTTGCTGAGGTTGCCGAATACAGGAATGGTGGCGACGACCGACCTGAACGATTATCCGGAGGACCTGCACCCTAATTATAAATGGGAGATTGGCCGGCGACTGGCCCTATGGGCGCTAGCCAGAGATTATGGTAAAAAAATCACTTATTCCGGTCCGATCTACCGGTCGGTCCGCTTTAAAGGTAGTAGCGCTGAACTGGAATTTGACCACGTTGGTCAAGGCCTGGTGAATAAGGATGGGAAGGCTTTGGATTGCTTTACCATAGCTGGTGCTGATGGATATTTCCTGCCTGCCAATGCCCATATTAAAGGAAATAAAATCATTGTATCTGCAAAAGATCTGAAAAAGCCCGTTGCAGTTCGTTTTGGATTTAATGAGGCCATGCGGCCCAACTTATACAATAAAGATGGCCTGCCTGCATTGCCATTCAGAACAGATAACCCGCTGACGAAACAATTTAATCCTATATAAACAGACCCTTTATTCATGAAGCTTACACCGATCCTTTCTTTTATGCTGCTGATGCTTTTTAGTACTGCCCGTGCCCAACAGACGGAGCAGCTCTACTTGTCTGGTACCGGGAACGACGATACCGTAAAATGGGAGTTCTTTTGCACTGCGGGAATGAATTCAGGAAAATGGACCAGTATCGCAGTACCGTCAAACTGGGAGCTGCAGGGTTTTGGTAAGTATGATTATGGCTTTGCCAAAGACAGCGTAAGGGGTAAGGAACAGGGCTTATATCAATACAATTTTAAAGTCCCCGCCGCATGGAAGGGTAAAAAGATCAATATCGTCTTTGAAGGGGCGATGACCGATACAGAAGTGAAGATCAATGGGCAATCTGCCGGACCGGTTCATCAGGGTGCTTTTTATGCCTTTCGTTACGACATTTCTTCCTTGTTGAAATATGGCTCGGATAACCTGCTTGAGGCTAAGGTGTCCAAGCATTCTGCCAATAAATCTGTTAATGACGCAGAGCGCAAGGCCGATTTCTGGCTGTTCGGTGGAATATTCAGACCGGTTTATCTGGAAGCCCTGCCGGTTCAACACATCGAAAGGGTGGCTGTTGATGCTAAAGCAGACGGACAGTTTAAAGCGGAAGCTTGTGTAAGCGGAAATGCCGATAAGCTGACTGCGCAATTGCATACCGCCAATGGCAGGAAATATGGCGGGCTGCTCAGTACTCAAATAAATGGAGCTGGTCCGGTTAACCTTGCAGGATCCTTTAAGGCACCTGAACTGTGGTCTTCCGAGTTTCCTAACCTGTATACGGTCACCTTTACCTTATATCAGAAAAATAAAGCTGTCCACACCTTGACCAAGAAGATCGGTTTCAGAACTGTTGTCGTAAAACCAAGGGATGGCGTCTATGTAAATGGTGTTAAGATCAAGTTTAAGGGGGTGAACAGGCATTCTTTCCGCCCTGCATCGGGCAGGACCCTTAGCAAAAAGAACAGCATTGAAGATGTGCTGCTGATGAAGGAAATGAATATGAATGCCGTAAGGATGTCGCATTACCCGCCTGATGGTCATTTCCTGGATGTGTGCGACTCGCTGGGACTGTTTGTCATGGACGAACTTGCCGGCTGGCACGGACATTATGATACGCCAACAGGGACGCAGCTGGTTAGGGAAATGATGAGACATGATGTCAATCATCCTTCTATTGTCTTTTGGGCAAATGGAAATGAGGGCGGTCATAACCGGGAACTGGATCATCTGTTTGCAGAGGAGGACATTCAAAAACGTCCCGTTGTTCATCC
>CAMLDJ010000559.1 GCA_946478755.1 uncultured Pedobacter sp. | reverse complement strand
CGTTAGCCTGAATACCAGCGCAAAAGGCGGGGGCGACTTGTTGGTAAGAGGGAAAACAACCTTAAGTGCCGGTACTTCGCCGCTTATTGTATTGGACGGGGTCATTTACAACGGACAGCTTGCCGACATCAATCCTAATGACATCGAATCAGTGGATGTATTGAAAGATGCCAGTTCACTTGCGGTTTTTGGTGCAAAGGCAGCTACCGGTGTAATTGCAATTACCACAAAAAAAGGAAAGGGGGATAAGCCAACCATCAATGTCAACACAAATTTCGGTATTGCGAAGCTTGCCCAGGACATGAGTCCTTACGATGGACCGGGTTTCCTCAACTGGCGTGCTGATGTGATGTGGAGTGGTGGTGCGACAGCACCTTACCTTTATGACGATCCCGGAAACCTGCGGGCAGGGATAAGTATGACGCAATGGCTAAATGGCCAGAGCGGAGATCCCGTCGACCTATGGCTGGGCAGATTGGGCTTACTGGCAAACGAAAAGAAAAATTATCTGGATGGTAAAACCGTCAATTGGTACGACGAAATTTTCAGAACCGGAATGCGTCAGGATCATACTTTAAGTATGAGCGGTAAGAAAGATGAGATCAGCTATTACATGTCCTTAGGTTATCTGAAGAACGAAAATGTAATAGAAGGTGCTGAATTTAATACTTTCAGGTCAAGGGTGAACCTGGAAGGTCAGGCCGCTAAATTCCTTACGGTCGGTTTAAATCTTCAGTTCGCCGCCCGGGATGAAGGCTCTATTTCGGCCGACTGGGGGCAACTGGTCAACCTTTCTCCTTATGGCGACATGTACAATCCCGACGGGACCTTACGCAGGATCCCAACGGATGACAATGGATTGAATGCCAGAAACCCTTTTCTTAACATGACTTATAACGACCGACTGGATAAGCAGAATACGTTATTTGCAAGTGTTTTTGCAAAGGTAAAATTGCCTTTTGGGATTACTTACCAGGTCAATTTTAGTCCGGGCCTGGATTCCTATCGCACCTTTAACTACAGTTCTTCCAAAAATCCCAATGTAACCATCCCGGGAGGTATTGTTACACGGGCGAATGAAACCAGGTACAACTGGCAGGTGGATAATCTGTTAAAATGGAACAAGACTATCGCTGATATCCATAATTTTGATGTGACCCTATTGGCCAATACAGAAAAATATCAGACCTGGTGGACGACGGCAGGAAACCAGGGTCTTATTCCTGATGATCTCCTGGGCTTTCATAATGTGAGCAGTGGCGTCAAGGCCACCGTAGACAGTGAAGATAAAGTATACACCGGAGATGCATTGATGGCGAGGTTAAACTATAGCCTGATGCATCGCTACAACCTTACCCTTTCTGTACGCAGGGATGGTTATTCCGTTTTCGGTGTCAATTCAAAAAAAGCAACTTTCCCGGCAGCGGCAGTTGCATGGAACTTCACCGAAGAATCATTTCTGAAACCGGTAAAATGGCTGAGCTACGGAAAACTGCGTTTCTCATATGGTATCAATGGTAACCGTGATCTGCGCAATCCTGACAACAACACAGTTGATCCTTACGCCGCGCTTTCCCAGCTGGATATAGGAAAGTATCAGACGGTAAACGGATCGGGTGCGGCCTCCGAAGTAAATATTGCATCGATCAGCAACCGTTTAAGTAATCCCGATCTGAAATGGGAAGAAACTACTTCTTTAAACGCAGGGCTTGATTTTGGCGTTTTTAACAACCGGATCAGTGGTTCCGTTGATGTATATGATAAAAAGACAACTGACCTGCTGGTAAGACCGGCGCTTTCTACAGTTACAGGATACGTTAATTACTACTCTAACCTGGCAGAAGTCAACAATAAGGGATTGGAACTGAACCTCAATACCAGAAATATAACAGGAGGTAAGGTGACCTGGAACACCAGTTTTAACTTCTCTTTAAACAGAAATAAAATTGTCAGGCTTACCACAAGTGCCAATGAGCCGGGGAATGGATGGTTTATCGGACAGGATATCGACGTGATCTGGGATTATAAGATCCTTGGCGTATGGCAAGAAAACGAATTGCCTGAGGCCAATAAATTTACCAAGGCGGCGATCAAGGCGGGCGACTTCAAGCTTGAAGATGTGGACGGGAATTATCTTTATGACGATGCAGATAAACAATATCTGGGCTACAAAACGCCACGGTTCATGTGGGCCATGAGAAATGAATTCAATATATTTAAAAGCTTCGATTTCTCCTTCCAGCTGATCTCTAACTGGGGACAGCAAAGGCAATACAACCAGGCAAAAAACCAACCAGGCAGCGTAGGTTACGCCCGGATGTCTTCTTACATTCAGCCTTACTGGACGGCAGAAAACAAGATCAACGATTTCGCCCGTCTGAATTCAGGCACCAGCGGTACAAGTTTTAATGTTTTCCGCAAAAGTTCATTTGTCAGGTTAAATACTATAGCGCTTGCTTACGCATTGCCGCAAAGCATTTTAACTAAGGTACGGGTGAAAAATGCCAAGCTTTATGTTAATGCCAATAATGCAGCGGTGTTTACCGACTGGAAATACTGGGATCCTCAAAATGATACCGACGACGGTCCCACACCAACCTTTTATACTATCGGTCTTAATATCTCATTATAATGATCTTAATGAAAATGAATAAGCTCAATCATAAAATTGCCATACTAATGGCATCCGCTGCGCTGATCACATC
>CAMLDJ010000558.1 GCA_946478755.1 uncultured Pedobacter sp. | reverse complement strand
AAGGATAACATGTTCAGTGAATAGGTAACTAAGTCCCAAAATGGGTGGTAGCAAAACCTGATCAGTCTGATTTAAGGTAAGGAGGAAGTATTTTTAAAAAATACAGAAGAATTAACCTGCGGCTTGGGTGGATTAAATCCATGGATGCGAACACTTTCATATTATATTTGGTTTGGTTGGTTAGGAAGAGCACAGCAGCTATACTATACTACACTATCCTAGTGTCAAAAGTATGAAAATATTTTATAATCCAAAATTTATTTCAAGAAGTGTTTTTAATTAGCGAGTTGAAGTAAGCCCGACATGGATCGCAAAAATGAAATCAACAATGTCTTTACAAAGAATTTCTCCTGATTAGTTTATTTCTCATGATGTGCTTGATGGGTTTTCTTGATAACACGAATTCGGCGGCCATTTCACCCATCTTTGTAAAGTCAATAGAAAAGGTCGTTATCCCATCAAAAATTATTTCTTTGACATTATCGTCATTATGAGAGAGTATCCCCAGATCTTTCCCCGGTTTCAATCCCTTAATTTTAGAATCCTTAAGTATTTCCCATAATTCAAGGTTGTGAATGGTAAAATAGACTTTGTTTGCCGCTATGCTACCAGGTACGTATTTACTTTTTATCACACCATTGATCTGATAATCCTTTACGAAACGCTGGAACGAATCCAGCACATCGTTTGGTTCTGCTGATTGTTGTTTAAAAAAGAAAACAAACTGGTCAAATTCTTTAATGCGGTCTGCAAGTTCCACAAAAGCCCGGTACGAGGATTGTTTAAATTCCTGTACGATATAGGAATGGTCTTCATTCAGGTCTAATTGTCTGTCAACGATCAACAGCTTGTTCATAGGAAACTGTTGTATTAAAGGCACAGCCTCAGGAACATCAATCGGCGCGATGACATACATACCATATTTACCTTTGATATTGTTTAATGTGCTTTCAAATACTGAAAAATTATTGTGATGAAAAAAAACATCCAGTTGAACATTTTCCCCTATTTTATTTCTGAAACTCTGATAAAATGTCTCCTGGAAAGTATCAAATGCATATAACAACAAACATACCCTTAAATGCTGTTCTGTGTCGTCAGTAGCAACGAAATACCCTTTTCTATTTTTAGATTCGATGATGCCCCTGTTTACAAGCTCTTTATAAGCCTTCGCAATTGTCTCGCGAGCATAGCCGATTTCCTTGATCATTGTGTTTACCGAGGGTAGCGCATCTCCCCTGACTAAGATCTTTTGATCCAAAGCATTGATGATCCCCTGAACAAGCTGCTCATGCTTCGAGAATGTAGATACTTCTTCTAAACCTTTAATTTCTTTAATTAATTCATATAGCTTCATGCAGAAATGCGATAACTAACAAAGATTAACGATGGGCCTTAATAATAAAACGCTCTGGCGAATATATAAAAGTTTTCTTCATAATACCCCCAGATAAATTCGGTTTGGCAAGAACCCGTTTATAAGGGATATGCGGTATCACTTTTAATCTCGGACATCACAAATGAGGTTTGAATGGTACTGATGTTTGATAAGGTTGCCAGCTTCTCGTTGTAAAACAGATTATAATGATCCATATTCCGCGTAGCAATCCGAAGAATAAAATCGAAGGTCCCAGTCATTTGAAAGCATTCCATGACCTCGTCGAATTTTGAAACTTCATCCTTGAACTCCTTTAAGCTCTCTTTTGTGTGGGACTTCAGGTAGACTTGTGAAAATGCAATCTGGCTCCTGTCTATCATGCGATTATCGAGTATCGCAACAGTCCGCTTGATGTATCCATTCTCTTTCAGCCGTTTTATTCGTGCGTGGATTGTCGCAATGGATTTGTTCACCTTCGTAGCAATTGTTTCATTACTTAGCGCCGCATCTTTTTGCAGGATCTGCAATATCCTGATATCAGTTTGATCTAAACCTGTAGACATAATAATGGATTCTAAAATCTAAAATGAAAAATTAACAAATTCTTTTCATTAAATAAACCCAAAGCTGAATAAAAACATAATGAAAAGCAAAAAAACTGATTATTTTATAGAATATAATATAAATCATTGATATAAGAGATGATATATCGTTTTTTTGTTAAATAAAACAAACAGGTAAATCAAAAGATAAACACGATGAAAAACTTAATATTATTTACTGTCGGCTTGCTGTTTAGCATTTCCGCAAGCAGCCAGATCTTAAAACCTGTTAAGTGGAGTTATGCTGCCAAGAAAACTTCAAAAACAGAAGCGACCTTATACCTAAAAGCGACTATTGAAGATGGATGGCATCTTTATTCACAAAATATGGCAGACGGTGGCCCTGTAAAAACAAGTTTCAGTTTTGCCGCTTCAAAAGCATACAAGCCCGTTGGCAAAACCCTTGAGCCAAAAGCAATTGTTAAATTCGAAAAGTCTTTCGACATGAATGTTAGCTATTTTGAGAAATCGGTTATTTTCCAGCAAAAAGTAAAACTTACAGGTGCAAATGCCATTGTAAAAGGCACATTGGAGTACATGGTTTGCGATGATTCTCAATGCCTTCCGCCTGAAACAGTGGAATTTTCTGTTCCTGTAAAATAAGCAGGATAATGCCAGTCCATTATAGATAATGGCTGGGCAGGACCTGAATCCCCCTTGTTAACCACAGGTTGGGGAAATAAAGAGCCTATTCATAAAAAAACGAAATAGGTAGTTAATAACTAACCAGGAGCGG
>CAMLDJ010000557.1 GCA_946478755.1 uncultured Pedobacter sp. | reverse complement strand
ACAAATGGAAGGTGAAGAAAACAAAGCTAAAAAAGGCGAGTAATCTTTAAAACTTTATATATTAAAAGCATCCCCTAAACCGGGATGCTTTTTTTTTGTTCTATATTTAAGGTTTCAAAAATTCGTACTACCCTATCCCAAAAACCATGAACAGATTTGCTTTATCCATATTCCTGATCATTTTAACCTGCAGACTTTCCGCTCAGCATATTCATATCATTCCCCAACCGGTCAGAATAAAAACAACTGAGAAAGGACTGCCTTTTACCTTAAAAGCAGGCACCCTCATTGTAGCAGATGATTCGCTACAGAATAGTGTTTCTTTTTTTAAAACCTATCTGAACAATTATTATCATCTTAACCTGATCAGCAGTTCGAGCACTTCAGACGGTTCAAATGCAATTTTCATCTCTGTTAATCCGGCAGCAGTCAAAACCATGAATGGATATGAACTTGCGGTAGGACGTAAACGGATCAACCTTACCGCAAATTCAGCAAAAGGCGCCTTTTATGGAATCCAATCCTTAATCCAGCTATTGCCTACTGGTCAAACAAAGGAACAGCTACTTATTCCGGCTGTTACGCTATTGGATTATCCGCGTTTTGCTTACCGCGGTATGCACCTGGATGTAAGCCGACATTTTTTTGATGTCGCTTTTATCAAAAAGTATATTGATTACCTTGCTTTACATAAGCTGAATACTTTTCACTGGCACCTGACAGATGATCATGGCTGGAGAATAGAGATCAAGAAGTACCCTAAGCTTACCGATATTGGGGCATGGCGCAATGGTACCATTATAGGTCTATACCCCGGGACAGGCAACGATGGCTTACGCTATGGAGGATATTATACCCAGGAAGAAATCAAGGAAGTGATTGCGTATGCGGCAGACCGGTATATCAATGTGATCCCCGAAATCGAAATGCCCGCACACAATATGGCTGTTCTGGCAGCCTATCCTGAATTCGGGACTGAGCCACTCAAAACTTATCAGGTGGCACAGACCTGGGGAATTTTTAACAAGTTCAATAATGTATTACAGCCCACGGAGCAAACTTTTAAATTTCTGGAAGAAGTGTTAACAGAGGTAATGGACCTGTTCCCATCTCCATACTTACATATTGGCGGGGATGAAGCCGCGAAGATCTGGTGGAAACAATCTGCCGTATCGCAGCAGATCATGAAAGATAAGGGACTCAAAGATGAGAGCGCACTCCAAAGCTATCTCATCCACAGAATCGAGAAATTCGTAAATGGCCGGGGCAAAACCATTATAGGCTGGGATGAGATCTTAGATGGTGGCCTTGCCCCTAATGCTATTGTAATGAGCTGGCGTGGAGAGCAAGGTGGCATCGCAGCGGCAAAACAGAAACACAAGGTGATCATGACCCCAGAGAACACGATGTATTTTAACCATAAACAGTTCCTGAAAGACGATTCACTTACCGCTTCCAAATACCTGCCGCTAAAAAATGTATACGATTACGAGCCTATACCGGCAGTATTGACCGCCGAAGAAGCACAGTACATATGGGGTGCCCAGGGAAATTTATGGTCTGAATATATCGCCAACCCTGCCAAAGCGGAATATATGCTTTTTCCTAGACTGGACGCTTTAAGTGAAATTCTATGGAGTCCGAAAGCAAAACGGAACTTTACCGATTTTATGGACAGATTAAAAACTCAGTTTAAACGCTACGATATCATGAAGGTCAATTACAGCAAACGATATTTAGATTTTTAAAACATTTAAGCACAACCACCTACATCGACATTTTCTCATTTTTACATCTAAAAGCCCGATTGGCCATTTGGCGTTACAACTTTTTGGCTATATTTGCGTAATCTTTAAGTCAATGCAAAAACGAACACTGCTAGACGGTCAAAAATTCCAGATCACAATTAAGCGACTTTGTCACCAATTAATTGAGAATCACAACGATTTTTCTAATACTGTTTTAATTGGCATCCAGCCCCGTGGCAGTCATTTCGCCGACAGGGTAAAACATGAACTTTCAGAAGTACTGAAAACAAACACGATCAGGAAGGGCAATTTAGACATTACTTTCTTTAGGGACGATTTCAGACGGAAAGACGGCCTGGTTTCGGCCAGCAGGAATATGATTGATTTCATCATTGAGGATAAAAATGTCATTTTAATTGATGACGTATTGTGGACGGGGCGTACCATCAGAGCTGCTATGGATGCATTGCTGGCTTATGGCCGGCCTGCGAAAGTGGAGCTTATGGTTTTGATAGACAGAAGGTTCTCCAGACAACTACCTATAGAACCTAATTATATCGGTCACCAGGTAGACAGCCTGAATTCACAGCTGGTACGGGTGAGCTGGAAAGAGACAGAAGGAGAAGACAAGGTTATCTTAATATCAGAAAGCAATAAATAATATGGCAGCAGAAAAATTATCAACCCGACATCTTTTAGGTATCAAGGATATTAACCGGAACGATATCGAATTGATCTTCGAGACTGCAGATAATTTTAAAGATGTAATCAACAGACCTATAAAAAGGGTACCCTCTTTAAGGGACATCACCATCGCCAATATATTTTTTGAGAACTCAACCCGTACCAAGCTCTCCTTTGAGCTGGCCGAGAAACGGCTTTCGGCTGACGTGGTTAACTTTGCTGCTTCATCCTCATCTGTTAGCAAAGGGGAGACCCTGATCGATACGGTAAACAATATACTGGCCAT
>CAMLDJ010000556.1 GCA_946478755.1 uncultured Pedobacter sp. | reverse complement strand
TGATCAGAGAAGCCGGCCTTTACGCCGACAGGATGAGCATCAACCTGGAAATGCCTACAGAAAGTGGCTTAAAATTACTTGCTCCCGAGAAAAGCCATGAAGACGTCAAACGCCCCCTCGCTCTTGTGCAAAATCTCATCGTACAATTACAAGACGAGAAAAAACTGATCAAAAGCGTTCCTAAGTTTGTACCGGCAGGCCAAAGTACACAGATGGTCGTCGGCGCAACTCCAGAAACGGACAAAGACATCATGCATACTGCAGCCGGATTTTATAAAGAGTTTGCGCTGAAAAGAGTATACTATTCCGGATACATTCCCATTAGTTACGACAACCGCCTGCCCATCATTGGTTCGCAGCCTCCCTTGATTCGTGAAAACAGGCTGTATCAAGCCGACTGGCTCATGCGATTTTATGGCTTTTCTATCAATGAGCTGCTGAATGACGCCAACCCACACCTGGATGTCGACATCGATCCTAAATTAAGTTGGGCCCTCAGAAATCTTCATCACTTTCCTGTAGATATTAATGTCGCCGCTTATAAAATGATCCTGCGCATTCCCGGAATTGGGCTAAGCTCAGCTAAAAAGATTGTACAAGCCAGGAAGTTTGGCAAGCTGAGGATCGACCAGCTGAAAAAGATTGGGGTAGCCTATAACAGGGCCAGGCATTTTATCACCTGTGCAGATACGCCTTATCAGCTAAAGGATTACCAGGCCACGCAAATAAAATCGTTTATACTTGCTGAAAGCGGGCGGCAACAGGTTAAAAACGATGTGAACCAGCTCATTCTTTTTTAACCAATCCCTATTTACGAAATGATCTATTTAATTGATGGAAGTTTAGAGAGCCTGCTGTGTGCAGTGTTTGAATGGTTTGAAAGGAAACCGGGAAAGGTAATGATTTGCCTGAAACAACTCCATCAACCGGATGCTTTTACGCCAGTATTTTCTGTTCACAATGACAACAGAAAGGCTGACAGGGTATGGAAGGGATTGCAAAAGAAATTAGATAAAGGCTGGATGAGGCGGTTCTATTGTACTTTTCTTTCTGAACTGCCACAGGCTTACCAGAGCCTGTTTGATTTTGCCTGTTATATATTTTTAAGTCGACCGGGTGCCGAATCAAATTATGGCAATGAACATGTGCTGGCCTTATCGCAAACTGCCAAAAAAACAGAAAGAGAAAAACACAGAATGGAAGCCTTTATCCGTTTCCGGCATTTGGCAGATGGGATCTTTTACTGTGGCATAGATCCGGATTTTAATGTATTGCCCTTGATCATGACACACTTTAAGAACCGATATGCCGATCAGCAGTGGATAATTTACGACCTTAAAAGGCATTACGGTCTTTTCTATAATCTGCAAAGCGTTGAAGAAGTGCGGCTCGGTCTGCAAGAGGAAAAACGAATAAACAGCGCCGCGGACCAGACGCTTATGGAAAAGGAAAACTTATACGCAACCTTGTGGAAAAATTACTTTAAAAGCACCAATATAGCTGCACGAAAAAACACCAGATTGCATGTGCAGCATGTCCCCAAAAGATATTGGAAATATCTTACTGAAAAAACTAGCTTGTAAAGATTTATCTTGTAAATTGCCTCAACGTGTAAGCAGCGCGACTTACCATAAATTTATAAGGATGAAGTTAAGTGTTTTGGTGTTAATTGCTGCTTTCGCAGTAGGCCTTTCTATAGGTTTAGTCAATTTTTATTTTCAGCAAAGCTGGTACTTTATGCTGGTCTCATTTGTAGTCACTTTTATTACCAGTTTTATTGTCTTCTATTATCTGCTCGAAAAATACATCTATTCTAAAATTGTACTGATCTATAAAATGATCCATAATTTAAAGCTGGGTAAAGACCTGAAAGATGCCCTGGGCGAATATGTAAGTTCCGACCCGATAAACGATGTGGAACAGGAAGTGAAGGAATGGGCCGGTGCAAAAAAGAGAGAAATTGAAATCCTGAAGAAACAGGAACAATTTAGAAGAGAGTTTCTCTCCAATGTATCTCATGAATTTAAAACTCCGCTGTTCGCTATTCAGGGCTATATAGAAACCCTGCAGGATTGTTTAACAGAGGATCCGGAGATGGCCACTAAATTTTTGGATAAAGCAGAAAAAAATGTCGAGCGCCTGAGTTATCTGATTACCGATCTGGATTCCATTTCTAAACTGGAAACCGGCGAAATCCCGATTAATTATGCAAGGTTCGATTTTGTGCCCCTGGCGAGAGAGGTAATGGAAGGACTGGAAGACACCGCACGCAAAAAAAACATCACCTTATCCTTTAAGGATAAATATACGCATCCGGCTTATATCAGAGCTGATCGGGAAAAAATCAGACAGGTACTCATCAACTTAATCCATAATTCTATAAAATATGGTAAAGAGCACGGATCTACTGCAATTAAAATTTTCGAATTACATGATCAGTATCTAATTGAGGTAACAGATGATGGAATTGGCATCGATGAAAAACATCTGGCACGTTTATTTGAACGCTTTTACCGGATAGACTCGCACAGGTCAAGAGAAGAAGGCGGTACAGGTCTTGGACTAGCGATTGTTAAGCACATTCTGGAAGCTCATGAGCAAATTATATCGGTAAGAAGCACCTTGCAAATCGGAACAACATTTGCATTTACACTCGAAAAGACTGGTTAACAACTTGATGTATCTGTAAAAATAACTTAACACTTAACATTAAGTTAA
>CAMLDJ010000555.1 GCA_946478755.1 uncultured Pedobacter sp. | reverse complement strand
ACCATTTGTGCAATTCTGTCGCCATTGTTTACCACAAAGTCAGTATCCGACAGGTTTACCAGCAACACTTTAATCTCTCCCCGGTAATCCGCATCAATGGTACCTGGGGCATTTACAATACTGATGCCATGTTTATAGGCCAGCCCACTACGCGGACGGATCTGCGCCTCATAACCTATCGGAAGCTCAATGTATAAACCAGTTGGAATCAAAATACGCTGTAAAGGTTTAATCGTAATTTCTGTTTCTATAAAAGCACGCACGTCCATGCCCGCTGCATGTGCAGTTTCATAGTGCGGCATCTGGTGCCCGGAATTGTTAATGATATTAATGTTCATCTATTTACTTATTGTTTTTTCAGTAGTGTCTATGTCTAATTGTCGCCAAGTTGCCTTCGGCGGTTCATTCAATGTGTTTATTTTTTTGTCTTCATGAGCTCGCAGGGCTCGGTTTAATTGTCAGATGCGGCCTTTAATTTTAATCATTGCCGGGTTTTCAATATAAGTTTCAACTGATCTTTCTCAAAATAAATCACTCCGGCTAAAAAGGCAAGCAGCAGCACATTACCAATATAAATATTCCTTTTAAATACCCAAAAGGAAAGCACTACCAGCATGGCCGAAACCAGCAGATAAGCTATCATCCTTTTCAAATCATAAGGTATCGGGTAATGTTTTTGCCCCAAAATATATGAAATCAGCATCATGACAAAATAAGCCAGCATAGAAACCCATGCTGAGCCCATATATCCATATTTTGGTACCAGCACAATATTCAAAACTATAGTAGTTATTGCGCCAACAACGGAAATATACAAGCCAAATTTTGTTTGATCAGATAATTTATACCAGATGGAAAGGTTCACATATATTCCAAGAAAAACATACCCAAGCAGTAAAAAAGGTACAGCATTCAAGCCCACCCAATATTCTTTGTCGATAAAATACTTAAGGATATCAATGTTTGCGATCAGTCCGACAAAAATAATGGCCAGGGCGATCACGAAGTAATTTAAAATCGCCGCATAGGTTTGCCGGGCATTTGCACTTTTAGCATGACTAAAAAAGAAAGGCTCTGCGCCCAGTCTGAATGCCGTGATAAACAGACTTAAAAAAACCGCGATCTTACAAACTGCACCATAAATTCCCAGGTTATATTCAGAAACCCCCAATTGGTTAATGATCATTTTGTCCAGATTTTCATTTACCACAAAGGAAAGGTTGGCTACTAAAACCGGCCATGAATAGGCCACCATTTTACCAAAAAGCTTCTTATCAAATTTCAACTGCAGCTTTCCAAATTCTGGCACAAGTAAGATTAAAGTCAGCACACTTGCTATCAGATTTGAAATGAATACATATCCTATCCAATTAGCTCTATACCATGAACCAAACCAATCCCCGATAGGGCCACCAAATTTAATAATCGCGGGAACCCCAAACAAAAAGATCAGGTTGAAGCCAATAAAACTGCCAATATTCAGGAATTTAATCAGACTAAACCTCATCGGACGTTCATCGGCCCTAACCTTTGCAAATGGAATTACACAGATGGCATCAACAAAAAGCAACCACACAAAATAATGTACATACCTGACATAGTCGTCCATCTGCTCAGGGCCATTCGCAAAATAAGCAGCAATGGGTGATGAGAAAACAATACCTGATATTAAAAAGAGCGTTGCAATAAAGGCAACACAGAAAAATGTATTGTTGTAAACCTCTTGTTTTTTATCTTCATGCTTATTCAGATACCTGAAAAATGTGCTTTCCATACCAAAAGCAAGAATTGCATTAATCAAGGATGCGGAGGCATACATCTTTGTAAAGATGGCATAGACACCAGGTTGAAATACCCCTGTAAACAATGGGGTAAGTATAAAATTAAATAGCCTGGAAACTACTGTCGTAACACCATATATAACTGTCTGTCCAAGAAATCTCTTTATCGATGACATCTACTTCTTGATGATTTCAAAATTACGATAGTTCTTCAGTTCTCCGGGCTCGACTTCCACATGTTCGACTTTCGCACGGTCGGGCCCTTCATTGCACCATTCGACAAAAACATCGAGCAAAGTATCATCACCTTCTGCCTCTATATATACACTGTCATCTTTTTCATTCCTGATCATTCCCCTAACGCCCATCTGATCGGCAATCACTTTGGTAATAGCCCTGAAAGAGACACCTTGGACCTTTCCTGTAATCTTAATTTTTATATGCTTTACTTCCATGTATAATTTTTTATAAAGGTTTTATCGCGGTCAAAACTTCAATTCTGCCATTCGCTCCTTCTCTGTTAAAAACTCTTGCCAAAGTTTTTTCAACACCTCAGCCGCAGGCTTAATCTCTTTTAACATTGCCGAAACCTGTCCTATCTCCAGCTCACCTTGCTCCATATCCCCCTCAAACATACCCATTTTAGCGCGTGCCCGGCCAAGAATTTTTTCCAGCATCTCTGCGTCAGCACCTGCCGCTTCTGCCTTGGCTACAACATCAGCAAACTCATTTTTAAGTAATCGCACCGGCATCAGCTTTTTCATCGTCAGCTTCGTATCCCCTTCTGCAGCTTGTATAATCTTATCTTTAAAGCGGGGATGCGCGGATGATTCCTCGGAGACTGCAAACGCTGAGCCGATCTGAACACCATCAGCGCCGAGTGCCATTGCCGCTAGTATCGCTCTTCCGCTGCCGATACCTCCTGCCGCAATAACGGGGATCCTG
>CAMLDJ010000554.1 GCA_946478755.1 uncultured Pedobacter sp. | reverse complement strand
TAATTATTCCTCTTTTCATTATAATAGTGATTTTATATTTCCGTTTGATTTGATTAATTGTATTTCGGCAATTTTGTAATTCAATAATGCCTGGGTATAGCTGTTTTGTGCTTCCGTCAATGCAGTTTCTGTATCCAGCAGGTCTGTTAAATTCGCCAAACCATTGTTGTAATTGTTTTGTGTACTTCTGTAGATTTCATCAGCCAGCTCAGCATTTTGCTTTTGTGCTGTAATCGTACTTAAGCTATTTCGCAATTGAATTTTAGCATTCTCATAAGCCATGTTCAAGGCATTTGTGGATTCTTTCCGGTCTTCTTTTGCCTTTTTGATATCAACATCCGCCTGGCGGATCTTTGAACGGGTTAGGAAGCCATTAAAGATGGGAACTTTTAAGGTCAGACCGACAGCAGATGCACCATAGCCAATGGCGGTGCTGTTAGAGCTTAAGAAATCAAATCCGCCACTTTGGCTCGAATAGGTATAGTTTCCTGTCAATGCTAAAGAGGGATAGTATTCTGATACATAAGCTTTACGTTGCAACCAATACAGTTTGTCCTGGGTATCCAAAATCTTGATTTCAGTTCTATTGGCTACTGAAAGTGAGTCTGTAAACTGAGGCAATCGGGTAACTTCTGTAAGCTCTGTTTTAGGTAGCGTAATATCCGTATTTACCGGCATCCCCATGGAGAACTTTAACTGATTTTCCAGTTGTGTAATTGCATTCAAAATTTGCTCACGTTGTGTCTGTAAATTGGTAACATTTACTTTTATGCGATCGACATCAATTTTCTTCGCTAAACCACTCTGATATTGGGTAGTTATTATTTTTTCGATCGCCTTTACGTTTTTGATGTTGGTGTCTATGACATTCAATTGTTGTCTATTTACCAATACCTGATAATAGTTGTTTGCAACCAGTTCAATGATTTGCTCCTCTGTAAGTTGAGCGGTAAGATTGTAATATTCTTCGCTAGATCTTGCGGCTTGTAGTCCGGTAAAGACAGTTTGATTAAATATTTGCTGTGAAAGCTGGATCCCTGCAGAAGAATTCCAGTTCTGACCCAATTGAATGGATTGGGTCTGGCCTCCTAAATTTGCGACCAGTTTACCGATAACCGGATTGTAGGTTAGGCCGGCATTACCGGTAATTTGTGGTAAAGCCTGGGCTCTTATTTCTTCCGTCTTATATCTTCCTCCATCTATGTCAAGCTTTGCCTTACGGACGCGTACGCTGTTTTGTACGGCATAATTCAAAGCTTCTTTTAAGGTCAGCGTTTGCTGAGCGCTTAGGGTATTGGATAGCAACAATCCCAGGAGCAGAAGGGGGATCATCTTTATCTGTTTAATCGCTGTGTTCATATGTAGTTTATTGTTGTTTTAGTCCTTTAATAAATATGGCCGACAGGCGGAGCTGCCGTTCCAGAATATTTTTCATTTCTTTTTTGCTTGGAAATAGCTCCTTGTTGCCATGCATGATACATAGTGACGTAATTCCTGCCAGACAGTCGAGGTATAACTCTGCTGTTTTGTACATATCTGAAGGGGCGATCTCATTTTTTTCTGCTGCTGCCTGAAATATATCCGCGTGCAGCTGGATGTTTTTTGCATGCATTTTCATGAAGTGTGCTTTCAGCTCGTCTGAATTGAGCGATGAGTCGGGACTGCCACCCGATAAATGCAGCATATAATACTTTTGAAAAAAGCGATGTCTGATCTCCACAAAATTGGCCATGCGATTTTCAAGCGGGATATCTGATAAACTGTCCTGCGTGATGAGCTCAAAGTAGTCATTGAATATTTTTTCAATCACACCCAATACCAGGCTATTCTTATCAGGAAAATAATAATATAAAGAAGGCTTGGATACCGACAGATCTTCCGCAATTTCATTCATCGTGGTTTTGTTAATGCCATAATGGATAAATCGCTTTATTGCGCCTTCAATAATTGCTTCCCTTTTTTTATCTGTTTCTACCATTCTACTTTTCTACTTTCTGACTTTTTTATTTCAAGGGTCAAAAATACGGCCATATTTTTACATTCAGAATTTTCACCTGAAAAACGACATAAACTTACAATTAGATGACGGTGCGGATTAGGAATGTGGTTTTAAACCTTGCAGAAAGATCTCGGCAAACACTTTTTCCTTTAGAAATATCTGCTTAAACTGCTCTTTTCCAGGAAAAAGGCTTTTGTCTTTCGACATAATGTTAAAATGTATGCCTGATAAAGCGTCAATAAAAATTTCTGTAGCGAGCTTAGGGTCTTCGATGACAAACTCACCACTTGAAATGCCGCGGGTAAATAATGATCCAATGATAATGGTCTCAAATGCCCTTGCCTTATTGAACTTTTGGTAGAGATCATCAGGTAATTCGTTCCCAATGATCTGGGTTGATTCGAGCAGATTGTAGTACTTCTGAATAAAAGATTGTCTTTTTTGTAATAATTTGAATATGCCTTCGGTAGAGCTGCCGGTTTTATCGATTGACTTCACCAGGTCCCGGCTAATGATCTGCATCAGGTGTTCAATTGCGTTTACATATAGACTAAGTTTATCAGGAAAATAATAATAAAGCAGTGCTTTAGAGAAAGATACGTCTTTTGCTATTTCGGTCATGGTCGTTTTTGACAGGCCATAATGAGCAAATCGTTTCAACGCGGCTTCAATAATTATACCTCTTTTTTTATCCTGATTTTCCATAAACTAACTACAATTCTCCTTGATACAAGTTTTAA
>CAMLDJ010000553.1 GCA_946478755.1 uncultured Pedobacter sp. | reverse complement strand
CGAGATTAGCTTCCGTGACTGGAGTTCAGACGTGTGCTCTTCCGATCTCTATAAACTGCCATTTAATATAACGTACAACATCAATGCAGGTGTCGATAAGTTAGACGGTTATCTGCGACAGTTTGTGCCAAAGCTTACCACCTATAATCCCAAAACAGGCGTACCTTTTATCTATGGTTCTAACCCATACGCCCATAATGCCGACAATAGCAATTTGAACTTTTCATTCTACCAAACACTGAATTGGGAGAAGGATTTTGCGGACATTCATAACGTATCCCTGATGGCTGGGCAGAGTTATACCTATTTTCAGAATGGTGATTTTACCGGTAGAATCTATGGTTATTTTGACAACACCTTAACAGACTTGAACGCGGGATCCAGAGATATGGCAGTTACGGGGTTATATACTGAAGATGCCATTACCTCTTATTTTAGTCGGTTTAGTTATAACTTTAACCAGAAATATTTTTTAGATGCAACGGTTCGTCTGGATGGCTCAGCCAGATTTGGCCCAGGACACAAGTGGGGATTTTTTCATGGTACATCGGCTGGTTGGAGAATTGATAAGGAGCCCTTTTTTGAACGCTTAAACCTGAAGTTTCTTGATTTACTAAAGTTGAGGGCCTCGTACGGCCAGCTTGGGAATCAAGCGGTTGGTCTCTATAGCTACCTGAATACCGTTGCGCTCAACCAGGACTATAGCTTTAATGGCACCATAAGCCCTGGCGCGGCCATAACTTCTTATGCAGATCCCAAAGTTTCCTGGGAGACCACTACCTCTTACAATCTCGGTCTTAATATGAGTATGTTACAGGGCAGGATCGATTTATCATTTGATGCATTTAAAAGGCGTACTACTGATATTCTTCGGCCTATAGCAATACCCGGGCAGGTAGGGAACCTAAATGGCCCAACCACCAATATTGGCACTGTAGACAATACAGGCTGGGAAACAGAAATCTCTCATAACAACTCCCTGGGAAATTTTAGTTACGGAATTTCAGCGCAGGTCAGTCATGTAAAGAACAAAGTTGTCGATATAAAAGGAGAACGGATTGTGGGAACAAGAAGAATTACTGCAGAAGGCTCCCCTATTGATGCTTTTTACGTTTATGAAACAAATGGCTTCTATAAAGATCAGGCGGATGTAAACGCTAGTCCAAAAATTGGCACTAACACCAGTGTGAAACCCGGATACATAAAATATAAGGACCAAAATGGTGATGGAAAAATCAATGGTGATGACCGGATCATCACGGGCAGTTCCATTCCCGCGTTTAATTATGGCTTTAACATCAATCTCGGGTATAAGAATTTTAGTGTTACATCATTCTTTCAAGGTGTACAGGGATTAAATATTTACCCAGCAGTCAATTTCGCGTATCCATTTAACAATGGCGCCGGAATAACTAAGAGATGGGCAACTGGCACATGGACTCCTGAAAACCCAAATGCAAAACTTCCTACGTTAACTACTACGTCGGCTGCAGAAAACTTCCAGCCATCTACCTTTTGGATTCAGGATGCTTCTTACCTGAGAGTAAAAACATTGCAATTAAAATATGATTTGCAGGGAAAATTTTTATCTAAATCGTCCATTAAAAAGATCTCCTTTTTCGTTAACGGGGAAAATCTGTTTACTTTTTCCAAGTTCAAGGACTTTGACCCTGAAAAGGACCTTACAAGAGATGATTTATACGAATATCCATCGGTGAAAACATACAGTTTCGGGCTGAATGCCACCTTTTAATATTTTAAAATGTATTCAATGAACCCATCTTGATTTTGAAATCATATAGCGGAATGATTAAATCATGACAGCTTCATCACGAGGGAAACAAAATTTAAACAGATGAAACTTGCATAAGCATACCGCTTACAAATAGCAATGAATATGCTTATGATAACTTCATAACAATTAAAAGTCAAATATATACTGATGAAAAAGATAATAACAATAATGTTGCTCAGCAGCTTGATCATAAGCTGTTCTGACGACCAGCTGCAATTTACCCCCAATGACAGATATACCCAGGAAACATTTTGGACTACGGAGCAAAATGCCATGGCGGCTTTGAGCGGGTGTTATAGTATATTAAAAAGAGCTGGGGTGCATGGAGGTGAAGCTACACCTCTGTGGGAGGAAAATGCCACCCCAAACGCATGGGGATATAGCAATAGCCTTGGTTTTAACAGTATTGCATCAGGCACACAAACCGCTGCAGGCACAGGAATTATTCCCAGTCGTTACGCTGATTGCTATAGCGGCATTGGCCGTTGCAATACCCTTCTTGCGCACATAGATGAGGTGCCGGGCCTGAATGCAAATTTAAAAAGCAGAATGAAAGCTGAGGCGATTTTTTTAAGAGCTTTTTTTTACGCCATGCTGGAAACTTATTTTGGCGGCGTGCCATTGATATTGGACGAACCGAATGTAGAGAAGCAGGCCACCTTGCCACGCAATACAAGGCAAGAGGTAGTAGACCAGATTCTAAAAGATCTTGATGATGCTGCAGCCGTCTTACCTTTAAAGTATACCGGGACGGATGTGGGCCGGGCCACTAAAGGAGCTGCACTCGGTATGAAAGCTAAAGTGTTGTTATTTGAAGCAAGCCCGCTAAATAATACCTCGAATGATCGCAGCAAATGGTCGGCTGCGGCTGCCGCTGCAAGGGCGGTAATGGATCTTCCAGGTACGGGATATGATTTATTTCCCAACTATAGGAAGATCGGAAGAG
>CAMLDJ010000552.1 GCA_946478755.1 uncultured Pedobacter sp. | reverse complement strand
AAAACAGGGAAAACACCAGTACTTCCTGATTTTTCGTATGCAGGATATGGGTTTTCTGAACTGGCCATACCTTCGGTCAGCGGAAAGAAAGTTTTTAAAGTGGACGATTATGGCGCAAAGGCAGACGACGGGTTGTTTGATGATGCTGCCATTCAGAAAGCTATAGATGCAGCTGAAGCCAATCCTGGTGGTGGAGTTGTATTTTTTTCGCCTGGAAAGTATTTAATTGCAGCCGATGAGGACGCAAAGAAACAGATCAGGATCTCTAAAAGTGGCATTGTTTTAAAAGGTAGTGGAAGTGGGGCAGGTGGAACAGAGGTCTATCAAGCCAATATGCGGATCAATGGGAGGCAGTTTTTGTTTAAGCCTGAGGAGCGCCGTATTGAAAAACTGACTACCATAGTGAAGGATGCCGGACGTGAAACTTTCTCCGTGGTAGTGGCCGACCCATCAAAACTTAAAGTCGGACAGGATGTGGTTATTCGCCACAAAAGCGAGGAGTTTACAAGACTTTACTTCGCCCCCTTAGATTTGAAGCCACAGTGGACCAGGTTATTTGGTGATAAGGGTGGAATGCTGGTCTATGAGATCCATACCATAACAAAAATTGAAGGCGACAGGGTTAGCTTCAAAAACCCTTTACACATCGATGTGAAAATGGTAAAATCAGCAAGCTGGACAATTGAGCCCTATTATGCTATTGATCACTGTGGGGTGGAAGATATCCTGTTTACCAGTAACTGGAAAAGCTATCCGGAAGAATTTATCCACCATAAAAATGAAATTCATGATTATGCTTACGAAGCTATTGGAATGGAATACCTGAAGAACAGCTGGGTCTGCAATTGCGAATTTCACGATTGGAATGAAGGCGTGTTTATTCGCTCCGGCTATCAGATCACTATAGAAAATACACATTTCAAGGGTAAAAAAGGACATGCTTCTGTACATGCGCGTACAGGTTATGGCGTGCTGGTAAAGAAATGCTCTTTTAATGCTGCGCAGCATCATGGTGCGGGGACAGGTTATAGCGCAGTTGGTACCGTCATTACGCAATGTTCACTGGGTACAGATCAGAATTTTGACATTCACTCAGGTCAGCCTTATGCTACGCTTTATGATGACATAGATGGAGGTGTTTTTTATAATTTAGGTGGCCCGGAACCGGGACATCCACATCACGGCAAAGAGCTGGTATTGTGGAACTTTCATCATAAGTCCAATAAAGATCAGCATTATAACTTCTGGGACATGAGCAGGAGGAGGAATTATACGATTGCACAGCCGGTTATTGTCGGATTTACATCAGATAGGGTCGTTACTTTTGAAAATGCAGGGATGAATCAATTGCAGGGAACGCCGGTATTGCCGAAGTCGCTGTTTGAGGCGCAGTTGGGATTAAGGGTGAAAAATTAACCGTTCTCTTCAAGAGCTGCATTGCTTCGCTGAAGGAGCGAAGAAAGCTAGGCTCTTTCTGAGAAGGTAAATTTTTCTTTCACAGAGGGCAGAGTTTGTTTCCTAATTTCATTTCCTGATATTGCGTTAGTGTTTTTATTTTAGCATGTTAGTTCATTCTTGAAAGGAATTTTTTAGATCAAAATAATTGAAATGAGAGCTGTAATTAAGCCCATACTTATATGTTGCCTGTTTTTTATAGGCTTAGGCTGTTGTGCAGAGGCAAAATTGCGTGTTGCCTGTATTGGAAACAGCATCACTTACGGATCAGGCCTGGCAGATAGGATGCAAGAATCTTATCCGGCGCAGCTGCAGGCCTTGCTGGGATCTGGCTATGAAGTGCTTAATTTTGGTGTCAGCGGTGCTACCATGCTAAAAAAGGGAAATAAGCCTTATTGGAATACGCCTGAATATCAAAAGGCGCTCACATGTAGTCCTGATCTGGTATTTATTAAGCTGGGAACCAATGACAGTAAGGTCATCAATAGATCCATGATGGTTGATTTTGAGCGGGACTACCGGGATATGATCCGGAATTTTAAGGAACTTCCCAGTCGCCCGCGCGTGGTGTTACTGCTGCCGGTCAAGGCTTTTTCTGATACTAAATTTGGCATCTCAGGCAGCTATTTAAAGGATTCGATCATTCCTGCTATCCAGAAACTTGCTTACGGGGAAAACCTGGAAGTCATCGACCTTTATTCCTTATTTGCTGATAAAGAAGATTTGCTGGCCGATAAAATTCACCCAAATGCCAGGGGTTACGGCTATATCGCTTCGCGGCTTTATGATTTTATTAAATTGCAGACCAGACCGGTTCCGGCGCTTGCCTATGCGCAGAACGATCCGGTGCAAAAAACTAACTTTTACGGTTACAATTGCTTTTCTTTTTCTTTCAAGGGCCATTCGGCTAAGGTCGTAGCACCGAAACAAACTGCCAAAGGTATGCCATGGATATGGAGGGCGAGGTTTTGGGGGCATGAGCCACAAACAGATATCGGATTGCTGGAGCGCGGCTATCATGTGGTTTATTGCGACGTAGCCGAGTTGTTTGGGAATACGGAAGCCATAAATATATGGAATGACTTTTATGCGCATTTGCGGAAAATGGGATTTGCAAAAAAAGCAGTACTGGAAGGGATGAGCAGGGGCGGAGTATATGTGTACAATTGGGCAGCCGCAAATCCTTCAAAAGTAGCCTGTGTTTATGCGGATAATCCTGTGCTGGATTTAAAGAGCTGGCCAGGTGGCAAGGGTAAGGGGCCGGGCAGCAAAACAGATTGGGAAATCTTTTTAA
>CAMLDJ010000551.1 GCA_946478755.1 uncultured Pedobacter sp. | reverse complement strand
CTGCAAGGAAGTCACATGCATTAGTGAACAGTTAAAGTGGACCAGCGACGAAATCCTGAAAATAGGAGAACGACTGGTTTGGATGAATAACAATAATAAATTTTCTGGCCGGCTGATTAAAAGTTTAAAATCGGAACCCTATTATGTCAATTACCAGAAATTCGCGGATTCGGTACTCATCAAAAAAGCATGGGCAGATGTTGCCAGTGGTCTCAACAGAATCATCAATGTTTATTTAGCAGGTCAAAAACCTCATTATGCCATGATAGACTCCATTAGCTTCAAAGCTAATGATCCGCAATTCCTGAACCTGGTATATAGCAATTTTCAAATGATCAGAAAAAACCTTGATCAACCTTCGGACGGGGTATTTTACAGGTTATCTCTGCAGACAGCCTTGAAGATTTTGGCAATAAATCAAAGGGATGAAGCTGCAAGATATGAACCTTTAACCGGGGGATTAAACCAAGAAGTGATGGATCATATAAAAAATATTGATTGGTCAAAATACAAATACAGCGCCATGCTTGTTCCTGGTTTTGGACCGGAAGTGCCAGGGATCAATATTGACCATCGGTCCATAGCAAGATGCAAAATGGCCCTGGCGCGATATAGAAATGGACTTGCACCGATTATCATTGTTTCTGGCGGGCACGTATACCCTTTAAAAACACCTTATAGCGAAGGTGTAGAAATGAAAAAGTATATGGTTGAAAAGCTCGGAATCCCTTCAGACGTTATTATTGTGGAACCTCATGCCCGTCATACGACAACAAATATCAGGAATGCAGTTAGACTGATTTATCGCTTTGGCCTGCCTGACGAAAAACCGCTGCTGACGGTAACCGACCCCAGCCAGACCAAAATGATCGTCAATCTGGAGCAACGTTGTATAAGGGAGCTCGGCTACGTGCCTTATTATGGTGTTAAAAAGTTGAGCGAAGAAGAAACCACTATAATGCCCTTAAAGATAGCATTTCAAGCCAACACAAATGATCCTTTAGATCCATGATTGACCACCATTAAATTATAGCAAAACTTAGAAAAGGAATGATGAAAACAAGACTTTATAGTGCCTGCCTGCCGATAATTTTAATACTCTGTATTTTTAGTGCCTGCAAAAGGAGTGAATTGATCTCTATGGAAGTGCTGGAGGCAAGTGAACAAATTATAGAACCGCTCGCGCTCTCCAATGGCATTAAAATTATGACCTACAATATTCATTACGGATCCGGTGTACTGGAATATAATTCATTCGACATCGAACGCACTGCAGCAGTCATTTTAGCTTCCGGGGCAGAAGTAATTTCTCTCAATGAGGTGGATAAAAATTACGATGCCAGAAGTTCTTATATAGATGAACCGGCATATCTGGTGGATTATATGACGACCCATACGGGAACTCAATGGTATGGTAAATTTCAGAAAACAACCTGGAAAGCTCCTACAGCTGCTTCAGGAAATAAACCGCGGGAATTTGGCCATATGGTACTGAGCAAATTTCCGATAGATTCATCAAGAATGCTTCTATATACAGCTCATGACGTTGCACATTACTCCGGGATACTGGAGACCCGTATCAACGTTAATGGAAACAGCTTCCATTTTTATTCAACGCACCTTGCAACGGAAACAGATAAGCAGCCTGCCCAAATACAGGAAATTCTCGATTTTACAGGGATAAGACCTGGTCCGAAAATTATTGCAGGTGATATGAATTTTATACCTACAGATCCTCAGCATGCACAAATGACGGCCGTTTATAACGACCCATCAGGGACCAGTTTGCAACCGTATACATTTAAGTCGACGGCGCCATCCCTTCGGCTGGATTATTTTTGGGGCTCTTCACAAGTTCAATTTAGCAATGTCGCGAATATTCAGACCCACGTATCCGATCACTTACCATTGGTAGCAGATGTTATACTTGATTATTCCGTGCTGACGCTGATGCAGTACGATATTAACCATGGGGTGGGGACAGGAACTTATAACAATTACAATTTGCAACGCATTGCTGATGTGATAAAAAATGCGGATCCGGATATCGTTGTTTTAAATGAGGTCGATCGCAATTATGATGTAAGAAGCAATTATGACGATCAAATGGTTTTACTTGCCAGCCAGTTAAAGATGTATTATGAGTTTCAAAAAACCACCTATAAGGCGGCAATTCCAGCATCTTTCAACAAAGAACGCCAGTTTGGTCACGGCGTATTGAGTAAGTATCCAATTGGACCTGCATCTACACAAGGCAGGTGGATCTATACAGACTATGGGACGCACTTTAACGGATTACTCAAAGTCAGAATCGATGTAAGTGGTAATCCCATGTACTTGTACGTTACCAATCTTGGAACTGATGCTGCAGATCGCTTGTCACAGGCGAATGAAGCTGTAGGTTTCATTAATCCGCCTAATTATACCTGGAAGGTTCTGGCAGGAAATATCAATGATACACCAGGTACTCCAGCCGTAAATTCAATCCTGACCATTCTCTCTGACGCTTTCTCCGGTCAGCAGGCTTTTACATACCCTAGTAATCTGCCAGCGAAAAGAGTAGATTATATTTTTGCAAAAAGCACCATACAGATCAGTGATACTAGTGTAATACCATCACAGGCATCTACGCATCTTCCAATAGTAAGTAAACTTAAACTGCTGGAATTGTAAACCAGCAGCATTCGAAATCAATAAAAATTTAATATTTTACCATGAGCAATATTACCGAACAAGAGTCATACTACAGGCGTTTAG
>CAMLDJ010000550.1 GCA_946478755.1 uncultured Pedobacter sp. | reverse complement strand
ATTGAAGCGATTGTTTTCGCCCTGGTACCACAGTGCACCTTTGATATGAAAGCCAATAATCGGATTAATCATGGCATTGAACAATACAAATGGCTCATTTTTAATGATTTTAGCGGTATCAGCAGGTATTTTAAAGTCGGTAACACCAACGAAACTCTTTTTGTCCATCCAGGCCTCAATAACGGTACCACCAAAGGCAGACTGGATAATTCCGACGGGAACTTTTAATTTGTGCTGCAGCATACGTGCAAACTGGTAACCAACGGCACTGAATTGTCCTACAGTTTCGGAATTGGTATGCTCCCATTTGGCATTCAATTGCGTTAATGGAGTTCTCGACATATTTCTTTCTACCCTGAAAAGTCTTACTCCAGGCTCATCTGCATCTGTCAGCAGATCATTGGAATTTAAAATAGGTTGGTTGGTGTATCCTTTCACCTGCATTTCCATATTGGATTGCCCGGAACATAGCCAGACTTCTCCGATAAGAATATCGCTCAGCACCTGTTTTTCACCGTCATTGAAACTAATTGTGTAGGGGCCGCCCGCTCCCGGAGTTTCGACAAACAATTTCCAATCGCCATTTTTTGAAGCCGTAGCCTGGTATGCTTTTTTATTCCACGAAGTGATAACACTGACTTTAGATCCGGCTTTTGCCTTCCCCCATAGTGCTGCTTTACTCTTTTGCTGAAGCACCATTCCATCGGATATAATTTCAGGTAAAGTAATTTTTGATGATGCATCTACAGCCACAAATAGGGCTGCACTTAGTAATAGAATGAATTTAATAGGTTTCATGTGTACGATTGGTTGTCTGGTTTAAAAGTTTATTAATTACAATATAAGGAATTTTCCAAATATCGGGTACGTAAACAGATAATTACCGTACCTGGCTAAAATTGTGATCAGGAATTGTTGTTTTTCAGTTTGACGGCAAATAACAGCCAGGTTGCTAATAACATGATTACTGCAGAAACCTGGTAAACAATGGAGAGGTCCACCTGCGCATCTTTTAATGCCCCTCCTGCATAAACCATCAGTCCCCCAACAATCGTGCTTAGAAAATTAAGAAAGCCATAAGCCGTGGCGATGTAACGGTTATCGGCTATTTGACTTAAGATGGGCATCATATTAGCATCATTAAATCCCCTTGCCAGACCGAAGATAAGCATGGCTATAATGGCTATGCTAAAAATGCTGGTTGAGGCCATCAGGAATAAGAAAGGAGCACCTAATGTGAAGCCAATAATCAAGACGTATAAGCGGCCACGGTTGTTTTTACGGGTCCACCTGTCGGCCAGTATCCCGCCCACGATTACCCCAAGGAAAGAGCCGATCTGGATATACCCTGTTGCGGAGATACCTGCTTCACCCAGATTAAGGTTGAAGTGTTCTTTAAGAAAAGTAGGCAGCCAGCCGTATACCAGCCAGTTGACGATGCCAAGAACAGCAAAATAAGTGAGCAGAATAAAAAAAGAATTTTGACTGAACAATACTTTTAAAGCCCCTGTAAGACTGATAACGGTTTTGGCTGCTTCCGGTTCGGTGTCTGTATCGGCTTCCTCTGCCGAAGGTTTGTGATCTTTCAGGACATAAAGTAGTATCAATGAGTACACAATGCCTACAGCACCGAAAACG
Source organism: uncultured Pedobacter sp. (assembly GCA_946478755.1). Next base: position 1,120 of record CAMLDJ010000550.1, on the reverse strand, counting down.
TGAAATCCTGAGCGCCAGCCCCATAATTCTGCGATATAACCACCAAGCCCGCCCAATGCAAGTCCGGCATACAAGCCGCTCATGTGTAAACCAGTTGCCAGCGAACGGGTGCGCCCTTTATGATAATCTGTTATCAGGGCCAGTGCGGCTGGAATATAACAGGCTTCGCTTACACCCATTAAAAAACGGGCTGTTAGCATTTCGGCAAAAGAATCGGCATAGCCCGTCCACATGGTTACAGCCGACCAGACCATTACACTGAATACAATAACTTTTTTTCTGCTGTACCGGTCTGCAAAAAATCCCCCGAAAGGACTGAGTATACCGTATGACCACAGAAAAACCGACGTAAGCAAGCCGAATTGCGCATCAGACAAATTAAAATCAGCAACAATAGGATCGTGCATAGAAGTGATGAGGATGCGATCGAGGTAATTTAAAAAGGCCACTACCCAGAGCAAAGCAACGATAAGCCATGCGTAAGGGGAAGCGGATTGTCCGGGATTTTTCATGTTCAGGTTTAATTTGGTTAATATTTAGGCGCTTTGTTCAGGAGCACTTTAGGGCTGCGTACGGCAGGTCTGATTTCTCCTCCGGGGATGACCACATTTCCCTCCCATAAGGTTAAGGTTGTGGTAACGGGTGCCGGCCCGGGAATCTGGTCTGTAATAGACCAGGTATCACTGGAAGGATCATAATTCAGTACCTGTCTTGAAAATCCCGGGTGTTTTTCTTTCAGTGCAGCCGCGTCAGCAGCCGCTTTTCCATCATCGCCACCAAAAATCTGCAGGCCGCTTTTGGTGCTGTACGCAGGACTTGGAGCTGCTGTAACAGCAGATGGAAGGTCGGCAATTCTTTTCCATCCTGTCTGAGGGGTGTATTGGTACGCATCTTTAAGGTAATTTCTTAGCCCATCTTTCAATTCTGCGCCACTAAAAAGGTAAAATTTGCCATTCAGACCTCCGGCCACTGCAAGCATACGCGCCGGGCCCGGCCAGGGCTCCAATTTTTTCCATAGCTTGTTTTTTGCCGCAAGATCCAATGCCCAGAAGTTTTTTTCCGCGTCCTTTGCATCGGCACGCTCCGTTCCGCCGGCAATGTAAATAACATCACCAATAAG
>CAMLDJ010000549.1 GCA_946478755.1 uncultured Pedobacter sp. | reverse complement strand
TTTCTTCGCTCATCAAAAAAGGGATTGTATGCGGTAAATATAAGGGTTGAAAACCAAATTTTATGAACAGAGTTTTTAACAGTTCTTAGTTAGCGGGTTATTAAAACTTTTGTTTATACTTTTAAACAATTAGTTCAATAGATTGTAATATATTCAGCAATGCAAAAACAGGCACCGATGGCATGATTTTAGTTATTGTTAATTAGCATAAACCTCATTCCAGCTCCATTGAATAAATATATACGAAAAACACTAAAAGTTTTACTATGGATCATCGCCAGTGTGATCATGCTGGTGGTACTTATTGCGCTTTCCCTGAATATTCCTGCGGTTCAAAATTTCGTAAAAGATAAAGCGATCAGCTATCTTAAAAATAAAACAAAAACTGAAATCAGCCTGGAAAGCATAAAAATTGGCCTACCCAAAGATATTATCCTTAATAAATTTTATATAGAAGATAAAAAGGGCGACACACTCCTGTATGCGCAAAAACTGGCAGTTGACATCAGTTTGTTGAAGCTGATCAATAATAAAGTGGAGATCAACAAGATCTCTTTAGAAAAAATAAGGGCAAACGTAACAAGGATAAATCCCGATACCGCATTCAATTTTTCTTTTTTAGTAGACGCTTTCATGACGGAACAGACAAAGCCAGAAGCCAAGGTGCAGGAAGATACCACCTCCACTTTAAAATTTTCAATTAGCAGAATTAATCTGGACGACATCGGCATCGTTTATCGTGATGATGTTGCGGGCAATGACATGAGACTTAACCTGGGCGGGTTTAAAGCAAACATCAAGGATTTTGACCTCGCCAATCAGCACTATGTCATCAAAAGCCTTTCGTTAAACAACACCGCTGTTCGATATTTACAACAGAAACCGCTGACACATTTGCAGGCGCATATCGAGGAAAGTATCGATACCACTAAAACCGAATCCGGCAAACTTCCTTTGGTAGAGATTCAGGACTTTGCATTTAATAAAGTAAAAATAGGATTTGACGACAAACTGTCGAAAACCAGCGCCGACCTGGATTTAAACAGCCTGAGGTTAACTCAGTTTCTGATAGATTTAACCAGAAATCAGTATACGATTGAAGATGGAAAGATCAGCAACAGCAAGGTTGACTTTAAGACCGCAACGTCTGCTATGCATGCAAAAGTTGACTTGAATGAATTCTCTTTAAGCAAATTGATTGCGGATGTAGAACACAGCAAATATCAGCTGGAAGATGCCACATTAAACCGGTCCAATGTTACCTTCGCTTTTAAACCCGCTCCTCCTCCCAAAACACCCCCCAGGAAAGACACCGTAGCGCCTGCTCCTGCCATTTCCTTTTTGCTGAATAAGATCAGTCTGGCTGAAAACAGCATCAAATTTGATAACCTGGCAGAAAAACGGGCTAAGGGAATGGACTTTAACCACCTGCATATTACAAAACTGGGCGTACAGGCCGAAAAAATTGCTTACAGCAATGATGGTATCCTGGTCCATGTAAGGTCTGGCAGGCTCAAAGATAAAAGCGGCTTTGAATTGTTGAAACTGCAGGGCAATGTTGCCTATACGCAAAAGCAAACAAAAATAAGCAACCTGATTCTTAAAACTCCCAATACCACCATTGAAAACAATACCCAGCTGGACTATACCTCAACGGAGGACCTCAGCAAGCACCCGGAAAAAGTAAAACTTTATTTGCAGGTCAAAAATACGGTCATAGGCATAAAAGATGCTGCCTACTTCAGCGATGCGGTTCCTCAAAATTACCACAATGAAAAGATAAGGGTTACCGCACTCGCACATGGTTACATGAGCAACCTGATCATCCCAAAGTTACAGGCTGATGGCTTAAAAAGTACACATATCGATATCAGCGGAACCGCAAAGGGCCTGCCTGATGTAAACAAAACGGTGCTTGACCTGAATATTAAACGTTTTTCTGTAACTAAAAGCGATCTACTGGTGCTTATCCCTAAGAAATCCTTACCATCAAATATCACTTTACCAAATGCCATCAATGCTACAGGCAGCTTCAGCGGGTCGATGACAAATTTCAATACCGGATTTAACATCAATACTGATATGGGCTCGGCCAAATTACTGGCTACCATGAACGGACCGAAAGGCAAAGAGCGTTACACGGCCAACCTGAATCTGAACAATTTTAACGTCGGGCGTCTATTGAAGATGGAGCCGGAACTGGGCAGCATCACGGTAACAGCAAATGTCAAAGGAACAGGATTGGATGCTAAAAAAGCTTCGGCTACAGTTAACGGACAAGTGGTTAGCGCCTATTATAACAAATATACCTACCGCAATTTAAAGCTAACTGGCAGTTATGCGCGTCAACGCCTGGATCTAAAAAGCAGCATGGCCGATACCAACGCCAACTTTGCTTTAACAGCCCATGTTGACATATCCGGGAAATACCCTTCCGTAAAAGCTGATGCAGATTTGAAGCAGATAGATCTGCAAAAACTTAACTTTAGTCCTTCGGAGTTTAAGCTGGCCGGTCTGGTTAAAGCTGATATCAAAACTGCCGACCCGGATTATCTGAACGGGGACATGACCATTAATGGCATGCAGCTGGTTAAAGACGGTCAGCGCTTTAATGTGGACACCATAATGGTACATTCTGAAGCTTCGGCAAACCACAATCTCCTTACTTTAAAATCGGAGTTTCTGAGGGCGAGGATTGACGGAAAATATCAACTTACGCACTTAGGCAGTGCTGTCATTAATCAGATCAATAAGTACT
>CAMLDJ010000548.1 GCA_946478755.1 uncultured Pedobacter sp. | reverse complement strand
TGCCTTTGAACTTTCAGTAGTGGTGCCGCCAAATGCAAGGGCTACAGTTTATATTCCGGCAACCGCGCAACAGCAGCTTACGGAGAACGGGATCCCTGTTAAGGATAACGCAGCTGTTAAATTAGCTGGATATGAAAAGGGCAGAGCAATTTTAAATATCGGTTCCGGCAATTATACATTTAAAGTTCAATAATGTAATCATGAAATTAATCAGGTTTATAAGTCTTTCTTTATTCATTTCATCCGCTGCCCTTGCACAGCCGAAGGATAGTATTCCGGCGGCGCAAATGCAGCAGATTTATGAAGAAGTTAAAACCCCTTATAAATACGGTCTGGTGATGGTGCCGGAAGACGAGCAGCATAAAATGGATTGTCCGACTATATTCCGTAAGGGAAAGCTGTGGTACATGACCTATCTAATCTACAGCGGCCGGGGGTATGAAACCTGGCTGGCAAAAAGCAAGGACCTTTTACACTGGGAAAATATGGGCCGCCTGCTTTCTTTTGGTGATGCGGGAAAATGGGACGATAACCAGAAGGCAGGTTACAATGCGTTAACCGATACGAAATGGGCTGGAAATTATGAATTAAGCCGGTTTAATGGCAAATATTGGATGTCGTATTTTGGTGGCAAAGAAAAAGGCTATGAAACAGAACCGCTGTCTATCGGAATGGCCTATACAGATAAACAACCATGGACAGTTCATGAGTGGACCAGAATGCCCGAACCGGTTTTAAGTGCGCTGGATAAGGATGTAAGATGGTGGGAAAACCGGCACAAGCTTTTTAAAAGTACAGTGATTGAAGATAAGGACAGACTTACGGGGCATCCTTTTGTGATGTACTATAATGCTGTTGGCGATTCGCTGGAAAACAATAAAAAAACACGTTGGTACGAGCGGATTGGGATGGCGGTTTCGGACGATATGGAACATTGGATGCGGTTCCGGAAAGACCCCGTGGTACATCATCCGGTTGGGATTACAGGGGATGGTGTGATCCAGAAAATTAAGGATACCTGGGTGATGTTCTATTTCGGTGCATTCTGGCAGGACAAAAAGGGTGCCTTTAACCGTTTTGCGGCTTCCAAAGACCTGGTGAACTGGACGGACTGGACTGGTGAAGACCTGATCCGGTCTTCTGAACCTTATGATGAACTGTATGCACATAAATCTTTTGTCTTAAAGCATAAAGGAATTGTATACCATTTTTACTGTGCGGTGAACAAAAAAGACCAGCGTGGCATTGCCGTGGCCACTTCCAAAGATTTAGGGAAAAGCAAGATCGGGTTCGTAAATTCGAGTGTTAAATAAGTTAATAAGATAAGCATGATGTTAAGAAAAAGTCTGTTTTTATTTTTACTGATGTGTATTGTGGGACAGCTGGCTTACAGTCAGCCACGTGTGCGTCAGAATTTTAATCAGGACTGGAAATTCTTTTTGGGAGATGAGGCAGCAGCAAAATCACCGGACTTCAATGATGGGAGCTGGAGAAGGCTTGCATTGCCCCACGACTGGAGCATTGAAGGAAAATTTGATGAAAAGAATCCTGCAAAACCCGAGGGTGGGGGCTTGCCAACAGGTGTGGCCTGGTACAGGAAATCCTTTACCCTTGCTGCGGCATTGCAGAAAATGAATATCTATGTTGAGTTTGATGGCGTATATAAGAATAGCGAGGTCTGGATAAACGGCCATTTCTTAGGTAAGCGGCCTTATGGCTACATTTCTTTCCGGTATGAACTGACAAAATATTTGAAGCCAGGTAAAAACGTGATCGCTGTGCGGGTTGACAATTCGGCACAGCCGGATTCACGCTGGTATTCAGGGTCTGGGATTTACCGCAATGTATGGTTAACGGCCACAGGAAAAGTGGCTATAGACCACTGGGGTACATTTGTTAGTACACCTTCAGTTAGTCAAACAGCCGCAAAGCTTAGCTTTAAAACGCAGATCAAAAACCAGGCAGGCATTAAAGGAAAGGTGGATGTACAATCGCAGGTATACAATGCGAAAGGACAACTGGTAGCGGCAGTCAGAACGGATAACATTTCGCTTGATGATACGCTGCTTGCTGTAGCACAGTCCGCCACACTAAATAACCCGCAATTGTGGTCAGTAGATCAGCCCTATCTGTATAAGGTAGTAACCCGTATATTTGCCAATAAGAAGCTTTCCGATACTTACGAAACGCCATTGGGAATCCGCTATTTTAATTTCGATGCGGCGAAAGGTTTTTCGCTGAATGGCAAAGCGATGAAGATACTCGGTGTTTGCATGCACCATGACCTGGGGGCGCTCGGTGCGGCAATTAATGTGAGGGCTATGGAGCGCCAGCTTGAGATCTTAAAAGAGATGGGCTGTAATGCCATCCGCACGGCGCATAACCCGCCGGCACCGGAATTGCTCGACCTTTGCGATAAAATGGGCTTTTTGGTCATGGACGAGGCTTTCGATATGTGGCAGAAGAAGAAAAACTCGAAAGACTATCACCTGAACTTCCCGGAATGGCACGCTGCAGATTTGCAGGATATGGTAAAACGCGACCGAAATCACCCTTCTATCATTTTATGGAGCATCGGGAACGAGATCCGTGAGCAGTTCGACAGCACCGGTGTAGCGTTAACTAAAGAACTGGTCAAACTGGTGAAAGACCTGGATACGACACGTCCGGTGTTATCTGCGCTGACGGAAACCGACCCAAAAAAGAATTTTATTTATCAGGCTGATGCGCTGGATATTTACGGATTGAATTACAACCATAAATTGTACAAGGATTTT
>CAMLDJ010000547.1 GCA_946478755.1 uncultured Pedobacter sp. | reverse complement strand
GCTCGCGATAGAACCTTTGAATCGTTTCGAGTCTGATCTGATCAATACGGCTGAAGACGTTGTTCGCCTCATCAAAGACATTGGCCATCCTGCAGCGAAGATATTACTGGACGGTTTTCATATGAATATTGAAGAGCCTGATATTGAAAAAGCGATTCGTCTTGCGGGTGATGATCTTTTACACCTACAGGTGTCCGAGAATTACAGAGGTACCCCTGGTACCGGTCAAACACATTGGGATGCCTACAAAAAAGGCCTGGAAGCGATTAACTACCAGGGTGCAATTTCTATCGAAAGCTTTACCCCGGAGGTAGTGGAACTGGCAGGGGCGGTCTGTATCTGGCGCAAGCTTGCTCCAAGTCAGGATAGTTTTGCAGAGGAAGGCATTAAATTTCTTAGCGACTGGATCAAATAAAATAACTTTTAAAAATATTAGCTATTAAAAATGAGTAACAAAAAAATAAATATCGCCATTGTGGGTTTAGGCTTCGGCGCGGAATTTATCCCCATCTATCAAAAACACCCCAATGCAAATATGTACGCAATCTGTCAGCGTAATCTGGAAAAGCTACATGAAATAGGTAATGCATTTGATATTGGGAAAAGATACGATCGTTATGAGGACCTGCTTGAAGATCCTCTTGTCGACGCTGTCCACATCAATACGCCGATACAAAACCATGCTGAGCAATCAATAGCGGCTTTAAAGGCAGGAAAACATGTGGCATGTACTGTGCCAATGGCCACTACGGTTGATGAATGTCGTCGGATAGTAGAGGCTGTAGCGGAGACCGGCCTAACCTATATGATGATGGAAACGGTTGTTTATAGCCGGGAGTTCCTTTTTGTGAAGGAGCAATATGAGCGGGGTGAATTGGGCAAGATCCAGTTTTTGCGCGCATCGCACCAGCAGGAAATGGCAGGCTGGCCAGGATATTGGGAAGGCTTACCACCTATGCACTACGCAACGCATTGTGTGGGCCCGGTTCTGGCTTTGCCAAAAGCACAGGCAGCATATGTTTCTTGTTTTGGATCAGGCAAAATTGACGACAACCTGATTGAAAAATATGGCTCTCCCTTTGCCATTGAAACCTGCCATATCAAATACCGCAATTCGGATTTGTCGGCAGAGGTGACCAGATCATTGTTCAATACCGCCAGGCAGTACCGGGAGAGCTTTGATGTTTATGGTTCTAAAAAATCTTTTGAATGGACGTTGATTGAGCATGAGGACAGTGTTATCCATACCGGTGAATCTCCGGAAAAGGTAAAAATACCTGACTATGCACATCTTTTACCTAAAGAGATTCAGCATTTCACCTCTGCGGGTGTGTACGATTCCGAAGAGAACCAGCATCTTTCATTTATCCAGGGATCTGGTCACGGAGGATCACATCCACATCTTGTAAATGAGTTTATTAATGCGCTGCTGGAAAACAGAAACCCTTATCCCGATGCCAGGGAATCAGCCAATATCACCTGCGTTGGAATCTTAGCACATGAATCGGCAATGAAAGGGGGCGAAATCATTCATCTACCTGATTTTACCTTTAAATCATAATGGTTGATACGCTTTCGCTGAATGTTTTTATAGTCCTCTGTAAATGCTGATACTGAAAAAGATAAAACAAACCGCCGTGGATTTACCTATATCAGACAAGTGTTACTTAAGTCTGTTAAATGAAAACCTATCGCATTGGAATTATCGGATACGGAGGATTTGGCAAATTTCTGCACCATTGCTGGGATAAGCTGGATGATGTAGAAATCGTGGCTGTATCTGATTTGAATGTTAATGATCTTCTGCTTGAAAACTGGAAGACCTATAAAAACTGGGAAGATCTCGTTAATAACGATGATATTGATATCGTAAGTATAGCCACTCCGCCTGCTTTTCATGCGGAGATGGCTTGTGCGGCGATGCGAAGAAATAAGCACGTTTTGCTTGAAAAGCCTATTGCGTTAACCAATGAGGGTGCAGAAAAAATCCTGCAATCGCAAAAAGAAACCGGTAAGGTGCTGATCGTTGATCACATGCTTCGTTATAATCCTATTGTTGAAGCTTTCGTGCAAATAAGCAGGGATGAAACATTTGGAAAATTGCGGCACGTTGTGATAAGCAATTATGCACAGGACAGTTCCCTGCCACCAGAACATTGGTTTTGGGACAAGGAACTATCTGGCGGTATACTTATCGAGCATGGCGACCATTTTTTTGATATTGTTAATGCGCTAACAACCCAGCGTTATAGTAAAGTATTCGGCTGCTCACATAACAGGAATGGAAGGCAGGAAGATCAGGTTTCTGCAATGGTGCTCTTTGACGAAGGTTTAATGCCAGCCATTATCATTCCTTTTCCGGGCCAGGTTTCTTTGAGCAAAACATTATAGGGCTGACCTATGATCTGGCTAAGGTAGAGATTGAAGGCTGGATCCCATTAAAAGGCGGCATACAGGCACTTATCAATGAACCCGCCAAAGAACAGCTAAAGATCATTCCGGGATTCGGCTACCTTTGAGGTCCAACAAACAAAGGGTCAGGTATATGAAGCATGCTTACAAGCCATTTTAAAGGATTTAATAACGAAAATAGAAGACAAAGACCATGGACTTAAAGTAACTGTCGAAGACGCACATGAAAGTTTAAAGATCGCGATTTTAGCTACCCAATAAATTTTTCGTTATTTCAGCCCTTGCTATGCGGAAACTTCACACGATTCCAATTGCCTGGTTGCTAGTCCATACATCTCTGGTCAGGTGGTAAATTGCACAATAATCATCG
>CAMLDJ010000546.1 GCA_946478755.1 uncultured Pedobacter sp. | reverse complement strand
TCATCTCTGCCGGAGAGAACATGGAAGCTTCGATCGCGGTTGGATCACCCGCATCAACCAGAGATTTCCAGTTTTTGATCCATTTGATGGCAAAGCCTTCATCGAGTTCGGTCAGTTTAGCTGTTAACGCCGGCCCGGTACTGTTGCGGTCTAATTGGTGACAAGAAGCACATTTATCCTTAAATAATTTCCTGCCCTCCACTACATCTTGCGCTTGTGTTGTAGAAACGATTAAAACAGATAGAGCCGTAAACATGAACGCCGACTTCCAAACTCTTCTAATGATCAATGAGATATCCCTCATAATGAGTATTTTATGCTATTTTTTAAAAAACTTTATAACCGTAATTGATTGCTGAACTTTAGATCTTGACCAAAACGTCCACAAAAGTAAAATTTATTAACGTACCAATGACAAAGAAATGACAGTAAATACAATTTATAATCAATCTAAATAATGGCCTCCTGATGCTTTAAACAAGGAAAATAACCACTTTTTCTTAAGAATTGGTGATCTCCCCGACGCAACATCTGATTATCGGATTTGCAATTTTAGATTACATTTTTAATATCCATGCAAACATTAGCGGCGCTACAATTGTTGCGTCAGATTCCACGATAAATTTCGGCGTATGAATATCCAGTTTACCCCAGGTGATCTTCTCATTCGGTACCGCGCCTGAATAAGAACCATAGGATGTGGTAGAATCGGAGATCTGACAGAAATAACTCCAGAAGGGAATATTCTCCATTTCCATATCCTGGTAAAGCATCGGCACCACACAAATTGGGAAATCGCCGGCTATACCCCCACCAATCTGGAAAAACCCAATACCTTTACCGCCGCTGTTGGCAATGTACCAATCAGCCAGCCATCCCATATACTCAATGCCACTTTTCATCGTAGTCGCTTTCAGCTCTGATTTCATCACATAGGAAGCAAAGATATTACCCATCGTAGAGTCTTCCCAGCCAGGAACTACGATTGGCAGGTTCTTCTCGGCTGCTGCAAGCATCCATGAATTCTTAGGATCAATTTCAAAATACTGTTCCAGATCGCCGCTTAGCAGCATTTTATACATATATTCATGTGGGAAATAACGTTCGCCCGCTGTGTCTGCATCCTTCCATATTTTATGGATGTGTTTCTGTAGCCTCCTGAAAGCTTCCTCTTCCGGAATACAGGTATCCGTTACCCGGTTGTAATGGTTCTCCAACAGGTCCCATTCGTCCTGCGGACTCAGGTCACGGTAATTAGGAACGCGTTTATAATGCGAGTGCGCAACAAGGTTCATGATATCTTCTTCCAGATTAGCACCCGTACATGAGATGATAGCAACTTTATCCTGACGAATCATCTCGGCCAGGGAAATCCCCAACTCCGCAGTACTCATCGCACCTGCAAGCGTAATCATCATCTTACCACCTTCATCTAAATGTGTTTCATATCCTTTTGCGGCATCCATCATAGCTGCTGCGTTAAAATGGAGATAATTACGCTCCATAAACTGAGATATAGGTCCTCTTGTTGTACTCATCTTCATCTGTTTTTTTGTTGGCGCAAAAATAGCTAAATATTATTATTTAAAACTATTTGGCCTTAAAGTTGCTCGGCTGACACGGATAATTAAATCCTTTCTCCTATTTTAGGCCGATGAAGAAACTTTCGATATGCACCATATTCGTTTTAATCGCAGTGAACGCACTAGGGCAAAGAAAACTGATAGAAAGGTACTTATCCAATAAAACAGACTCCTCGCGCAAACCAAGTTTCATGCCGGTCCCTATCTTACGTTACTCCCAGGAAATAGGTCTTGAATTTGGCGCTGGGCTGCTTTATTCTACTTATATAGACAGAAAGGACCTGAACAACAGAAGCTCAAACTTTGCAGGCATCGTTTCTTTATCCACCAAAGGGCAATACAATGTTTCGTTAAAAGGGGACATCTGGACCAAAGCAAACAAACACCATTACATTACTGAGCTGCGTTTCAAAAAAATGCCCTTCGATTTTTATGGCATCGGCAATGAAACAGCTGAAGCAGATAAAGACCGGCTAGTTCAGGGCTCGGTAAAGGTCGCCATTGAAGCAGAAAAGCGCTTCTCGCCCAATATGTATACCGGCTTTTCAATAGGTTTTGAAAATTATCACTTTACAGACAAAGAAACCGGCGGAATATTTACCAGCGACCCCTCTGTCCTTCATAAAATAGGCGGTTCTGTTGTTTATGCCGGACTCTCACAAACCTTCGATACCCGGAACTCGAACAATTACACCACTAAAGGCCTGATGGCGAAAGTATCCATTCAATATGCACCGGATTTCTGGGGTGGGGAAAACTTCACAGGTACACTGATAAAAGCCAACATCCGCAACTTCTGGTCGCTGACCCCAAAATTTGTTCTGGGTCTGAATGGACTGTTCCATACCATACAAGGTAAAAATACACCTTTCTATTTACTGCCTCAAATGGGCAACGATGAAATCATGAGAGGCTATTACAGCGGCCGCTTCCGCGACAGGAACCTCCTTGCGGCACAGGCGGAGCTCCGATATCGCTACAACAACCGTTTTGGAGCCGTGGTATTTGGCGGAACCGGACAGGTATTCGACAACGGCGGTTTTGCCGTTCAGAACTTCAAACCCTCCTATGGAGCAGGTGGAAGATATTTCTTTGACCCCGAAAAAGGCTTGAGCGTACGTCTTGATTATGGCATAGGGGAAAAACGGGCGAATGAAAAACGCCATACAGGATTTTATATCAGCCTCGCAGAAGCCTTTTAATCAAAGAGTGATTTTAGA
>CAMLDJ010000545.1 GCA_946478755.1 uncultured Pedobacter sp. | reverse complement strand
CAATCGCTTCAACCAACATCTCATTGTCGTGTAAGCGAAGGTCATTTCTAAACCAGGCCAATATTTTTTTATTCTTCATTAGTATATAATTTGTTTTCTAACGGCGATGAAGCGATCATAAGCATATTCATTCCTGTTTGCATGCGGCATGCTTGTGACGATTTAATTGATGCCTGTGTTATACTTTTGCAATAAACCTCAAAATTAGGCCATTTTTTATCTTAAAGCGAATACCTAATGTAATCTTTACATAAGCAGAACAAAGTATTCACTAATAAAAGATAATTTATCAAACCAAACGCGGCCACATCAGTTATATATTGACCGGCTAATACACATCAATTAAATACAGGGCAACGAAACGGCCTCAAATCGCTCCGGATGCTGAAGCTAAACCTGGATTAAAGTTTAAATCTTTGCAAATGAATAAACAGATTTTGGTCACCGGAGCTACGGGAATGATAGGAAGAAAACTGATCGGCGCCTTAAAGCAGGCAGGGCACGGCGTTTCCATCCTCTCCAGGAAACAAAAAAAAATACCTGGCGTAAAAGTATTTCTATGGGATATTTATCAGAATAAAATAGACCCCAGCTGTTTGACTGGCATAGATCATATTATTCATTTGGCAGGAGAGAACATTGCAGCGCAAAAATGGACCGCTAAACGTAAGCAGCAAATCATTGACAGCCGCGTGTTGTCTACCCGGCTATTGTATAAAACCATTAAAGAAACCGATGCCAGCATCAGCAGCTTTATCTCGGCTTCGGCAGCAGGCTATTATGGGGACTGCGGGGATGAAATCCTGACAGAAGATAGCGGCCCGGGGTTCGGTTTTATGGCCGAATGCTGCAAACAGTGGGAAGAAGCGGTAGACAAAGGCAGATCCCAGGGCATCAGGATTGTGAAACTCAGACTGGGTTTTGTACTGGCAAAAGGGGAAGGTGCCCTGTCATCATTAGAGAAACCCATTAAGTTCTTTGCCGGCGCAGCCCTTGGCTCCGGCAAGCAATGGATCCCATGGGTTCATATTGATGACATTATAGCGATGTATATCCGCGCCGTAGAGAATCCTTTAATTTCAGGAGCCTATAATGCCTGCGCTCCCTTTCCGGTTACCAATGCTACCTTAACTGAGGCCATCGCTGCTAAACTGAACCGCCCTGTATGGCCCTTTAACCTTCCTGAAAAAATGCTTAAAATAATTCTGGGAGAAATGAGCGATGTGGTTTTCATCAGTACAAATACCTCCGCCCAAAAGCTGCTATCGGCCGATTTTAAGTTTAAATACACACAACTTAACGATGCTTTATCCAATATTTATGGATAAAAATCCTGATATGACACTTAATTTATTCTGTTACGCTGATGATCTCAATATCAAAATCAAGGCAGGAGTTGCCGGGGATTGATACATTTCCAGCGCCATCTGTTTGCGAGGATCTGCCATATGCGAGGTCAGAAGGAATCAGTAATCTGATCTTGCCGCCTACCCCAATTTTTCCGGGAATCACCTTAGTCCAGCCTGCAATCACTTCATCTAATACAAATTCAACACCATCTGCACTGGAATCGAATACAGTACCATCCAGTAATCTACCTGTATATTTAACCTTAACCTTTGAAGTTGCTGTTACGCTTTCCTTGCCGGTACCTTCCGCCGAAATGGTATAGCGAACTCTTGAAGGGTCCAAAGTTGTCTGCAGGCTGTTTGCGGCAATAAATTTATTGATCACATAATTGTCCGCCTCTACCCTGTTGTTCAGATCCAGCAACGCCAGATCAATCACGATCACTTCATTGGAGCCGATCCCTAAAGACGAAACCCCATTTTTACCAAACGCCATTCTTGAAGGCAGGATCACCCGTGCAGTACCTCCTTTTTTCAACTTGCCCAGTGTGTATCTAACGGCGGGTAGCATTTTAAAAGTAAACCTGTCTGTATAGCCCAAAAAAGTTGAGGAGACCAGATAATCCGGACTTTTTAAAAACGAAGTACCGCTGGTATTTTTAAAATCATAGGTATAATATACCGAATCAGAATTGACTACCGCAGCACCAGTACCTGGTGTAAGGATCTGATAATAATAACCTAAAGTATCTTTTACATTGGTCAGGTTATTTTTGGCGATATAATCAGCTATCGAACGTTCGTCTACCGTCTCAATATCTTCATATTCCTTTTTACATGAATTGAATAAAACTAAACAGCCTAACAAGGCAAAGGCATATAATGATAACTTCTTAATCATTTGATTTTTTTGGTTTAACAGAAACTATTTCTAAAGTGATATCTAATATTGAATTTGGTGGAATTTTGGGTGTTGTAATGGCTCTTTGTTGATAAGCAAGGGGAGAAGGTACAATTAACCTGATTGACCCTCCGGGCTTTATAAGACTTACCCCAGTTTTCCAACCCTGAATATAACCGGGAAGCTGAAACTTAAAAGTGCTGTCGGCACTTCTGCTCAACAGTACCGAATCCTTCAAAATTTTCAAGGTATAATTGCCAGTCACCGTGTCTTCCTCCGAAACGGCATTGCCGCTACCTGGCTCGATAATGTGGTAATACAGGCCCGAGGAATGCTTTTCCATGGCAGTCACATTGCTGTCCACCAAATATTCGGCAATGATCTTATCGTCAATCTCCAGCTGCGTTTCCTTATCATAAGGCGCGTCTTTTTCGCAGGCTGTAAATGCTACCGCCATCAAAAAAAAGCCCAACAAAGCACTGGTTTTTAACATAATTCACAAAAATAGTCTTTTATTGCTGATAGCACAATTTTTAACCATTTTTAACAGTCTTT
>CAMLDJ010000544.1 GCA_946478755.1 uncultured Pedobacter sp. | reverse complement strand
GTCATTATGGCTCAGCAGAATGGACAGATAAACAGTTTACGGTTATAGATACCGGTGGTTATGTTGCTAATTCCGAGGATGTGTTTGAAGCGGCGATCCGCGAACAGGTGGTGATTGCAATTGAGGAAGCCACAGTACTGTTGTTTATGGTTGACGTGACTACGGGCGTCACCGATCTTGATGATGAGATCGCCCAATTACTCAGACGCAGCAAAAAACCTGTATTTATTGTGGTGAACAAGGTGGACAACACCCAGTTACAAAACGACGCAGCCGTTTTCTATGGATTTGGGCTTGGTGAGATCCACCCGATATCTTCTATGACGGGTTCCGGAACAGGTGATCTTTTAGATGAGGTGATCAAGCACTTTGAGGATATTCCTGAGGAAGAAAATGCCTTACCTAAACTAACTATTGTGGGAAGGCCAAACGTTGGGAAATCTTCTTTGATCAATGCGCTGATAGGGAGAGAAAGAAACATTGTAACGCCTATTGCAGGCACAACAAGAGATTCCATCCATATCCATTACAATCAGTTCGGTCATGAATTTATGTTTATTGATACGGCCGGCTTACGTAAAAAGACCAAGGTAAAGGAAAATATCGAATTTTATTCGGTTATGCGTACGATTAAGGCACTGGAAGAAGCCGATGTGGTTATCCTAATGATTGATGCCATGGAAGGCCTTGAATCGCAGGACGTCAATATCTTTCACCTGGCAGAGAAGAACAAAAAAGGGATCGTTATCCTCGTCAACAAGTGGGACCTGGTAGAGAAGAACAGTAAAACAGTGAACGTTTTTGAAGACCAGATCCGTCATAAATTGCAGCCATTTACGGATATTCCGATTATCTTCACTTCCGCGATAAACAAACAACGTATATTTCAGGCTGTAGAAACAGCCCTTGAGGTTTTTAAAAATAGAGGCAAGAAAATACCGACATCAAAGCTAAATGACGTCATGCTGCCCATCATTGAAAAATACCCTCCTCCGGCATTGAAGGGGAAGTATATCAAGATAAAATACATTACACAAATTAACGGTACATCACCTATGTTTGCCTTCTTCTGTAACCTTCCTCAATATATTAAAGAACCGTACAAACGCTTTATTGAGAATAAATTACGTGAAAACTTCGATTTTAGCGGAGTACCGATTCAGATTTACTTCAGACAGAAATAATAAAGAGCTATTGCAAGCTGGCAACAGCCTGTTTAACTACAGGGTCACTTAGGTTTGAAGCTTTATAATAACCGGCATCACCTAAGTGATACTTATATAGAAGCGATTTGAGGTCATTATAGATCAGCCATTTTGAAGCGCTTAGCTGCCTTTGATCTATGGCAACATTCCTTTTCTGAATGTACCGCAACAAATCTCTATAATCATCGTCGGTAATCGAAAAGGAAGAAATATGCTGACTTAAAAAAGTGGTGTTATATCTCTGGGCAAGCACATCATAAACGAAATCAAACAGGATCTTTTTAGCGATCAGTTTGCTGTAAAATCTGTTATAGCCAGCAGTATCCAGCTTTACATAGACATCAGGCTGTATACCTCCCGCAGTGAAGTTTTTATTCTTTACACTGTCCTTTATGATGTGTACATTGCCAGCAGTCAGTTCCCCGTCGTTAAAACGGTCGTCAATTTCATTCTTATAGGCAGTATATCCCTTTTTATATGACTTCTGAATACTTTTTCCTGAAGGCGTATAATACCTGGCTATCGTAAGGTTTAAGGCTGAGCCATCACCAAAAGGGAACTGCTCCTGCACCAGGCCCTTACCAAAAGAGCGACGGCCAATGATCACTCCCCTGTCCCAGTCTTGTACTGCACCTGCAAGTATTTCGCTGGCCGAAGCAGAATTCTCGTTGATGAGCACCGCAAGCTTGCCCTGTTCGAATGCTCCCCCACCTGAACTCACGTAGTCTGTACGTGGTTCATGCTTACCTTCTGTATACACGATCAGTTTATTCTCCTGCAAGATCTGGTTGGCCAGTCCCGTGGCCGCACTGAGATAACCTCCGCCATTGTCTCTCAAATCCAGGATGAGCTTCTTCATTCCCCTGGCTTTAAGCCCCCTGATTGCTTCCACAAAATCCTTGTCTGTTTCCGCGCCAAACTTGCCGATCCGTATATAAGCTATCTCCGAATTTAATAAATACGCGGCATCGATACTAGTTACCTTCACCCGGTTACGGTTTACCATCAACACCACCTGCTGCGTATCTCTCGGGTGAAGAATGGTCAATTTAACCGCTGTACCTTTCCGTCCCCTGATCCTTCCAATCATCTGTTCCCGCGGCAGTGCCTTACCACTGACAGTAGCCGTATCAATTTTCAGTATCTTATCCCCTTGTCTTATTCCCGCGTTAAATGCAGGGCCATCCTTTACCACGTTCGTCACCAATAAAGTATCTTTCAGGATATAATATTCAATACCAA
This sequence comes from uncultured Pedobacter sp., assembly GCA_946478755.1. The sequence continues at coordinate 363 of CAMLDJ010000544.1, read as the reverse complement.
TACCTTCAAAGTTTCCTTCCAGCGTTTCGGTCAGCTCAGTGGCTTTGGCCGCAGGCAGATACATGCTATGCGGGTCGAGCTTGTGTAATAAACTATCTATAGGTAAATGGTGCAGTGAGTCAGCATTCACATCATCAACATAATTCCTATTGATGATGTGAATGATTTCATCTACTTTTTCAGTATGGTTACTAGCAAACTGAACAGGTCTTTGAAACTGAAAGCCCTGATCCTTTAAAAACTTATAGCCAAAATACATCCCACCTATCAATGTAACCGAATAAGTGAGGGCAATTAAAAGATTATAACGGGTATTCTTTTTCATGAATAAATGCTGCGTAAAGTTATGAACTTTCCCAGTCA
>CAMLDJ010000543.1 GCA_946478755.1 uncultured Pedobacter sp. | reverse complement strand
AATAACCATGAAATTCAATTGTATATTTCTGATCATGCCGACTGGAACGATATTCTTTTGACTGCCGAAAAAGTAAAGCCGTCACAAATCTGGACCAATCATGGCAGTGGCATACAATTAAAAAGCCACTTTGAATCAACTTTGGTCGTTAAATTGCTGAATTGATGAGGGAAGGGGAGGACTATTATTTTAATGATGATGGTTTAATGGTGTTTACCGCAGCATATCATTTGAAACGTGGAACTTGCTGCAAAAATAAATGTAAACACTGCCCCTGGAATTTTGGAAAACCAGAAAGAGAAAAAAACGCAGAAGATAAATAAAGGAATAGAGATGCATTTGCAGAATGAAACGAAGACTTCCCGGTTTGAAAGTGTATATCAGCAGGCCATTGTAAATGTAATGTTTACCTACGGATGGTGCAACGAAAGGTTAAAGCAGATGGTGTCACCGTACGACATCACTACTCAGCAGTTTAACATTTTGAGGATATTGAGAGGCCAGCATCCCAATCCTTCTACGATTAATCTTTTAAGATCTAGAATGCTTGATAAAATGTGCGATGCCTCGAGGATTGTAGACCGGCTGGTTCAAAAAGGCCTTGTGCTAAAGGGGGTTAACCGGAACGACAAACGCTCGGTAGACATTCTGATCACCAAAAAAGGGCTGTCGCTGCTCATGCAGATGGATGATGAAGTGGATCTGTCAGCCATGGCCGCGCCCAATTTAACACAGGAAGAAGCCGAACAGTTAAATGCTTTACTCGATAAGATGAGAGGCTAATGCGCAGGACCGGTGTGGCCGGAACTATAAAAACCGATAAGAGCTATCGCTACACCACATAACACGGCAATCATTTTGCGCTTACTTACTTTATGATCAACACTCGATTCAAAGAGGATCGTGGTAGAAATATGTAAAAATATTCCGATGACTATGCCCATAATCTTATTGAAATAAGCTTCCACGCCGCCAATGCTGCCATTGCTCAGTCCAAAGCTTACATAGAAGCCAAGAGGGGCCATAATCGCGAAGATGCTGATGTAAATTACAATACTGTTCCGCTGGAAATGGCTTTGTAAAAGAATGCTCGCCAGGGCAAATGCGGCTGGAATGTGATGCAACGCAATGCCATAAATCAATGCATTGTGCTGATCTTTGGCCAGTGGCATCCCTTCAAGGAAAGCATGCAAACATAAACTGATCATAATGCCATAGGGAAATGCCTTATTGTCGTTATGTTTGTGAATGTGCCCATGTTCTACCCCTTCTGAAAATTGCTCTAGCAGAACCTGCAGCAAAAAACCTATGAGAATAAATACGCCTATAGCTTCGTGGTCTGTGCCACTGTAAGCATCCGGGATCAGGTGTAATACAGTAATAGCAAATAAGTAGGCACCACTAAAAGAAAGAATTAGTTTCAGTAGCTGAGATTTGTCGCTTTTAACTAAGAAGATGGCTGTTCCTCCTAAAAACGCACTGAAAAATAAAACAACTAGTTTCCAGATTTCCATTATAATTTCGGTTGTATTTTTCTATAAATTGCTGCGGTAAATAGACCTATTGCTGTACCAAGCAAAGCTCCCGCTATGGTATCAACAGGGTAATGTACACCTACATAGATCTGTGAAAAGGAAATGACAAAGGCCCAGGCCAGACCTATGGGCAAAATAGGCTTCCACTTGTTGTAAAATACGAAAATCAGGAATACAGCAATGGCAAAATGATTTGTGGCATGGGCCGAAGGAAAGCTATAGCCACTGCCGCATGGTACTCTTCTGATCAGTTCATCTGCGAGGTTAATGTCGTTACAAGGCCTGATCCGGGCCACAAAAGGTTTAATCAATCGTGAGGCAATCAGATCGCCCATGGCAAAGGTAACCAGTAGCATTCCTATAATGTAGGCGCCTCTCTTTTTGTACTCGGTAAAACAGAAAACAACAATGAACAGGTAAAGCGGAGTCCAAAAGTACTTGTTACGCATTAATGGTAATAACCAGTCAAAGAACGGATTGGCCATTGCCCTGTGGATCTTTAAAAAAAGCTCTACATCAAATTGTTGCAGGCTCTCTATCATACCTTTTTGCAGATTAATATCAGCCGGTCTGATTTTGTCTCATCAAATTCATCCAGACCATAGGTTCCAAATTTCGCTGCGATCTGTAAACCGCTTTTTTCAAACATTCTTCCAAAGTCGGCAAGTTCGAAGGCCTGCACACGCTCTTCAAATGCAAAAGGTTTGTCACGGTGCTCAAAATTGATATGCTTGATGATCTTTCCGTTAGACACAAACTTGTTCAGATGAAACTCTATACCGTCAACAGTCTTGGTTTCCTTATGGGTAAGGTTCTTAACGATCTTTTGGGTGTTAAAATAATCTATCACCAGCGTTCCGTCGGCCTTTAAGCCCTTTCTAAATGATTTCAATGCGTTTACATGCTCTTTCTCCGTTTCAAAATAGCCGAAACTGGTAAAAAGGTTTAAAGCGATATCAAAATAGTTGATGTAACACAATTTCCGCATGTCATGAACAAAAAAATGGAGGTGCTTTTGTTCAAATTGCTGCGCATATTTAATGCTTTGTTCCGAGAGATCAATGCCGGTTACATCATAACCTTTTTTGTTTAGATAAATGGCATGGCGGCCTCTTCCACAGGCGATATCAAGGATCCTTGACTGTGCAGCAGGTTTTAAATAAGCGGATAGGTTGTCAATTAAAAATTCAGCCTCAGCATCATTACGTTGGCTGTACAGAATGTGATAATAAGGGGAGTTGAACCAGTATTGAAACCATTTACGCTGCATAGAATAAC
>CAMLDJ010000542.1 GCA_946478755.1 uncultured Pedobacter sp. | reverse complement strand
CAACGTTTTTGGGATGTCCGAAGGTGGCTTATTGGCAGCTCAACCTTTGGAGATGCCATAGGCATGCGGATCACAAGAACCGGTAACACTTATAAATTCGATAAGATCGTTACTGAGAAAAGAAGCTATAAGCCAGCGTTCAACTTGTTTCCGATCCCGCAATCAGAAATGGAAAAGAATAAAGCTTTAAAACAAAATCCAGGATATAATTAATCACAAATACATGAGAATGCCATCTTTAAAGACGATCATACCCGCACTTTGTGCCGGTATAATCGTATGCTCCTGCAAGCGGGAGCTGATTTCGAACCCCGATCAATACGCTAAAATTTATATGCCTCAGGCAGTTGATTATCCAAAAGCAATTGACCTGATTATGCGTGATACCATGCAATCGATCACATTTGGCGCAGCATTAGGAGGAGTTAGTGAGCTGAATAGAACTATTAATATCAATTTTAAAGTCCATCCTGAGCTGGTGAGCGAATTTAATGCGAAAAATAACACCAATTATGCGGTTTTACCTCAGGGAAGTTATGAGCTTACCGCATCCGAAGCATCTATCCAGCCAGGACAGATGAATACTCGTGGATTAAAGATTAAACTAAAAACGATAGGTGGAATTGAACCATTGCGGGACTACATGTTGCCGCTCAGCATCGATCAAACAAACTCACAAGTTCCGGTAAACGATAGCCTGAAGACCACTTTTTATAAAATTAAGGGCGTTTATGAAGACTTAAATATATCTAAATGGAAGTTACTGAGCTTTTCATCGGATGAGGCCCCTAACCTGGCTGCCAATGCCATAGACGGCAAAACCAACACAATTTGGCACACACAGTGGAAAGCCGCCAAGCCTGCCCATCCGCATACGATCATTGTGGATATGACTGAAACTAAAAGCATTCATGGATTTAATTTCTGGCCAGCAGTGAACACGACTACGGGAAACCCACGGGAGGTAGCGATTCAATTAAGTACAGATGGTAATACCTGGCAAGACGCAGGTACTTTCAAAGATCTGACCAATACATTTGTTAAACAACCGGTTTACCTGAGTTCAACTATGCAGGCGCGATACTTTAAAATCATGATCACCTCCAGTACCGGCAACACGCATTTTACTCATCCTGCTGAAATTGGAGCATTTTAAATGTAATTTAACAGAAGATATCAATTAGCAACAGCAATGAAGGATCAAAATAAAACTTTGGAACTGAGCCGCAGAAACTTTCTTGCTTCTGCAGGAGTGATAGGATTGAGTAGTGTATATTCCGGGCCTGCGAAGGCATTCGGGGTCAGCGGAATGGTAGAAGAGCATTCTGTCTTGAAAACCGGGCCGTATTTGCAGGCGCTTTCAGCGCATGCTGTCACGGTCCGGTGGATCACAAACTTCCCTTGTTACAGTTGGGTCGAATATGGGGAAAGTCCGCAGGAACTTACTCGAAAAGCCCACACAGTTGAGGCTGGACTGGTACAGGCAAATAACACCATTCATGCGATAAAGCTAGACTACCTGGATCCTGGAAAAACGTATTATTATCAGGTGTTTTCTAAAGTAATAGACTTGTCGAAACCATACGATATCAAATATTCAACGTTATATAAAAGTTCAATTCTACCGTTTAGCACGCCTGATCCGGGTTCGGATTCGGTGTCTTTCCTGGTATTGAACGATATTCATGACCGCCCTGCATCTTTTAAGCATCTTTTTGATCTGGCAGGTACGGAAAAGCAAGATTTTGTATTTTTAAACGGTGATATGTTTGACTACCAGATTGACGAAGCACAGCTGGTGAATCATCTTTTAGCGCCACTTTCCGGTCTCGCCTCTGTTGGGACGCCGTTCATATTTTCCAGAGGAAATCATGAAACAAGGGGGCAATTCGCTCGTCAGATAGGAGCATATTTTAACGGCTTTGACGACAAGTTCTATTACTCTTTTGAGCTTGGGCCAATGTATTGCATTGTGCTGGATTCGGGAGAAGACAAGGAAGATACAGACGCTGGCTACGCTAATTTATCGAATTTTGATGATTACCGAATCGAGCAGGCCCGGTGGCTGGAGAAAGAAATTCAAAAAAAGTCTTTCAAAAAAGCAAAGTATAGGGTGGTATTCAGCCATATTCCTACACATTATTTCGGTCCGCGGTGGGCCCATGGCGCAGAACATTGCCAGAAAGTCTGGGGGCCGATATTAAATAAAGCGAAAGTTGACGTTTTGATCTCAGGGCATACGCATGTACACGGAGTCCATCCGGCAGTGGAGGGAAAACATAACTATGCAATCGCTATTGGAGGTGGCCCAAATCCTGGGTTACGAACAGTAATTAAAGTGAAAGTTGATGAACGGTCATTTAATCTTCAGATGCTAAATGATAAGGGTGTTTCAGTTGGCGAGCTTATCCTTTAACATTATGAAAAAGCTATCGAGGATGCGGATTTTCCTTAAGCGCTAATTTCAAGCCTATATCCTTTGCGGCGTATGACAACAATTTTGATATCCGGATCAAATTCCAATTTTTTTCTAAGTTTTGATATAAACATATCCAGGCTGCGGCCCACAATAACACCTTCATCTTCCCATATCTCTTTTTGCAGCCGGCTTCTCTCTATAGTCTCGTTAGGAGACAATGCAAAGATGCGTAGCAAACGGCTTTCAGTTCCGGTCAAGTCTATAGTTTTTCCTTTTATGATGAGCTTACGATTCCTTGCGTCGAACCACGCTGCGCCTAAAGTTAACATGTCAGTATGCTGACCCTCAGGTAAGGCTCTTCGCGGCTTAACAGATCTCAAAAAAATAAAGCCAACAAATGCTAAAAAAGGGAGGC
>CAMLDJ010000541.1 GCA_946478755.1 uncultured Pedobacter sp. | reverse complement strand
AAGTATGGTTTCAAAATCCTCAAATGAGGGTTCTTTCATCAGCGAGGTATTCTGTTTGATCAGGGTACCGGCCGACCTCAGTTTTTCCAGTTTTATTGTCAGTTTATCCTCCAGGCCTGAAAAGCTCAAAACAAATAACCTTTTTAAGCCCAGTTCAAGATAATCCTCAATAAACTGATCGAAACTATCTGCTCCAAAAATCAGTCTTTTTGGATTTAGTATTGTTATGGTTGAAGTCTGGTGCATGTCTGTATTTGTAAGCGCGGCTTGGCAGCGATATCTGGTTATAATTTATACCTGGTTATGAGTAACGTATGATCAACATCACAAATAAAAGTATTTATTCTTGAATTCCAAATTTATTAGCAAATAATAAAGCCAATGACAGGCCTGTACAGCTATCATTGGCAAGACATTTATAATCAGGAAATTTATGTACCCGGTGGTTTAGACTAGTAGTTGAAAGAGACCGTTTTTTTGATGTCCGGATGTAAGCTATACATCACGGGACAGGTATTTGCCGACCGCTCAATGATCTTTTTATCCTTATCCGCATAATTATTCGCAGGAAACTGCAAATTAACCACAATCTCCGCTACCCTTCTTGGGTTCTCGGCCATAATTTTAGTGATTTCACAAGTTGTACCATCAATGCTAAAACCGTGTTCATTGGCAGCAATCCCTACTATGGTCAGCATACAGTTGCCCAAAGAGGTAGCCAGCAGATCGGTTGGCGAAAATGCCTCCCCTTTTCCCTTGTTGTCAACCGGCGCATCGGTAATGATCTCCTTGCCGGAACGCTCATGTATCGAGGTGGTCCTTAAACCACCGTTATAAGTTATTTTTGAAGTAGCCATGTGGTAAAATTAATCATTCTTCCTATATTTTATGATTTTATTGTGATCGTAATCTCCTGATGGGTTTACCACTATTCAAACCTATTGCTTAACTTTGTCGAATGATCTCACTTCCGGTTGTTTCAGAGAACCCAATACAACGCAAACCTGATTGGCTTAGAGTAAAGCTTCCTGTAGGTAAAGAGTATGCACAGGTACGTAGCCTGGTGGATACCCATAAACTGCATACCATCTGCGAAAGCGGCAATTGTCCAAATATGGGCGAATGCTGGGGAGCAGGAACAGCAACTTTCATGATTCTGGGTAACATCTGTACCCGCTCGTGCTCATTCTGTGCGGTAGCTACAGGCAGACCGATGGCTGTTGACACCGGGGAGCCTGACCGCGTAGCGAATTCCGTTAAACTGATGCAGGTAAAACATTGCGTAATTACGTCGGTAGACCGCGATGACCTGAAAGACGGGGGCTCTATCATCTGGGCAGAAACGCTACAGGCCATCAGAAGAGAAAGCCCTGAAACTACGCTTGAAACCTTAATTCCCGATTTTAAAGGTCAGTGGGATAATTTATATCGTGTTTTAGAAGAACGTCCTGAAGTGATGTCGCACAATGTGGAAACCGTAAGGCGTTTAACCAAACAGGTACGTATTCAGGCAAAATATGACAGAAGTTTAGAAGCCCTGAAGCGCATTTCCGAATTCGGGTTAAGAACCAAGACCGGTATCATGCTGGGATTGGGAGAGACTGAAGCAGATGTTTTAGAAGCAATGGACGACCTGGTTGCCAATGGTGTACACATCCTAACCTTAGGACAATACCTGCAACCTACGCGTAACCATCATCCTGTGGTCGACTGGATCCATCCTGATCAGTTTGCTAAATACAAGGAAATCGGATTGGCAAAGGGACTAAGGTATGTGGAGAGCGGGCCGCTGGTACGTTCATCTTATCACGCCGAAAAACACCTGTTTGATTTTTAAAGGATCATCACAGATATGGCTAAACCAGCCTTTTTAAAAATGCATTAACAGTTACCGGAATCTGTGCTGCCAATTGTGATGCAGTAATGGTGTAGTGACTCAGCGCCAGGTCGTCGCCGGCCCTTCCATGAAAATAACAAGCCAGAATAGCCGCAGCCTTTGCACTATAGCCCTGAGCAACATATCCGGTGATCAGTCCGGTTAGTACGTCGCCCATTCCGCCCTGGGCCATCGCGGGGTTACCCGTGGGATTAATCAGCACATCGCCTTGCTGGTCTATAATAAAAGTATATTGATTTTTTAGTACTAGGACAGAACCAAGCTTCTTTGCCATCGCTCTTGCCGTCTGTAACCTTTCCCACCAGCTTTCATGCTTACCAAACAGGGTATCAAATTCCTTCAGATGAGGGGTAAATACAGAGTTCTTTGCCAGGTGCAGCAGGAGGTCTTCACGTTTGGAAAGGATATTTAAGGCATCAGCATCAACGATGACAGGAACTTTTAAAGAAACGAGTTCCTCAACGATGCAAACGGCTTCTAAAAGCTTGCCCAGTCCAGGCCCAATGGCAATGGCATTATATTTCTTTAATGATTTTACTTTGACCAGATGGCCCCTCTCCAGATACATCGCTTCGGGCAGCATGGTATTTAAAGCAGTCAGCCCACTTTCTGGAATTGACACAGTGGTTAATCCCGCGCCAGCAAATAAACAGCCGCTTGTAGCCAGCAATGCCGCACCCATGGTCTTCACCGCTCCCGCTATAATCAGGGCATGCCCATAAGTGCCTTTATGGGAAAAAGGTTTCCGGGGTATTAAAATGGCGCTGATGTCGGCCTCCTCTATCAATTTATAAGGAGAACTTTCCTCTTCTGAGCTTAATTTATCCAGTCCTTCGTCAACAACCTGCAATTTGCTTGAAGCATCGGAATCGGGCAGAAAATCACTTAAAAACACTGCCATAACGGTTTGTTTACAGGCCCATTTCCTTTTTTAGAAATTTGCCGGTT
>CAMLDJ010000540.1 GCA_946478755.1 uncultured Pedobacter sp. | reverse complement strand
CCTGGGCCAATGTACGGGCTGCCGATCCAAAAAAGATAAAAAGGCAAATGACAAGTAGCCTTAAGCTCATAAAAATGTGGTGGTTCAATCTCATCTTAGGAAATGATTTTTTATTAGGTTATTTTAAACGGCAAATTGGCTCGTATCCGGTGAATGTGGTATCCGTAGAAATAAACGAATCCTTAATCGCTTCTTCTTTGACCAGGTCAGTGCTCAGGTACTTTTTGTTGCTATCACTTAATATCGTAACAACTACAGCATTATCACCGATTTTCTCCCTTAATTTGATGGCTCCAATCACATTTGCACCCGATGAAATGCCAACTGCCAGTCCGAGTTCTTTTGCCAGTTTCTGCGCCATGATAATCGCGTCTCCGTCATTGGCCTGAATCACCTCATCCAATTCGTCCAGCTTTACAATCTGCGGAATAAATTCATCAGAAATACCCTGTATACGGTGACTGCCTACTTTATATCCTGTAGTTAAAGTCGGACTTTCAGCTGGCTCCAGTGGATGGATTTTAATAGCAGGATTATGAGATTTCAGCCCTTTTCCTACGCCCATCACCGTCCCCCCTGTTCCAACACCGGCCACAAAAGCATCCGGCTGTAAACCGTTTAACTTTAGTTGTTCCCAGATTTCCATGCCAGTGGTTTTCTCGTGTGCTTGTCCATTATATTGATTTTCAAACTGCCTTGGTAAAAACACGCCCCCTGCAGCTGCAAGCTCTTCGCACATTTTTATGCTACCTAAAAAGCCACCTTCTTCCTTGCTGATCAGAATCACCTCAGCGCCCATGCTTCTGATGATATCAATACGTTCCTTGCTTAACCAGTTCGGCATAATGATCTTAACCTGGTGACCTAATGCCCGGCCAATAGCAGCGAACGCAATCCCCGTATTGCCACTGGTCGCCTCGATGATCGTATCACCAGGTTTAATGGAGCAGGATTTATACGCTTCATACATTATGTTTAAAGCCATTCTGTCCTTAATACTTCCCGTTAGGTTATAATGCTCGCATTTCACGTAAACCTTCCCTGGTTTCCCCTTGTATATGTATTGCAGTTCCAGCATTGGTGTATTGCCAACCAGGTGCCACAAATGTTCAAATTTACTGGTAAGGTCCGCAGTTAAACAAGCCCGCTCTTTGGTTTCAACTAACATGTCTTTATTTATTAATTTTCGGTAAAATTCTATAATGCAAGTTATACTAACAATACTTACCATTATTTCCGAAAAATATTCAGAAAAGACTCCACACTTAACAACTTATTTCAGTTTGACCAAAGAATTAACAGTATCGGCTGTGTTTTTTTCGAATGGCTAGACTTTCTTTCTGCTTTCTATATTGGGCAGGAATCCTGTAATGATACCAATCAGCGGAAGGAACGCGCAGATATGATAGACATATTCAATGCTTGTATCGTCGGCAAGCTTGCCAAGCAATGCAGAACCAATCCCCCCCATCCCAAAAGCAAAGCCAAAGAAAAGGCCGGCAACCAGGCCTACTTTGCCCGGAATCAGTTCCTGGGCATAAACCAAAATAGCCGAGAACGCAGAAGCTAATATCATTCCTATTGGAACAATCAACACGCCCGTCCAGAATAAGTTCGCATAGGGCAGCATCAATGCAAATGGGGCTGTCCCTAAAATCGAAAACCAGATCACATATTTACGCCCAAACCTGTCACCTACCGGACCGCCAATCAAGGTTCCCGCTGCCACAGAAAACAAGAACACAAAAAGGTAAACCTGTGAAGTCTGTATCGGCACATGAAACTTTTCGATCAAATAAAAAGTAAAATAACTGGTCAGGCTGGCCATGTAGAAATATTTTGAAAAAATAAGTACCAGCAAAATAACCACTGCAACAATAACCCTATTCCTGCTGAAATTGGTTGTCGCAGCGTTTATTTTAGAAGTATGTCTTGCCTGTAAATTTACCATGTAACCTTTATACCAGTTACCTACCCAACTTAAGATCACAATCGCCAGTAAAGCGATGACGGAAAACCAGATTACACTGAATTGCCCCTGAGGTACAATGATCCAGGCAGCCAGCAAAGGGCCTATAGAACTTCCGGCATTCCCTCCCAGCTGAAATATCGATTGTGCCAGTCCGCGGCGTCCCCCCGAAGCAGCATGTGCCATCCGTGAGGCCTCAGGATGGAATATAGAAGATCCCGTTCCGATCAGCGCAACCGAAAGCAGCATAAAATGAAATCCTGTTGACATCGATAAGGTGATCAGACCGATTAAGGTAAAGCCCATACCAACCGCCAGCGAATATGGCTGGGGCTTCTTATCGGTATATAAGCCGACAAAAGGTTGAAAAAGAGACGCTGCCATCTGAAAAGTAAGCGTGATGAGACCTATTTGCGAGAAAGTCAATTTATAATTGTCTTTTACCAGCGGGTAGATAGCCGGTATGAGCGATTGTATGGTATCATTCAGCAGATGTGAAAAACTGATCGCGAAGAGTATTGGATATACGGTTTGCTGGGCGATTTGTTTAGGGTCAATGCTAGTAATTGTTTCTTTCATTTTTTTATTGAGATACGTGTCCGATTATTTTTGCCGCAACGCTCCATGCTTTCTTGGCATCGCCAGCAATAATGCTTTTTAGCAATTGTTCGTGAATGGGGTAAGTTTCCTCAAACACGGCCGTATCCGGATAGATATGAAGAAACCATTTTTTCAGGTGTATAGAAGCAGACTTATAAAGATCAGCCAGGATTTCATTTTTGGAAGCTTCGGCTATGGCAATATGAAACTGTATATCGGCTGCGATGCATTCCTCGATTAAACCGGCTGCCGCCGCTTTCTTTCGATTGGCCAGGTGCCC
>CAMLDJ010000539.1 GCA_946478755.1 uncultured Pedobacter sp. | reverse complement strand
TTATGGTTGGTCACGTTTAAAGTAGCGGTCTGCGGAGCCGGATGTCCGGCAAAATAGGCGCCTACCAGCTTGCCATACCAGGGCCAGTTGTATTCACAATCTGCAGCACTGTGTATGCCCGCAAAACCTCCGCCAGCCTGAATGTATTTTTCAAATGCTGCCTGTTGCTCCTTGTTCAATACATCGCCGGTGGTGCTCAAAAAAATTACCGCTGCATACTGTTTCAGGTTTGCACTATTAAAATTTGATGAGTTGGTGGTACTGTCGACATCAAATTTATTTTCAAGTCCTAATTTTTGAATGGCTTCAATACCCTGTTTAATGGAATTGTGATGAAAGCCGAGTGTCTTGCTGAAGATCAGTACTTTCTGTTTTTTGGCCTGAGCCGTACTGCCTGCTATCATTATGGCCATAGTGATCAACAGCAAAGTCAGGAGGGTAGTTTTTTTCATACATTAATTAATTTGGTTTCTCCGAATGTAGCACCTAATAATTAAAATTGCCTTAATAATTAGTTAATAAAGAACGGCCTTGATGGTCCGATTGAAAAAAAATGATTAAATATTAAAGTTTACCCGAAAGGCGGGTTGAAAAGGAGCTGTATTTTTAAAATTAAGTGCCGGCGCTCCGGTTATTAATCTTTTGTTATGTTTTTTTTAACCTGAAAAAAAGAATTTAGTAGAGCAGCTGGGGCTTGAACCGATCAGGACTGCACAACCTAAATCAAATATAAACTTTATGAAAAAAACAATTACTTCGTTATTGCTGGTGCTTGCATGTACCTATGCCAATGCCCAAAAAGTTCAGGTATTAGACCGTTGCGAATCTTTGGATGCAAAACCAACCCAGTGGTTTGGATTGGATGCTGCCCTGGAACTGAGTGCCGATCATCAGGAAGGTACTTATGCCATCAGCTCAAAGGGATTTAAGCCTGAACGCCTGAGGAAAATTTATGCCGAACCGGTTAATACCGGTGTAACCAGGGACAATGGTTACCTGGCTTTTTGGTTTTTTGTAGAAAAACCGGATTTATTAAACGGAAACGGACAGGTGGCCATATCAAGTGGCGGTTCCTCCAATACAGCCGCACTGGGCCTGCCATTTGGGGGATTGAAAATTGGATCAACCAAACTGGCAGCCGGATGGAATACGATCATTGTTCCTTTAAATGCATTTAAAGATATTGAAGGTGGTGCAAATTTAGCCGCTATCAATTATTTCAGGATCGTATTGTACAATAAACAAGATGATCCCACTCCCCAGGAAATGAAAATTGATCATATTCGTTTTGCTTCGGATAAAGCACAGCTGGAAGCTGCTGCCAGATAGTCATAATCAGGTTAAACTATGAAAATTGCTGATACTTTTTGAAAATTAGACCAATGAAGATTTTAAAAAATAGTTTAATGTGGGGTTTTGCTCTTTTTCTGCCATTTGCAAATTATGGACAGGAAAAGAGTAAAACATTTTCTGCCGAATTCGCCCCAACTGACCATTGGGTAAAGCCTGCGGAAAAGCCCTATAGACAGGAGTTATGTTTAAATGGGGCCTGGCGGTTTCAGCCGTTAGCGTTGCCTGCAGATTTTAAAGAAGGCTTTGATGCGCCGCCGAAACTGACAGAAGCGAAACCCGATGGATGGGATAAAGTAGCTATTAAAATCCCTTCACCATGGAATGTAAACAGTTTTGCAGATAAAAACGGATTGGGTGGTGATTTCAGAACTTTTCCCAGTTATCCTGCAGCCTGGGAGCAGGTGAAAATGGGCTGGCTCCGTAAAAAAGTTGTTGTTCCGGCATCATGGAAAGGCCAGCGTATCCTGCTTCATTTTGAAGCCGTAGCAGGCGATGCCCGGATTTTATTAAATGGAAAGGAAGTGGGACAACAGTTTGGCCTTTTCCTTCCCTTTGATGTAGATGTGACTGAAGCCGTATTGTTCGGTGAGGAAAATGAGCTGACCATAGGGATCAGAAAACCTTCTTTATTCGATAAAAGAAGTGATTTTGGCAGAAGAACTTATCAGGCAGGCTCTTTCTGGGGACAGCATATTGCAGGGATATGGCAAGATGTTTACCTACTGGCTTTGCCGGAGATCAGAATCTCAGACGTGTATGTTAAATCTTTGGTAGATCAGAACAAGCTCGATGCGGAAATCACTTTAGTGAACAATACCGCCAAAAAAAGAACAGTAACCTTAAACGGGAATGTATATAAATGGATACCGCCAGCAACTGACAAAGATCACCTGAGCGGTATGTTTCCAGGTTCAGCACTCGACAGCAAACCCGCCTTGACGATTTCGGCAGTGACTGTCGAGCTACCTGCACATGGAACCGCAAAAGTTACCATATCCGCTGCCGTAAATAATAAGCTGAATACCTGGAGTCCTGCCACACCTCATCTGTATGGCCTGGTGATAAAAACTACTGTGGGAAATAAGGTGGTCGACAGTAAGTACAGCCGTTTTGGATGGAGGCAAACCGCACTTAATGGGACTGATTTTTTGCTGAACGGCAAACCTTTTGTCATGAAAGGAGATTCCTGGCATTTTATGGGTATTCCGCAAATGACACGCAGGTATGCTTACGCCTGGTATACCGCGATGAAAGCTGCTAATTTGAACGCCGTGCGGCTTCATGCACAACCATATCCTTCTTTTTACATGGATGTCGCGGATGAAATGGGCATCCTGATACTGGATGAAACGGCGGTATGGGCAAGTGATGGCGGACCGAAGCTGGACGATCCGGCTTACTGGAGGGATTCAGAAAAGCATCTTCAGGAATTGATCCTCCGGGATAGAAATCATCCGAGTGTAATCGGATGGAGCATTTCTAACGAGGTGATGCCAATTGTG
>CAMLDJ010000538.1 GCA_946478755.1 uncultured Pedobacter sp. | reverse complement strand
ATTATCTTCGTTTTAATGGAAGCAAGACTATGTAGGCTTAAAAGCCGATGTAGTCTTGTTTGTTTTTTAGAGGATTGACAAAAAATAACGAGCTATGACAGAGGTAACATATTATACCCAAGATGGTTTAGATAAACTGAAAGAAGAGTTACAGTATTTAAAAACTACGGGCAGGCAATTGATTTCTAAGGCAATTGCAGAAGCGAGAGATAAAGGTGATCTTTCTGAGAATGCAGAGTACGATGCAGCAAAAGAGGCACAGGGTTTACACGAGGCAAAAATATCCAAGCTGGAGGGCACACTTTCCACTGCAAGACTGATTGATGAGTCTAAACTGGATACTTCTAAAGTGCTTGCACTTTCTATAGTAAAGATAAAAAATATTAAAAACGGCGCTACCATGTCTTATCAGTTGGTAGCTGAGTCTGAAGCCGATCTTAAAACCGGAAAGATTTCGGTAAAATCACCGATTGCAAAAGGATTGCTAGGCAAATCTGTTGGCGATACGACGGAGATTGAAGTTCCGGCAGGAAAAATGGAATTTGAGATATTAGAGATCAGCAGATAAAATCAAAATTATGGCAAGTGTCTTTTCAAAAATCGTGAATGGGGAAATTCCTGCACATGTAGTCGCCGAAACCACCGAGTTCCTGGCTTTCCTGGATGTGAGCCCGCTAGTGATGGGACATGTTCTGGTAATCCCTAAAAAGGAGATTGATTACATTTTCGATATGGACGATGAAAGCTATTTCGGCCTAACCCTGTTCGCTAAAATAGTGGCTACAGGATTGAAGAAAGCTTTTCCATGTGAAAAAGTAGGCGTTGCTGTGATTGGATTGGAAGTGCCTCACGTCCACATTCATCTTATTCCTATGAATGAAGTAGGGGATATGAATTTTAGTAAAGCGAAGCTGCAACCGACACAGCAGGAGCTTGCCGATGCTGCTCTGAAAATCAAGGCAGCGCTTTAAGGTTTTTGTTTACAAATAAAAAGGTGGTCGAATTATTTTTTGAATACCTTTTTTTGCCTGTTTCCGTCTGGTCGGCTGATCGGACTTTGTACATAACTCTTAAATTATAGAACGATGCACAGGCTAAAGCACCGCAATCTCTCCAAGATACTGATTGGTAGAGGCCAGCTTTTTGTCTGCCGAGTAAAGGCTCAGATAGCAATGTACATTATTACCGCTAAAAGACTCAGGTACGATGATTTTTGCTCCCTGATCCTGACGGGTACCTGCATTTTCCAGAAAAGCGAAATGTTTAATAACTGGACTATATACGATGATGACTACCTCCTCGATGGCAGCACATAAAGGAGCAAAGAAAACATTCAACCAACTAAAATTAACCGAGGCCGGTTCAAGGGAAATGGCCTTTACGCCGCCAACACCCTGCAAAATACCCCTGCTGTATACAAAATTAGGGAAATGTATCTCAAATTCAGGACAGGTACCCGTAATGGCCTCCTTCATATTGTAAGATTGGGCCGCATTCATTGCCGTATATTCACCATAATTCTGATATAGTTTTTCAACCAGGCAGAATGACCAATAAAAATCCCCTGAAGAGGGAGAGTTTCCAGCGTTGTCCCAATTGTGCTGGTGTAGCAGGCTTATTGCTGATTTTCGGCAAAGAACGCATATAATCGATACCGCGCCAGCTGGCACCCACTACCGAGCCGACTTTTCCAGAGAAGCCGCCGAGGATCCCTTTTTTAATTCTTCCCATATTTTTTGAGTGTTAACTTATTTGCTAATAGTATAGTTCTTTTTGGAAAAAGAAGCTGTGTTATTAGAAATTATATTAACAAAAATTATACCAAAGCGTAGGCAACTCGGTAAGGGAAGGACTCATCTCCATAACTTCTGCTCACATAGTTCACACATAAGTCACACTTTCTTCACAAAAAGGTACCTGTTTGTGAGTTTTGTGTGAAGGAAGTGTGAACCAGGTGTGAAGAATACCTAAACCTGTGAGCAGGCAGATGCAATAACAGGCACAGCGTCTTCCTGTCTTATAGCACATTGTTCCGTAAACTGTGCTACCATCACTTTATATAATTCAGCGATTAGTTTGGCCATCAAATCTGCTTTACTCATAAAGAAAAGCACCTGCTCATCATTTACCGTATAGATGTTTTCATAACGAACTGCGCGATAAGCATCATCCAGCAGGGCCAGGAGCTTCATTTCTTCTTCGTCCTGACTGTTAAATACCAGGCCTAATTCTGGCACATATTGCTGTATGAATTTTTGGTGGTTGCATATCGAGTGCGATATCTTATCTCTGCCGATCACAAGCAGTTCAGCGGCACGATAACTCAGTTCTATCACCTGGTGCAACATAAAGGTAGACATTACCACATCTTGTCGGTTCATATAAAATGCTGCCCCTTCCCTAAAGCCCCCTATCTTTTTAAGTTCCTTTTCAAAATTTCGCTTCACTTTGTTCGATACAGCTTTAGCGGTCAGATTAGGCAACAATAGAACGTGATCGCTCCCTTCCAATTGGTATATCAGGTTTTCTTCCCGGCAGATGCTATAAAAAACGATACTTCCTTGTAAAAGGGCCTGCTTTACCTCATGCAGATAAAAAACACGGAACCTATATTCAGGAATATCGGCCATCACCATATTTAGGAGAGGCCTGGCCTCAGTAATGTGCAGTTTGCTGGAATTGGGGAAGAGGATGACGAGCTCCTTAAAACTGGTCTCTTTATATTGAAACTGGCTCAAATAAATGCGCTCTACCGGGATAAGCTTGTTAATCCTCGCAATTAATTCATTTAAAGCGGTAGCACCTGACCCGTCTATCAGGCTAAGTAATGTTGTCTTCATGATGGTTACTTTTTAATTTTATAA
>CAMLDJ010000537.1 GCA_946478755.1 uncultured Pedobacter sp. | reverse complement strand
TAACAAAATACCAATTCCCAGTGGCAGGCCCACGCCTCCGCGGACCTTCCTGGACGACAGCGCCACGCCTATCAGCGTTAAGACAAAGGCGGACAAGGGGTGCAGATAACGTTTGTACTGCTCAAATAAAAGGTCGTTCCAGATACCTGAACCGCGGATCTTCTCCTTTCTGATCTTCTCTGAAAGCTCTTTATTGGTTAGGTTTTCGAATATATTGTCATAGGCCGAAAAGTCGTCAGGACGCATATCGAGTACCGTATCCTTGGTCATGGCTGCTCCGCTCACAAACGTCTCCTTTAATCCATTGACATGCCGGATAGAGTAATTTGTAAGTTTCCAGGAGCGTTTTAAGGAATCCCATTTGATTTCGTCTGCGACCAGTTTTTTGGTCAGTACATCTCCTTTGAAGTTATCCAGTGAAAAACGGGTACCTGTTTTGCTCTTGTTGTCGAAATTATCCATGTAAATGTAGGTATTGTCGTCCAGTTTCATATGGATATTGCTCTTGCTGGACGGATCATTTTTCTTTACATAGGTATTCTCAAAGCTGTTTTTAAGCTGGTTGGTATAGGGAAGAATGTATAAGTTAGAGGCCAGATTGGCAGCAAATATGATAAATGCAGAAATAAAATAGGGCAGTAGAAAGCGGTTAAAACTTACTCCTCCACTTAAAATAGGTACGATCTCTGTCTGATCAGCCATTTTTGCCGTGAAGAAGATCACTGCTATAAAATTGATCAGCGGAGAAAGCATGTTCACATAATAGGGGATAGAACCTGCATAATACAGCGAAATTACCTGCCAGAAGCTAAGATTGGCACTTAGGAAGTCGTCCAGCTTCTCCGACAGGTCAAAAATAACGATGATGACAACAAATAAAGTCAGGGTATATAAAAATGTACCCAGGTATTTACTGATGATGTACCAGTCCAGAATTTTGACCCTGTCTTTGATGATGTTCATTTATAATTTATTACCTAAGATAGTAACCATTTTGTTTTTCCATGCGTAAAACTCGCCGCTAATGATTTTTTCCCTCGCTGTTTTAACAAGCCATAAGTAGAAGTGCAGGTTGTGCAGCGTGGCAATCTGAGCGCCCAGCATCTCTTTTGAATGCATCAGGTGCCTTAAATAAGCTTTCGAGTATACGGTGTCGGCAATCAGGTCGCTATCGGCTTCAATTGGCGAAAAATCCTCAGCCCATTTTTTATTGCCGATATTAATAATCCCATTTTTGGTAAACAGCATCCCGTTTCGGGCATTCCTGGTCGGCATTACGCAATCGAACATATCAACGCCCAGTGCAATATTTTCCAGAATGTTTACTGGTGTACCTACACCCATCAAATAACGGGGCTTTTCTTCAGGTAATATATTACAGACCACTTCGGTCATGCCATACATCTCTTCTGCAGGTTCCCCCACCGAAAGTCCGCCAATCGCATTGCCTTCCCGGTCCATTGAAGCAATAAATTCCGCAGATTTCATTCTCAGATCCTTATACACAGAGCCCTGAACTATTGGAAATAGTGTCTGATTGAAACCATATTTAGGTGTTGTACTATCGAAATGCTGACAGCAGCGTTTTAGCCAGCGGTGCGTCATGTTAATGGAATTCGCTGCATATTTATAATCACAGGGATATGGCGTACATTCGTCAAAGGCCATGATGATGTCCGCACCAATCGTACGCTGGATATCCATTGCATATTCTGGTGTAAAAAGATGTTTGGAACCATCAATATGTGAACGGAAAGTAACCCCTTCCTCTTTAATTTTGCGAACTTTGCTCAAAGAATAGACCTGATAACCACCACTATCGGTCAGAATCGGTCTGTCCCAGCCAATAAATTTATGTAGTCCGCCTGCCTGTTCCAGGATGTTCAGACCGGGTCTTAAGTATAAGTGGTAAGTATTTCCAAGGATGATCTTAGCGTCAATATCATTTTTAAGTTGCTGCTGATTGATGGATTTAACTGTTCCTGCAGTGCCTACAGGCATGAAAATGGGTGTCTGTATGTCGCCATGATCTGTCGTAATCGTTCCCGCTCTTGCCTTCGAATGTATATCCTTCGCCTCTAAATTAAATTTCATTTTTGTGTCTTTACTGTTCTTTGAACTTCATCATTATTTACAATCATTATCCTGCGTTCAAAAAATCTGCGCAAAAATAGGAAAAAACAAACTATTAACAGGCTAAATTTTTTATCAACATAAAGGAACATTACAGATTAAAAATCAGAAATTTGGCTCCTTCAAAAGTACATCGTGGAATTAACCTTTTTTGCAGGCGCTTTAATAGAGCGTCTTGAGTATTGCCTGCTCGGCCTATTTGTTTTTTGTTTGCTGATCCAGCTATATTTTAGCTTGTTTGTGCACCTTAAACTGGCACTGGTAAAAATAGCTCCCATCCCTGAGGAGGCTGGCCGACCTTTAAGTGTGGTGATTTGCGCCCGTAATGAAGCGGAAAACCTGACGAAATATTTGCCTGCTGTATTAGAACAGGATTATGCTGATTTTGAAGTGATTGTGGTGAACGACAGGTCATGGGACGGAACGAATGAGGTACTCGATGCTTTTGCCAAAGAATATAAGCACCTTAAAATTGTAACGGTTACTGATGGCAGTAAATTCATTGCGGGTAAGAAGTTCGCCGTAACCATGGGTATAAAAGCTGCTGTTAATGAATGGCTGGTGTTTACGGACGCAGATTGCGTGCCTGCGTCTGACCAATGGCTGCGTGGCATGCAGCAACCCGGCAGGCAGGATATAGCGCTTGTTCTGGGCTACTCGCCGTATTTAAAGAAAAGGGGTATTTTGAATGCACTGATCCGTTTTGAAACCTTTTTTACCGCTGTAAATTACCTTTCTTTTGCGCTTAACG
>CAMLDJ010000536.1 GCA_946478755.1 uncultured Pedobacter sp. | reverse complement strand
CTGTAACCCATCCAATCGGTTTTTGTTGAACCACTGTCTGCTACTAGAATCATTCGCTAAAAATACTAATCTTATTGAATATTTAGTGTGCCACTAATTTCTTTAAGGCTGATTTCTGTAAGTTTTGCCTGATATTGTGCCTCCAGATAGCGGGTTATTGCGTCAATAGCGCTTCGCTGAGCCTCTCTGAGCTCCAGCGGAGCGATGCTGCCCAGTCTGTATTTTTCAAGCGTAATGTCCAGGTTTTGCTTTGCAATATCCACATTGTTCTTTTCTATTTTAACCAGGTCGAGGCTGGTGCTGTAATCCTGATAAGTGGAGATCAGCTGTGCATTAATGTCCTGTTTTACTTTTTCAAAAGTCAGTTCTGATGAATTGATCCCTATTTTAGCGTTCCGCTCATTCTGCCGTTGGAGAAACCCATTAAAAAGGTTTAAACTGGCGGTAAGGCCATAGGTAAAACCATTGGACCGCTGCTGGATATTGAAACCTGTCGGACTGGCGCTCTTTTGATATTCATAACCGCCGTTCACGGCTACCACAGGGTACCGTTGCCCTTTGATCTGCTTCAGATTCAGCTCCGCGATCTTCTTATTGATGAAGGCATTTTGCAGATCTGGATTCAGCTGAGCCATCTGGCCTGCCAGTGTAGTGTAATCCAGGGAACCATCAAGACTAATTTTTTCATCAACGCTAAAGTCAGTGTCCAGTGCTCTGGCCATGACCTGGTTCAAGGCAGTTTTAGCAGTTTTCAACAAATTGATTTCCTGTAAATACGCCGAGGTATCGGTGTTGTAATCCACTTTGGCTGTAAGTACATCAAGTTTTGAGCCCCTGCCTATGGTCAGTTTATTATTGGCAATGGTTAAACGCAATTTTGAAATGTCCAATGCACTGTCTCTGGCAGATGCCAGTTGTTGTTCTTTTAATACCGTGTAATAGGCGTTGACTACGCTGCTTACGGTGGTTAATATCGTGGCTTTGGCGTTTACTTCACCAAGTTTCTGAAGCGCTTTAAGCCGCTCATAATTGGTAAACATCTGCAGGCCGTCAAAAATCGTCCAGCCCAGTGAGGCTCCATAGCTCATGCTGGTATTCTTTACCCCATTAAGCGTTTGCTGGTTCCCGTTGCTTTGTGTACGGGTAGTATTCTGTCTGCTGCCTCCATCTGTGAAGCTGCCATCCAGTCGGGGAAGCATACCCGCATTGCCTGGATTCGCATTATTTTTAGCAATCTCTGTATCGTTGTTGACCAGTTTTATGTCGTAATTGTTTTGCAGTGCTACACTGATTGCCTCTTCCAAACCCAGTTTTTGCTGAGCAAAGCTCAGCTTTGCGGTCAGGGCTAAAAGTGTTATCAAACAAATAAAGCACTTTCCTGACCTATATTTAAACCAATTCATGTTCCAATGCAGTTTTTAATGACTCTTGTAATTCTGTATTTGCCTTATGTTCTTTCGACCAGTAGGAGTAAATGGCTGGGATAACGAACAGCGTTAAGATCAACGCAAAGGTTGTTCCTCCTACAATGACAATACCCATACCCATCCGGCTTTTCGCTGCTGCGCCCAGGGCCATGGCAATAGGCAAGGCGCCAATGGCAATAGCCAGACTGGTCATCAGAATTGGCCTAAGCCTTGAAACCGAAGCTTCACGAATGGCATCATGCACACTCTTTCCCTGTTCTTTCAGCTGATTCGCGAATTCAACAATCAAGATGCCGTTTTTCGTTACCAGACCAATCAGCATAATCGTTCCGATCTGGCTGAATATATTCCAGCTTTGCCCAAATAACCAGAGGGATAAGAAAGCTCCGGCAACGGCCATAGGTACGGTTAGAATAATGATGATGGGATCTATGAAGCTCTCGAACTGGGCCGAAAGGATTAAATATACCAGCAATAAGGCAAGGCCGAAAGCAAACAAGGTATTAGAGGAACTTTCTTTGAAATCCCTGGATTCCCCGCCAAGGTCGGTAGAGAACGATTCGTCCAACACTTTTTCTGATATCTTGTCCATCGCTGCTATACCGTCGCCAATACTCTTACCCGGGGCTAAACCTGCCGAAACCGTAGCGGCGGTAAAGCGGTTATTGCGGTACAATTGTGGCGGACTGCTTTCTTCCCTTGCAGTGACCAGGTTATCGAGCTGTATCAGCTCATTCTTATCATTTCGCACATATACCGAACTTAGGTCTAATGGATCCTTCCGGTCGCTCACCTCAAATTGACCGATGACCTGGTATTGTTTTCCGTTCATAAAGAAATAGGAGAAGCGCTGGCCACTTAAGCCCAGTTGTAAGGCCGTGCCGATATCGGCAACCGATACACCCAGGTTTTTAGCCTTCTCCCGGTCAATGGACAGGTCAATTTCCGGCTTATTAAATTTCAGGTTCACGTCAGAGGTGGTAAAGGTCGGATCTTTCGAAACTTCGTCCATAAATAGAGGAACCTTTTCCCTTAGTTTTTCAAAGTTCTGGGCCTGGATGATATAGTTAACAGGCAAGCCCCCGCGGCGGCCCACAGAGATGGTAGGCTGCTCCATAACGGTCACCTTCCCTTCCGAGTATTTTCTGCTGATCCTGGTCAGCCTTGCCGCAATCTCCGCCTGTGTTTTATCCCTGTCGCCCGGATCGCTTAATCCCATTCTTACATAGCCACTGTTTGTTGAGCCCGTGCCCCCAAAGCCTGGAGAAGTAATGGTAATGCTCACCGCTTTTTCCGGTACCGAATCGATAATCATCTGCTGCACCTTCATCATAAACCTATCCGTATAAGTAAATGAAGAGCCCTCAGGAGTGGTCAGGTTCATGTTAATTGCACTGCGGTCGTCATACGGTGCGGTTTCCTTTGGTAAAATCTTCCAGAACAGCACAATCAACCCTA
>CAMLDJ010000535.1 GCA_946478755.1 uncultured Pedobacter sp. | reverse complement strand
GTAAGGATACTCCTATGAAATTACAACAAACTAGTGATCAGGAATTGATCAAGTTTTATCTGAATGGCGATGAGTCCGTTTTGGAAGAACTTTTAAAAAGACATAAGTCGAAAATTTACACCTCGATCTACTTATTGGTTAAAGATCAATATCTGGCTGAGGACATCTTTCAGGATGCATTTATTAAAGTAATCAACACCCTCAGATCCGGACGTTACAATGAAGAAGGTAAATTTTTACCTTGGGTGATGCGTATTGCACATAATCTGGTTATCGATTACTTCAGGAGGGAAAAAAGGGCCCCGGTGATTACAAGTGCGGATGGCACAGACGTTTTTAACCTGTTGCAGTTTCAGGAGGAAAGCGCGGAAGATAGGATGCTGAGAGAGCAGACTCATTTCGATCTAAGGGCAATGATCCATTTATTGCCTGATGATCAAAAAGAAGTATTGATTATGCGCCATTATGCGGATTTAAGCTTTAAGGAAATTGCAGATCTGACAGATGTCAGCATCAATACGGCTTTAGGACGGATGCGCTATGCCTTGAACAATCTTCGTAAGATGATGAAAGTCAAAGAGATCTCCTAGTTTTTATATACAGATTAGGCGGACCATATTACAAATCTCATTTGTAAAGAATATATTACAAATTATTTTCATTTAAGTGAAATAAAATTAAGAGAAAGGCGTTTTTCATTTAAACTAATTTGCAGTACCGCTTATGACAGAAACCTTTACTTCGATTAACAACTTAAATTACCCTCAACACGGGCAGGAAAATACTGAAGATGTTGAAGGCCTGGATGCTGTGTTTTATGAAAACATTAAATCCCAACTGAATATGATTAAGAAGGATCCATCAGATGAATCCATTTCCAGAATCTTAGCTTATTCAAAAGCAAAGTAATTTAATAAGAGCTCAAGCTGCCGAAAACCGGCAGCTTTTTTTTTGAGTTAATTTATCTAAGTTTGCCTATGCTTAAAAAAGAAAGATATCAGCTTTTTGTATCCCATTTTTCTGCCAGGCAACCTCATGCCGAGACAGAACTGCATTACAACAATCCTTTCCAGTTACTGGTTGCGGTTATTTTATCCGCTCAATGTACGGACAAACGGATTAACCAGGTAACTCCGGCTTTATTTCAGCGCTTTCCAAATGCAAAAGCGCTTGCTGAAGTGACTCCGGACATTGTGTTCGATTACATCAGGAGTGTCAGTTATCCGAATAATAAAGCGAAGCACCTGGTAGGCATGGCCAATATGCTTGTAAATGAGTTCAATAATGAAGTGCCTTCTGATATTGCTCAGTTGCAGAAAATGCCGGGTGTAGGAAGGAAAACTGCCAATGTTATCGCTTCTGTAATTTACAATGCGCCAGCCATGGCAGTTGACACCCACGTTTTCAGAGTAGCCAACAGAATTGGGCTCACCAATGGAAAAACCCCTTTGGCTGTTGAAAGAGACCTGGTCAAAAATTTACCCGAGCATACCATACATGTTGCACATCATTGGTTGATCTTACATGGAAGATATGTCTGTGTAGCCAGATCACCAAAATGCTCCATTTGCGAGATTACACATTTCTGTAAATATTTTCAGAACACCAATAAAATAACTAAAATATTTAGTGATTCGATGGGTCGTGAAAAATAAAAAACAAATTACGTGCGGATTTTAAATTTAATTTTCCTTATATTTGCTAATATAATTAGTATATAGATAGCGGCGTTACGAATAAATTAAATGCCTATCTTACTCAAAGAATTATAACAATATGAGCACAAACACAGACAAATTAAAAGCGCTGCAACTTACTTTAGATAAGTTAGAAAAATCATACGGTAAAGGTACAGTGATGAAACTGGGCGACAATGCTGTTGAGCCTATTGAGTCTATTTCTACAGGGTCAATCAGCTTAGATATCGCCCTTGGCATTGGTGGTGTACCAAAAGGCAGGATCATTGAAATTTATGGCCCTGAATCATCTGGTAAAACTACCTTGGCCACTCACATTATTGCAGAAGCACAAAAAAAGGGTGGAATTGCGGCTATTATTGATGCTGAGCATGCATTTGACAAAGGATATGCAAAGAAACTAGGTGTTGATGTCGACAATCTATTGATTTCTCAACCAGACAATGGTGAACAGGCACTGGAAATTGCAGACAATCTGATCCGTTCAGGTGCAATTGACGTTATTGTGATTGACTCGGTGGCTGCCTTAGTGCCGAAGGCAGAGATCGAAGGGGAGATGGGTGATTCTAAAATGGGCTTGCATGCCCGTTTAATGTCACAAGCCTTACGTAAACTTACCGGAACCATATCTAAAACGGGATGCTGCTGTATCTTTATTAATCAATTACGTGAAAAAATTGGTGTCATGTTTGGTAACCCGGAAACTACAACCGGAGGTAACGCGCTTAAGTTCTATGCATCTGTTCGTTTAGATATCCGCAGAACATCGCAGATTAAAGATTCAGATGAAGTAGCAGGGAACAGGGTAAAAGTAAAAATCGTAAAAAATAAAGTTGCTCCGCCTTTCCGTATCGCAGAGTTTGATATCATGTTCGGCGAAGGGATATCAAAAACAGGTGAGATCATCGATCTTGGTGTTGACTTCAATATCATCAAAAAGGCGGGGTCGTGGTTCTCTTATGGAGACACTAAACTTGGCCAAGGCAGGGATGCGGTTAAACAACTGCTGCTAGATAACCCGGAACTATCGGAAGAAATTGAAGCAAAGATACGCACAGAAGTGACCGGAGAAAAACTGGAAGTAACAGCTTAATAATAAATCAAATGCTAAGAAGCTGATAGTGGTCCACTATCAGCTTTTTTTGTTACCGGAAACTTGCTGTTTGCGATTTAAGTCTGGACCCCTCA
>CAMLDJ010000534.1 GCA_946478755.1 uncultured Pedobacter sp. | reverse complement strand
GTAAGGCGGACAACCTTTCCATCTAAAATATCAATTGCAGGGATAATGTACATTTTACTGTTTTAAGTTTGAAAAATTCTTTAATAGACGCTCTCCGGCGATACCAGATTTCTCTGGGTGGAACTGTACGCCGTAGAAGTTATCTTTTTGTACGGCTGCAGAAAATGGCATTCCATAGTTTGCAGTCGCGATGTCAAAAGTAGCGTTATATTCAATAAAGTACGAATGCACGAAATAAAATTGTGTTCCACTTTTAACACCTTCAAATAACAAATTGTTTTTATGGTCGATGTTGTTCCAACCCATGTGTGGGATTTTAATCCCTTGATCCTTATCGAATAACCTGGTTTTTACAGGGACTATGCCCATTAGAGAGGCATCACCTTCTTCAGAGTGTTCGGTTAGCAACTGCATGCCTACACATATGCCAAGCACCGGCTTTTTAAGTGCTTTTAAAGGCGCTACCAGACCAGTTTGTTCGAGTTTGCTCATGGCTGTGCCGGCGTGGCCTACACCTGGAATAATGATGTGGGTATAGTTATCCAGTTCGGCTTCGGTGTTAACCATGCCAAAAGGGATATTTAATCTTTCCAATGCCGATGTCAGTGAAAAGATATTGCCTGCACCGTAATTTACAATTCCAATCATTGTCTTTTTGATAAAGGAATAAAGAATAAGATAAAAGGTCAGATTTGATCCCTTTTCCCTTGTCTTTATCCCGGTTCTCTGTCCTTATAATATTCCTTTAGTACTCGGTAAGACCAGCTTATCCGGGTCGCGTTTAATCGCCATTTTTATTGCTTTGGCGAAGGCCTTAAATATTGCTTCAATTTTATGGTGTTCATTATCCCCCTCAGCCTTAATGTTTAAATTGCATTTTGCAGCGTCGCTAAACGATTTAAAGAAGTGGTAAAACATCTCGGTAGGCACATCGCCGACTTTTTCACGTTTAAAGTCTGCATCCCAGACAATCCAGGCCCGGCCGCCGAAATCGATGGCCGCCTGTGCAAGGCAATCATCCATGGGCAGGCAGAAGCCGTAACGTTCCAGACCCAGCTTATTGCCAATGGCCTTTGCAAAGGCTTCCCCCAGGGCAATTCCGGTATCCTCAATGGTATGATGTTCATCAATGTGCAGGTCGCCATCCGTTTTAATCTTCAGGTCTATACTGCCATGACGCGCAATCTGGTCAAGCATATGGTCAAAAAAATTAAGCCCGGTATGAATCTCTGCCTTGCCCGTTCCGTCCAGGTCAATGCTGATGCTGATCTTAGTTTCGTTGGTATTGCGTTCGTGTGCAACTACCCGGCTTCCGGCTCTTAAGAAGGTATAGATGTCTACCCAATCCTGTGTTTGCAGGGCGATGGTACTGCTAAGTGTATCCGCTTTTTCCAATACTTCATTGGCACCCAGCAGATCGTTGTTACGCAGCCAGATGGCTTTTGCTCCCAGATTCTTTGCCAGGATCACATCGTTGATGCGGTCCCCGATCACAAAAGAGTTCGCCAGGTCATAGCCTTCCATCAAAAAATGCTGCAGCAGACCTGTATTGGGTTTACGGGTAGGGGCGTTTTCATGTGCAAAGGTCTTGTCAATGATCACTTCATTAAATTCCACCCCTTCACTGGCAAAAGTTTTCAGGATAAAATTGTGTACCGGCCAGAAATTCTCTTCCGGGTGCGAGTCTGTTCCAAGGCCATCCTGGTTGGTTACCATCACCAGGTCAAAATCCAGTTCCCTTGCAATTTTTGCCAGGTAAAATAATGCTTTTGGGTAAAACTCAAGCTTGGCAAAGGAGTCGACCTGTTCATCTTCAGGTTCGGTGATCAGGGTTCCGTCTCTGTCTATAAATAATACTTTCTTCATGATTTAGGTTGGTTTACTGGATGTTCTGACTACGTTTAAGTGTCTCTAACAGGGTTTTATTTTCTTCTGAAGTTCCTATGGTAATCCGCAGACATCCTTCGCATAACGTAACCTTAGAGCGATCTCTGATAATTATGCCTTCATCTACTAGTAAGTTATAGGTATCCAACGCATTTTCCACCTCAATTAGTATAAAATTCGCGTCTGAAGGATATACCTTTTTAACCAGTGGTAGTGCCGCCAGCTCATTACTCAGGCTTTCTCTTTCCGCAACAGTAATTTTTATCCACTCGTTAACCTGGTCTATATTCTGCAAGGCATTTAAAGCAATGTCCTGTGTGGCCTGGTTAATGTTATAGGGAGGTTTTACTTTATTCAGGACATCAATTACTGGTCTGGCAGCAAAGGCCATCCCCAGGCGAAGCGCTGCAAGTCCCCATGCCTTTGAGAACGTCTGCAGAACCACCAGATTCGGATATTCCGTTAGCTCTTTTATAAAAGTGCGTTGTTTTGCGTAATTGATGTAAGCCTCATCGATAATCACAAGGCCGTTAAAGTTGGCGAGCACGGTTTCAATATCTGTGCGCACAATTGAATTTCCGGTAGGATTATTTGGTGAGCAGATGAAGATCAGCTTGGTATTTTCATCAATAGCTTCGGCAATACCATCCAGGTCCAGCTGAAAGTTTGGAAGCAGGTTTACCTTACGCACCTCAACATTGTTGATGCTGGCCGATACCTCATACATTCCATACGTTGGAGGAAGGATGATGACATTATCCTGTCCGGGTTCACAAAAGGCGCGGAACAAAAGGTCAATGGCTTCATCGCTGCCGTTTCCAAGAAACGTATTTTCAATGGGCACACCTTTGATCTTGCTGATGGCATCTTTCAGGTCCAGCTGCAGTGGATCAGGATAGCGATTGTAGTTTTTGCCTTTCGCAGTCGTCAATGTAAGCGGCGAGCCATAACTGTTCTCGTTGGCATCCAGAAATATGCTGGCCTGACCTTTATATTCGTCCCT
>CAMLDJ010000533.1 GCA_946478755.1 uncultured Pedobacter sp. | reverse complement strand
AACACACCTAATGAGTGACTCGATAAAACACGAATGCGGAATAGCCTTTATCCGCCTTTTAAAACCGCTCACCTACTATCAGGAAAAATATGGTACTGCACTTTACGGACTAAATAAGCTTTATCTTTTGATGGAAAAACAGCATAACCGGGGACAGGACGGCGCTGGGATTGCAACGATAAAGCTGGACGTTAAACCAGGTCACCGTTATATCAGCAGGTACCGGTCGATGGCGCAGAATGCAGTGGCTGACATATTCGGATATGTCCAGAGTAAATTTGTAGACATTCAGGAGGAGACCCCCGAACTGATGCAGGATGCGGAGTGGTTAAAACAAAATGTCAGTTTTATCGGGGAGGTGTTACTTGGACATTTAAGGTATGGCACGCACGGGAAAAACAGTATTGAGAACTGCCATCCTTTTTTGCGCCAGAATAACTGGATGACCAGGAACCTGGTCATTGCCGGTAACTTCAATATGACCAACGTTGATGAGCTGCTGGAGCAATTATATGAACTTGGTCAGCATCCGAAAGAAAAGGCAGATACCGTAACCGTTCTGGAAAAGATCGGTCATTTTCTGGATGACGAGAACCAGGCGCTGTTTGATGACTATAAAAAAGAAGGCCTGGATAATGTCGCGATCACACATAAGATCTCCGATAATCTCGATATCGCCAAAATACTAAAACGTTCGGCAAAAAATTGGGATGGTGGTTACACCATTTCAGGTATAATCGGTAACGGTGATGCCTTTGTGCTTCGTGACCCATCAGGAATACGTCCTGCTTATTATTATGCTGATGACGAAATTGTCGTTGCAGCATCAGAAAGACCAGCTATTCAGACCGCTTTCAATATTCAGTTTAAAAATGTGAAGGAAATACAACCCGGACATGCACTCATTGTAAAAAAAGATGGCACAGTAACCCAGGAAGTATTCAGGGAGCCCGAAGAGAAAAGGGCATGTTCATTTGAACGCATCTATTTTTCAAGAGGCAGTGACGCGGAAATCTATAAAGAAAGGAAGCACTTAGGTGCGTTGTTATGCGATCAGATCCTGAAATCAGTGAAGGCTGATTTGAAGAACACCGTATTTTCTTTTATTCCTAATACAGCGGAAGTGTCATTTTATGGGATGGTAGAAGGCTTACATAGCTATATCAGAAAGGTACAGAAGGAAACACTGCTGCATCGTAAGGACAGTCTTGATGATGAAGCGCTTGAGGAATTACTTTCTATGAGCCCGAGGGTTGAAAAACTGGCCATCAAGGACGTTAAGCTAAGAACGTTTATTACCCAGGATGCAGATAGGGGGGATATGGTGGCCCATGTCTACGATACCACTTATGGAGTGATTAAAAATCATACAGATACCCTGGTTGCAGTTGATGATTCCATAGTAAGGGGTACGACCTTAAAGCAGAGTATCATTAAAATTATTGACCGGCTGCATCCCAAGAAGATTATTATTGTTTCTTCCGCTCCGCAGATCCGTTATCCGGATTGTTATGGTATCGACATGTCTAAAATGGGACAGTTTGTTGCCTTTGAGGCTGCTGTACAATTGCTGAAAGCAAGAGGGATGGAAAATATAATTGAGGAAGTTTATCAAAAATGTAAAGCCTCTCTGTTATTACCTAAAGAGCAGATCGTAAACCACGTTAAGGATATTTACAGACCATTTAAACAGGAAGAGATCTCCGCTCAGATCGCCAGGATCATTACGCCGGCCAATACGAATGCTGAAGTAGAAGTGATCTATCAGACCTTGGATAATTTACATATCGCTTGTCCGGATCACAGTGGAGACTGGTACTTCTCCGGTAATTACCCGACACCTGGCGGAAACAAAGTCGTGAATAAGGCTTTTGTAAACTGGAAAGAAGGAAACAATCAGAGAGCTTACTAAAATATAAAAAAGCTGTACTGTTCAGCGTCTGGCATCTGCCGCCCAGCTTTAAATAAAGCTGGACAACAACGCCTATGTCGCTTCGCAGTAAGCATTTTTATGCTAAACAGGGCGTGTTAATTTGGCGTCGCAGCTTGATTTTTAAGATCAACCTCAACATGTTTAACACTTCATTATACAAAATAAAACCCGGTTGTCATTTTAAACAACTGGGGTTTTATTTTCTGAAAGGAATCTGCGCAATGCTTTTTAAAGTCTGTACAACGCTGTAACCGTCTGCGCGATGCTGTTAACTGTCTGTGCGATGCTGTTAAATATCTACATCTGTGTCCTACCTTTGTGTCCTCCGCATCATGCTATTGACCGCAAAATATGCCTTCTGTGAACAGGCATAGGAAATTTTGCCCTCTTAGCGCAGCGGGCAAAAGATTCCAGCCTGTGAATAGAATGGCTTATTTTGACTTTAATACCACCTCAACAAATAACCTGATCGCAAAAATTAGAATTACAGCCCCGGCGATCCGGTTTAGGTTTTGTATGGTCTTCTCTTTGATCCTGTACCTTAACTTGGCCGCATAATAGGTCTTGAAGCCATCAACAGCTAGCTGAGTGGTCATGGCAACGATGAAAAAGGCAATTTTTTCTACCATATTGTAATGTAATTGTACGGAAATGACGCCACCCACCATCACCCAAAACATCAGTGTGGTCGGTGATAGCAGACACATCAAAAAGCCTTTTAAGAGATAGCCGCGTTTTCTGATTTTTACCGCCTCTTCGATGTTATAACTCACTTTAACCTTGTTGAACAGGTAAAACAAGCCGATGCCAAATAAAAACAATCCTCCAACCAGGCCTATGTATTGATTGTATTCAGAATTATAATCTACAAACTGTGAGCTGAATATCGTGAGGCTAATAAAAATGATGTCACTGAAAATAACGCCTATCGCCAGTGAAAATCCGGCCTTGAATCCTTTTTCAATGCTGGTCTTGATCATTGAAAAGAATACTGGCCCTGTTAAAAAAG
>CAMLDJ010000532.1 GCA_946478755.1 uncultured Pedobacter sp. | reverse complement strand
CGTTTTCTTTAGAGGGGACGGCGTTTTTTATAGAAGCGATAGCCCTGGGCTTTTATTTATACGGATGGAACAGGATTAACCCATGGTTTCATTGGGTAACAGGAGTAGTTGTTGGCATCAGCGGGTTACTTTCCGGAATTCTGGTTGTTGCGGCAAATGCCTGGATGAACAGTCCTGCCGGCTTTGATTATATCGATGGTCAGTATCTGAATATTGATCCTATAAAAGCGATGTTTAACGAAGCATGGTTCTCGCAGTCGCTGCATATGTGTGTCGCGGCATTTGTTTCAACCGGATTTGCTGTGGCAGGCGTTCATGCCCTGATGATCCTGAGGGGGAAAAATATACAGTTTCATAGTAAGGCTTTTAAAATTGCTGCTATATTCGGAACTGTCGCAGCCTGCCTGCAACCTATAAGCGGCGATATTTCCGCAAAGGATGTAGCAAGGCGGCAACCGGAAAAACTCGCGGCCATGGAAGCGCACTTTCATACGGAAAGGAACGCGCCGCTGATCATAGGAGGTATTCCCGACACCGCAAATCAAAAAGTAAGGTATGCAATAAAAATTCCGGGATTGCTGAGTTTCATGGCTACGGGCGATTTTAACGGCGAAGTTACAGGCTTAGATCGCGTACCTAAAGCAGACCAGCCGCCTGTGGCGGTTACCCACTATGCCTTTCAGATGATGGTTGGTCTGGGTATGGTCATGGTGCTGATCGCCCTTTTATATTTCATCGCCTTGTGGAAGAAAAAACAGTGGCTCAGTCGCCGCTGGTTGTTGAAGTTATTTGTGATCGCGACACCCCTTGGTTTTATTGCGCTTGAGGCCGGCTGGACCGTGACAGAGGTTGGGCGCCAGCCCTGGATTATCCGTGGCGTAATGCGTACCGCTGATGCATTAACACCCATGCCCGGTATAGCTTATGCTTTCTATCTGTTTACCACCGTATACATCTCCCTGTCGATCATTGTCAGCGTATTGCTATTCCGCCAGATTACCATGGTGGGCAAACTGTACGATTCCGAAAACCCATCAAAAGACTAGCCTTATGATATATGTAGTTATTGTTTTTCTGTGGACAGCCATTTTGTTATATATCCTGCTTGGAGGAGCAGATTTTGGCGCTGGTATTATCGAATTAATGACTTCTAAAACGAACAAAGCTAAAACCCGAAAAACAATGTACAAGGCCATTGGCCCGATCTGGGAGGCCAACCACATGTGGCTTATTATTGCAGTGGTGATCCTGTTTGTTGGATTTCCTAAAATATATACAACCATTTCTGTTTATCTCCATATTCCGCTGGTATGCATGCTTCTTGGGATCATTGCAAGGGGAACAGCATTTGTATTCAGAAATTATGATGCGGTAAAAGATGATATGCAGAAGGTATATACCCCCATATTTGTGTACTCCAGTTTAATCACTCCTTTTTTTCTTGGCATTATTGCGGCAAGTGCTGTATCCGGTCAGATCGACCCCCTGGCAAATGATTTCTTATCGGCTTATGTCTTTAGCTGGTTAAACTGGTTTTCTGTAGCAGTGGGTATTTTTACAGTCAGCATTTGTGGTTTCCTGGCTACTATTTTTATCATCGGACAAACAGAGGAAAGTGGAGACAGAGCACATTTTATAGGGAAAGCAAAACGTGCGATCTTCATTGTAATGGGCTGCGGAGCCCTGGTTTTCCTGGCTGCCCGTACCGAACACATTCCACTAGCGATATGGATCTTCGGAGATACGCCTGGCTTAATTGCGATAATAGCTGCAAGTTTATCGTTAATTGTTATGTTTTATGCATTAAATAACAATAAACCAATTCTGCTGCGTTTACTTGCTGGATTTCAGGTGACTATGATTTTGTTCGCAGCTACCTATACCCATTTTCCCGCTATTGTGTTGCTTAAGAACGGGGACAACCTATCACTGCTTGCTCATCAGGGACAAGTCAAAACGATCTCTTCATTAGGCTACGCTTTGCTCATTGGAAGTGCATTCATTTTACCTGCCTTGGTTTACCTGATTTACATTTTTCAGAAGCGGAAAGAGCTATCAGCGGAGCATTAGCAAAAAGAGGCTTATTCTTTAATTTTCGGTTCTTGTAACAAATTCAGGATAACGATTTCCAATAGACGAATTTTCTATTTATTCGTATCTTTTTTTGATCTGAGTTCCATAGATTTTTCAAATATTTTAAGAATAAGCATTAAACCTAAATCCACTTAGCAAGTCTTAAACTCAATGTTATATTTAAACGTACCAAATATGAATACCCGATTTCTTAAAATCGCTTGTTGTACAGCTTTAATCACCGGCCTTGGTTTATCTGTCCATGCTCAAAAGGTTAATGAACTTCAGGAAGTTAGTATTTTCGCACCTCATGCGATAAAAATTGATGGCAAGAATTTTGAATGGAAAGACACTGATTTTTCAGTAAATAAACGGACCAGTCTTTCTTATATCATTAGTAACGATGATAAGAATCTTTATTTGATCGTTAAATCTACAGATGTGGCAAATAACTCAAAAATAATGGCCGGTGGGATTA
The DNA here is from genome assembly GCA_946478755.1 of uncultured Pedobacter sp. The sequence continues at coordinate 403 of CAMLDJ010000532.1, read as the reverse complement.
CATTTTCTATAAACCCTGATGGTAAGAAAAAGGAAAAAGAAAGTATAACACTGACTTATCCGCTTTCAGTGCCTTTTGTAAGAGGACAGGGAGGCGGGGGACGTGCCATGCGTGTGGCTTTCTCGGGAGGTCGCCCGCAAGATGCAAAGCAAAGGGATTCATTCATGGTGGCCAGACAGAAAACGCAGCTTGCAGCTTCCAAAGAAATAAAAATTAAAGGATTTAAAAATACAACAGATACGCTGGTTGCCATTTACAATGAGTATGGGATAAAAGCATTCGCCAATATCGATAAGGATAACACCTTCTTCTATGAAGTCGCAATTCCATTAGCTGAACTGGGGATTTCTACGGCAGCGCCCAAAGAGTTTGCTTATAACATTAAACTGAACGGATTGCAGTT
>CAMLDJ010000531.1 GCA_946478755.1 uncultured Pedobacter sp. | reverse complement strand
TTTTCTGTTTCCGGCATGATTAACACCAGCCCAATAACCACAAGGATTATAGCTGCTGCCAGCCAGTAAACCGGCAACTTAGGCCGATGGCCGGGCTTCAGTCTGCCGGCAATGCTGTCCCAAAGATCTGCAGATGGCTGCACTTCCGCAGCGTCAAATTTATCTCTGAACAACTGATCAAATTCTTTATCCTGGATGTGTTGCATAATTTTTGCCCTCCATTTTTATAATTTCGGCTCTTAATATTGCCCTTGCGCGCGACAATTGCGACTTACTCGCTCCTTCTGAAATTCCCAGTGCAGACGCGATCTCTTTATGGGCATAACCTTCAATCACGTACATATTAAAGACCAATCTGTAACCATCTGAAAGCTTTTGTATCACTGCCATTAAATCCTGTATGGCTAATGTGCTAAAATCAAATCCGGTGGCTGGTTGATCGTGAGCGTCTTCGATTGGAACGGTGTCTATTCCCCGAAGGTTTTTACGGTAATTTTCAATCGCTGTATTCACCATAATCCGTCTTATCCAGCCTTCAAACGAGCCATCCCCACGATACTCCCTTACGTTTTGAAAAACCTTGATATATCCGGTTTGCAATACATCTTCTGCTTCCACCCTATTCTTTGCATAACGCAGGCAAAGGGCAAGCATCCTGGATGAGGTTTGCCTGTAGAGCGCTTCCTGCATTTTTTGGTTGCCTGCTCTGCAGCCTTCTAATAGTTCATCAATTCTATATTGCGTCAACTTCATTTGTATGTCTGGTATATAGAAGATGCGGCAACTTAAGAAAAGGTTGCACAGGTAATAAAGAATATTTTAAAGGCGATCAGCAATCGTGCTTTTTCCGGTAATGTTTATACCATTTTACTGCCATCATGATGACCACCGCAAAAATGAGCAGCCCGACAAGACCATAGACCCAGTCGACCGCACTTTTTAAAACGACCGTAAATACAATGGCGACAAGCAAAATGGTGGCCACCTCATTCCACAACCTCAACTGAAAGGAACTGAACCTACATTTACCAGCGCCCAGTTGCTTCATTATACGCTGACAAATAAAATGGTAAACCAGTAATGCAACTACAAAGCAGAGCTTTACATGAAGCCATGGGGCCTGCAGCAGTGCTGGCCGGATATAGATCATTGCCAGGCCTGCCAGCACGGTGAGCATCATTGCCGGTGTGGTAATGATGTGCCAGAGCTTACGCTCCATTTTTTCGTACTCTTTGCGGAGAATGGTCTTCTCCGGTTCGGGCCGGTCGTTGGCCTCGGTATGATAAATGAATAAACGCACACTATAAAACAACCCCGCCATCCAGCTTACCACAAAGATGATATGAACAGAGAGGACATAATAGTAGTACTTATCCATAGGAGATTAGTATTTAAATTCCTTGATGACTTCTATCGCGTATTTTACGTTGTCAAATGGAATATCAGGCATAATACCATGACCAAGATTAAAGATAAAGCCGTTCTGGCCACGCATGCGCTCAAACAATCTAAGGATCTCCTTCTTGATGACCGGCTTCTCCGCATATAGGATATGAGGATCTAAATTCCCCTGTACCGCAATACCCTTGGGCAAACTGTTTTTAATGTTCAAAAGATCTGCATTCCAGTCTACCGAAATCACGTCCGGCTGAGCAGTCGCCATGATTGGTGCGAATACTGAACTTCCCTTGCAAAAAGAGATCACCGGAATGTCTTTCCTGTTCAGATGAGCAATGATCTCCTGAATGTACCGATGAGAGAATTCCTGATAATCGTTCCAGGATAAAGCCAGTGCCCAGCTATCAAAGATCTGAATGGCATTTACTCCGGCTGCGATCTGCAGGTTCAGATAATCGGCCGTAACTTTGGCAATTTTAGCCAGCAGCTGATGTGCAACCTCAGGCTGATTATGCATGAGTAGTTTGGTTAGCTTAAAGTCTTTGGATGAACCACCTTCAACGAGGTAACTCATTACCGTAAACGGTGCACCAGCGAAGCCGATTAAAGGAATGCTTCCATTTAACCGCTGCTGAATTACTTTAATCGCATCAGCAACATATTGTAGCCTGTCCAACACATCTACTTCCAAAGCATCTACATCTTTCAAGGTACGCACCGGATTGGCAAATTTTGGCCCGACACCCTGCGTAAAGCTCAGGTCCCCACCCATGGCCTCGCCGGTAACCAGGATATCAGAGAATAAAATAGCCGCATCAATACCCAACAGATCAACTGGCAGCATCGTTACATCAGCAGCAATTTCAGGTGTTTTGCACATTTCCAGAAAGGAGTATTTGTTTTTAATCTCCCAATACTCTGGCATAAAACGACCTGCCTGACGCATCATCCATACGGGCGGGCGTTCTGTTTGCTTTGAAAATGCTGCATCTAAAAATAACGTGTTCATCTGTCTTAATTTATCCTCTATTCTTTTATAAACTGTTTAATTCTTTTTCTATTTTGCCAATGACATCCTGAGCTTTAGGCGTAACGGCCAGTTCTTTTGCCTTTTCGAGGTAAGCACTGCCGCGTACCTTATCTTTTTTCCGCAGGGCAAGGTTGGCCAAATGAATCATCACAAAAGCCTTATCATTCTTACCCCCCAAGGGAAAGCGGCTGGCAATTTGGAAGTGCAATTCTGCAGCCTCGTAATCTTCTTTTTTTAAGGCAATATTGGCCCGCATAAACTCGTAATACCCACGCCTGTTCCTGGCTAGCCGGTCGGCATTGGGCACCTCATTTAATAATTTCTCAGCACGGGCATGGTCGCCGTTTTTAAAATATTTTGAGGCCAGTAGTATGGAACTATGTTTAAAGTGGCTCCACAAAACAAAGGCAAACAAAAAGCCGGCGAGAACTGCCAGCTGATATTGATCATAAAAAAGACATGCCAGTGCTGCGATAGCAAAGACTGCCATCAGGGCATACCTGCCTTTAGTATTATACATTAATGAATATCTGTGAATTTATA
>CAMLDJ010000530.1 GCA_946478755.1 uncultured Pedobacter sp. | reverse complement strand
CGGAAGTGACCTGTTGGTGGTTTCAGCCAACAAGAGCATTATGAATTATACACCGGCAGCGGGCAAAGTGGGGATTCCTTACATCAAAAAATATTTACATACCCCACATCCGGTTGCAAACAATACCAATGACAACTGGCCGGTATACCGTTATTCGGATGCACTGTTGCTGTTGGCCGAGGCCTTGAATGAAAATGGTAAACCCGGACTGGCATTGGGCCCGCTAAACAAGGTGAGGGAAAGAGCTTTTGGAAATGCCTCACACAACACCAGCACAACAGATCCTGTTTTGCTCGGTGATATCATTGCCCATGAAAGAAGAGTTGAACTGGCTTTTGAAAATCATCGTTGGCATGACCTTGTGCGTACAGGCAAAGCAGTACAGGTTATGACTGCCCATGGCATCCAAATGAAACAGCAATACAATTATCTTTCTCCGGCATCTTACAACATAACAGCAGCAAAATTGCTGTACCCAATTCCTCAGTCGGAGAGAGAAATAAACCCTGACTTAACCCAGAATCCCCTGTAATGCTTATTCCAGGCTTGTCAGAAGAGACTTATCCGTATCTTCTGACAGGTTTTTTAAAATAACCAAATATGAACAGAACACTAAATCTAACCTATGGCACAGCCTTAGCTGCTACCATGTTTTTGCCTTTTAAAAACCTTATTGCACAGGAAAAGCCGGTTACTATAAACTGGAACAATACCCTTGCGGTTTCAAGAACCATACCTACGCTGCAAGTGGTATACAATCCTATGCTTCGTGCAAATTCTCCAATACACAAAGCTACTTTTGAGGCTTTAAAAAACATGAGTGCCGATTATGTACGCTATGTACCTTGGTTTCCTTATCCAAAAGCGGCGGTAGCCGAACTTAAGGCTCCGACAGCCACCGAGACTTTTTGGGATTTCCAGTATGCGGACCCTGCGCTCGTAGATTTTATGGAAGCAACAAAGAGCCATCCTCCGGTGATGAATTTCAGCACCATACCAGCGTGGATGTTCAAAACCGCTAAACCGGTTCAATACCATGAGGATCCTGATCTGCCGTTCTGGGAATATAACCAGGGCAGAGAACTTCGTGATACCACCTGCAAAGAAGTTGCCGATTACTTTGGGAGAGTTTTCAGCTGGTACACCAAAGGAGGTTTTACCGATGAACTGGGTAAGTTCCATAAGTCTGGCCACAATTATAAATTCCCTTACTGGGAAGTACTGAATGAGCCCGATCTCGAGCACCGGATGTCGCCCGAACTGTATACCAGAATTTATGATGCGGTGGTTACCGAGCTTAAAAAGATCTCCCCGGAAACAAAATTTGTAGGCATTTCGGTGGCCCTTGAAACGAATCCCCAGTGGTTTGAATATTTCCTTAATCCGGCCAACCATCAGCCTGGTGTTCCACTTGATGGCATTTCCTACCATTTCTATGGCCGTCCGGCTGCTGTAGATCAGCGGATAGACAGTTATCAGTATTCCTTTTTTGACCAGGCTAATGGGTTTCTTGACCGCGTAAGGTACATTGAGAATATCCGCAAACGCCTTGCGCCAAATGCTTTCACACACATCAATGAGATCGGAAGTATTCTCGAAAACAGGGATTTTAAAGGTGTGATACCTGCTGAATACTGGAATCTTTCGGGTGCCATGTATGCTTATCTGTTTGTGGAGCTCAGCAAAATAGGTATTGAAGTAGCTGGTGAGTCTCAGTTGGTGGGTTATCCTACGCAGTTTCCGGATGTAAGCATGATCAACTGGAAAACAGGAAATCCGAATGCAAGGTACTGGATACTGAAGTTGTTAAAGGATAATTTCGGTCCGGGCGATAAACTGGTTACGGCAAATTCAAACCGCCCTGGTGTTACGGCTCAAGCCTTCATCACCGCAAGTGGGAAAAAACTATTGCTCATCAATAAGACCAATAAAGAAATCAATCTTAAGCTTCCCGGAATGCAGGGGGCTGCATTTCAAACCGTTGATGTGACAACGGGTGATCATCCTATCGCCCATGGTCAGCTTAAAGACAGTACTTTCCTGGTAAAGCCTTTTGCAGTTACTGTAGTGAAACTCAAAGACTAACCGGAAGGGCACAGCTGGCAACATTTTGTAAAGTCGGCCGATGTAGTTAACTTCAGGTCCTGTTGTTAATGGAAGGAAGAACTTGGAAGATGAAATAAAGGGACTTGTGCCCCACGTATTGGCTTTCATTGTCAGCGAATTTTGTAAATATGGCTTTTTACTGGCCTATGAAAAAGATCTGTCTGATTTGAAAGGATTGGTTGAACCAGACTCAATTGCTACGGAGGACTTTGAATTACTGGAAGCCGTGGATGATCAGGTCGTGCAATTACTGCTCAGGTCAATTGAAAAAGTAGTTAATTGCTCTAAAACTTTTTTGCTGATCAATAATCTTGATGAACTTGAAGTGATGGAAAATGAAGAATATAATCAGCTGGCCTCCGATAATTATTATATCTACATTATTGAATGGGAAAATAAAAATTACGAAGACCTGCTGATTAATCTGAATGCAGTGTATTTTACCATTGCCAGGTTACTTTATCATACCGCCACGCAATTAGAACGTAAAGAAATTGAGCTTCCGGATGAATTTTATGATGACGAGTTCTTCGATAAGTATGATGAACTACTGGATCAGAAGGTATATACGGATGATAAGAATGCCGAACTACTGTATGATCTCATTGCGGATTTGAATTTAGATTTGCTGGAAATAGACCGTTTGTCTGATTAAGCCTCCAAATAAAATGGATATTATTATATTTGAGGATTATAAATACAAAAGTAAATGTCAGACCAGAAAAAAGAAATATTCGACAGTGTAGCGCAGCGCTTAAAAATTGAAGGCTTTAATGTAGTTAACCGTGATGAGACCCGTCCATGGGGTGGTTTTTTTGTTATTGATGAAGAACAGGCGCAACAGTTTGCCAACGTATATTTTGATAAATTAAATGTTGACGATTTAAAGATATCGGGTAAATTAAGTCCCAAAATATTAAT
>CAMLDJ010000529.1 GCA_946478755.1 uncultured Pedobacter sp. | reverse complement strand
GAAGCTCCGGGAACTATGTTGAATACATAAATTAAAAGAAGAAATGGCAACTAAAATCAGATTGCAAAGATTCGGTAAAAAAGGGAAACCTTTTTTCCACGTAGTGGTAGCGGATTCACGTTCACCAAGAGATGGTAAATTTATTGAGCGTTTAGGTTCTTATAACCCAAACACCAATCCTGCAACTATCGACCTTAATTTCGATAAAACTTTAGACTGGGTAAACAAAGGTGCTGAACCTACGGATACTTGTCGCGCTATCCTTTCTTACAAAGGTGTTTTGTATAAAAAACACTTAGAAGGTGGTGTAAAAAAAGGCGCATTGACTGCTGAACAGGCTGAGGCTAAATTTGCAGAATGGTTAAGCGCAAAAGACGGTCGTATCGAAGGCAAAAAAGACAATTTAACGAAATCTAAAGAGGAAGTTAAAAAAGCTGCCTTAGCTGCTGAAGCTAAGAAAAATGCTGACCGTGCTGCTGCTCTTGCAATCAAAAACGCGCCGGTAGAAGAAGTAGCGGTTGAAGAAACTGTTGCTGCTGAAGAAGCTCCTGTAGTTGAAGCTGCCGCTGAAGAGGCTCCTGCTGCTGAAGAAGCACCTGCTGCTGAAGAAAGCAAAGAAAACGAAGCATAACATTTTTGTGATGCGGAATGATAGCGAAGCCATTCATGAGAATGAATGCTTCGCTATTTTTTATTATAGTATTTATGACACAGGAAGAAGCATTTTATATAGGATATATTACCAAGACAAAAGGGTTAAAGGGCGAAGTTCAATTGTATTTTGAATATGACGAGCCGGAATTGCTGGATCTGGACGTGGTGTTTGCGGAGATCAACGGAAAGATGGTGCCTTTTTTTGTGTCTTCCTGTAAGCTGCAAACCAACAATACAGGGAATTTGTATTTTGATGAGGTGGATCATATAGATAAGGCCCAGGCCCTGGTCAAGAAAAAGATCTATCTGCCCTTATCGAAAATGCCGGACCGCTCTGACGAGGACTTCCACTATAATGACCTGAAAGGCTTTATCGTTTCGGATGAAACACATGGAGAACTGGGGGAGGTGATTGAAGTAAATGAATATCCGCAACATTTTGTGGCAACGGTGTTGCACAAAGGAACGGAGATCATGTTCCCTTTAAATGAGGATATGATTGTTGAGATTGATGAGGAGGAGGAAACGCTGTTGGTAGACTTGCCAGAGGGCTTGCTCGATATTTATCTGTCAAATTAATTAACTTTACCCGATGCGTTTCGATATTATATCTGTGTTACCCGATTTGCTGGACAGTCCTTTTGCCCATTCTATTCTTCAGCGGGCACAAAAAAAAGGCATAGCTGAAATCGTTGTTCATAATTTAAGGGATTACGCCTCAAATAAACAGAAGAGCGTGGATGATTATCCGTATGGTGGCGGAAGTGGGATGGTAATGTCTATAGAACCTTTTGCCCGCTGCATTGAGGCGCTTAAGGCCGAGCGGGATTACGATGAGATCATATTTATGAGCCCGGATGGGGAAACGTTTAACCAGACGATTGCAAACGAGTTGTCGGGGAAAGGAAATATCATGATCCTGTGTGGACACTATAAGGGAATAGATCAGCGCATCAGGGATCTTTTTGTGACCCGGGAAATCTCCATTGGGGATTATGTGCTTTCTGGTGGGGAATTGCCAGCCGCGGTTCTTGTAGACGCAATTGTGCGCTTAATTCCTGGTGTATTAAATGATGAGACCTCGGCCTTGTCTGATAGCTTTCAGGGCGAATTGCTCGATGCCCCGGTATACACAAGGCCGGCCGACTGGAGAGGACATAAGGTTCCGGATGTCCTGCTGAGCGGACATGAGGCCAGGATCAATGAATGGCGCCATGAACAGGCCTTGATCCGTACACAAACGCGTAGGCCTGACCTTTTGGAAGATTAACCCGCTGAAGACCACCCATATCTTCAGTTGACCAGGTATTTTATGCTTAGCGTTCAACGCGCAACGCATAGATCAGCCTTGGAAAAAAAAACCGCATGTTACAAAAATAATACGGTGTTTGTTTGGTTTATACATGAATTTTTTAGTAGATTCACACTAAAAAATTATGTGTTGCCGGTATTTTTTATGGGCAGCCAGAACAAAATTAACACTAACCGATGTGCATGTATGAAGAACAAAGTAAGGAAATACAAGATTAATGATTTTTTATTACGACTGCCGGTGCCGCAATATAGAGAAGCGGTAAGGGTCATTCCTAAAGTTTTAGGGATTTCGTTAAATACTTTTCATAACTACCGGAATATCCTGTCTGATGATAAACAGGACATCCCACATGAAAAAGTTGTCCTGTTCGAAAAGCTGTTTGAAATGCGGGTTGGTGAGCTCATTAATAAGGAGATGCGCTGTAAGCCGTTAAAGGAATTGTTGCAGCAGGAAAATTGGCGGAAATAACGGATTTAAATATTGAGGTTAACTTATTTTATAAAGATGTACAAGTATAAGATCAATGAATATTTATACGCGTTAAATGTGGTGGAATACTCAGCGGCCAGGAAGATTATTCCTGAAGAGTTGTCGATATCATTAAACACGTTTCATAATTACCGCAATATAAAAATCGATTCTGATACCGATATTCCTTATGGTATTGTAAGAAAGATGGAGATTCTTTTTAATATGAAAAGAGGAGGTTTGGAGAACTCGGTAATTAAGGGAACAGATTTAAAAACACTCATTTATAAAAGAACGAAAGAATAGTTATTGTCCCGTTTGTCCGAAGCATCACGTGTCAGAATTCTATTTTTAGGGTAAATGGTCAGATAAGGCGTATATTCTGCCAAATACCTTCATGAGGAAGGGACGATTGAAAAAAGATATCCCTTGCCGGGATTTGTGGAAATGTTAAAGAATGTGGAAAAAAATAAAAAACGCTTTTATTATTAAAATAAAATTCCTAATATTGCAGTCCGATTTTAAACAACAAAAAGTCGGCTTAATAGCTTAAAATCATGGATTTAGTAAAATTTGTTGAAGAGCAGGTAA
>CAMLDJ010000528.1 GCA_946478755.1 uncultured Pedobacter sp. | reverse complement strand
TCTTTAACTGACTTGTCTTTAACCTCGGGTCCATTTCCATCTGCTGCTAACAGAGCTATATTTTTTTTCATTTATTATTGTATTGTGGTTTAAAAATTGTTTTTATGGTTGTTGCTATCCGGTCTTGCACTTAAATAATGTTCAACATTTTTTGTGTGGCTTTAATCGCGCATACCGTCTGGTCAGAATCCAGTCCCCTGGTGATGAATATTTTCTGATCGGTTTCCCAGGTAATGATGGTTTCACACAGCGCGTCAGAATTACTTCCGGGTGCTATCCGAACGGCATAGTCGATCAGCTTCGGCAGGTTTCTTTCCTGCTTGCTATACACTTTTGTAAGCGCATTCATAAAAGCATCAAACTGGCCATCGCCCTGGGAATTCTCTTCAAACTTTTGTCCATCAATCAACACAGAAATCGTTGCCGAGGGGCGTAAACCCATGGAGTTCATCAAAACGTAAGATTGCACAATCACGCGTTCCTCATAAAGACTGCTGTCCAATACGTCCGAAATGATATAAGGCAGGTCCTCTTTTGTTACTGTTTCTTTCTTGTCGCCCAGCTCAATCACCCGTTGGGTAACTTTCTTCAGGTCGGCATCGTTTAATTTCAGTCCCAGTTCCTGGAGGTTTTTTTCGATGTTGGCCTTGCCTGACGTCTTTCCCAGCGCATAACTGCGTTTTCGTCCAAAACGTTCCGGAAGCAGATCATTGAAATACAGGTTGTTTTTGTTGTCGCCATCGGCATGAATACCTGCAGTCTGGGTAAAGACATGATCGCCCACAATCGGTTTATTCGAAGGGATCCTGACGCCTGAAAATGTTTCTACGAGCTTGCTTACCTTGTAAATCGAACATTCTTTAATCCGGACTTCCACCTCTGGCGCAAAATCTTTAATTACCGCGACAGCACTGGCCATGGCCGCATTTCCTGCTCTTTCGCCCATGCCGTTTACCGTCAAGTGTAATCCGCTTATTCCCGCTTTCACCGCCTCCAATACATTTGCTGTACCCAGATCATAATCATTATGGGCATGAAAATCAAAATGGATATCCGGATATTTTGATTTCAGGTCCGAAATAAATTGAAAGGTTTCCGCAGGCGTTAAAACGCCAAGGGTATCCGGAAGCAATATTCTTTTTATAGGCTGGGTGGACAGGAAGTTCAAAAATTGAAAAACATAATCAGGAGAGTTACGCATACCGTTGCTCCAGTCTTCCAGATAAACATTTGTGGCAATATTGTTGGCTCCTGCCAGGTCAATCACATGCTTAATCTCCGCAAAATGTTGTTCAGGTGTTTTCTTAAGCTGATGAGTTAAATGATTTAATGACCCTTTGGTCAGCAGGTTTTGAACTTTAACTCCTGCGTTCAGCATCCAGTCTATGGAAACCCCGTTGTCCACAAAAGACAATACTTCAATACGATCTGTATATCCATTGGTCTCTGCCCAGTTCAAAATAGCTTTTACTGCCTGAAATTCCCCTTCAGATACCCGTGCGGAGGCAATTTCCACCCGATCCACATGGAGTTCTTCCAATAAGAGCTGGGTTATAGTTAACTTTTCTGAAATGGAGAAAGACACTCCCGATGTTTGTTCCCCATCGCGGAGTGTAGTGTCCATTATCTCAATTTTCCTTCTTTCCATCTGCTGGTTCTGGTTATTTAAAGAGGAAGATGTTTTGCAAATTCTTCAATTTCTGGTTTGATGCTTTGCAGATAATCAATGTCATCAAATCCATTCAGCATATTGTCTTTTTTATAAGGACTGATCTCAAAAGTTTCTTTCTCGCCAGTTGCTAAAAGGGTAATGGTTTGTTCAGGTAAGTTTACTTCCAATTCAGTATTTGGGTCAGCAAAAATTGCTGAAAAAATCTTTTCAGAAAATTCAGGGCTAACCTGAACAGGCAGTACACCGATGTTCAAACAGTTGTTCCTGAAAATATCAGCAAAGAAGCTTGATACTACACATCTGAATCCATAATCATAAACAGCCCATGCAGCATGTTCCCTTGAAGATCCTGAACCGAAGTTCTTACCACCAACCAGTATTTTTCCACTATAAACAGGATTGTTCAATACGAAATCTGCCTTTGGTGTATTGTCGCCATTGTACCTCCAATCGCGGAAAAGGTTATCACCAAATCCTACACGTTCTGTCGCTTTCAAAAAGCGGGCGGGGATCAATTGGTCGGTATCTACATTTTCAATAGGAAGCGGGACCGCTGTGCTTCTTAAGGTATTAAATTTATCGTAAGCCATTTTAATCTTTAATTTGTGTTAGACAAGTTCATTAACATTCTCTTCAACGTTTTCCATTAACGTTCTTGGGTCAGTAACTACACCGGTAATCGCTGCAGCTGCGGCAACCAGCGGACTGGCCAGCATGGTTCTTGAACCCGGGCCTTGTCTGCCTTCAAAGTTTCTGTTCGAGGTACTCACTGCATATTTTCCCGCCGGAATCTTGTCGTCGTTCATCGCTAAGCAAGCAGAACAACCTGGCTGGCGCAAAGTAAAGCCTGCTTCAGTTAAAATGTCCAGTAAGCCTTCCTCTTTGATCTGGGCTTCTACAATATGAGAACCGGGAACCAGCCAAACGGTAACATCATCCGCTTTGTGCTTGCCTTTTACGATAGAAGTAAACGCCCTGAAATCTTCGATACGGCCATTGGTACAGCTACCAACAAAAACGAAATCTACTTTCTTGCCAATCATGTGGTCTCCTTCAGAGAAGCCCATATAGTTCAGTGACTTTGCGTAGGTCTCCGCACCACCTTCAGCATGCGCAGCATCAGGAATATCCTGGGAGATGCCCATACCCATTCCAGGGTTGGTGCCATAAGTGATCATTGGCTCGATGGAAGCACCATCAAAAGTTAATTCCTTATCAAATACAGCATCAGCATCCGTTTTTAAGGTTTTGTAATAGGCCAGTGCTTTGTCCCACGCTTCACCTTTCGGGCTAAACTCACGGCCTTTAACGTAATTAATGGTGGTTTCATCCGGAGCAATCATACCGCCACGTGCACCCATTTCAATACTTAAATTACA
>CAMLDJ010000527.1 GCA_946478755.1 uncultured Pedobacter sp. | reverse complement strand
GCCAGCATTTTATGGAAGGACATTGCAGAGACATCAATTCCTTTCATAAAGTAATCATAGTTTGATTCTGTATACGGAATTTTTTTTCGGATGTTCACACTCATGCCTATGGAATGCAGTATAAAATCTATTTTGCCACCTAAAATTTCCTGTGATTGGGTAAACAGGTTAGTCAGCTCATCAACATTGGTTGCATCTGCAGGAACAATTTGTGATCCTGTTTTTTCAGCCAGCGCATTGATCTCTCCCATACGCATTGCAATAGGGGCATTAGTCAATACAAATGATGCGCCTTCTTCATGGGCTTTTTCAGCGACTTTCCAGGCAATGGAATTTTGATCTAATGCGCCGGTGATGATGCCGCGTTTACCTTTTAATAAGTTATACATAGTATTTCTGTTTTAAAAACAGGCCGAAGTTACTGATTTTTTCCTTTGCAGAATGCTGCATTTAGTTTTTATAGCCCAGCAGTTCTCTCGCATTCTCCAGGGCCGAAGCACCTGGTGTTTTACCACTCAGCATTTCAGCAATGGCTTCGATCCGATCGGAATTGTTCAGCCTGCGTATACCGGTTGTGGTGCGCTCGCTTTGCTCATTTTTATAAACGAAATAATGGGCATCACCTCTGGCGGCGATCTGCGGAAGATGTGTGATACAGATTACCTGCATGTTTCCTTGCAGCTCAGCAATGACATCTCCAACACGCAACGCGGTTTCGCCAGAGATTCCAGTATCAATCTCATCAAATATCAATGTAGGCAGGGAGGTATGTCTGGCCATGATCGATTTAATAGCCAACATCAGTCTCGAAAGTTCGCCACCGGAGGCTACTTTACCCACCGGAGCTGGAGGCTGACCACTGTTGGCTGTAAATAATAAACTGATCAGATCTTTTCCATCTTTGTTTAATTCAGCGGCCCGTGTTTGTTCGATCTTTATCTTTGCATTAGGCATTCCTACCTGTTGCAGGATTTCTCCTGTACTGATCTCTGCCGTTAGGATGGCTTTACTGCGGTTCTTGGCCAGATCCAAAGCCATATCTTCCAATTCGGCCTGCATAAGTTCTAAGTTTCTTACTAGCCGGGCTATCTCTTCATCACCGCTAATCAGGTTGGCAAGGTTGTCAGACAACTGAGCCTGGATATTCAGAAGCGCTTCAATAGTGCTTACTCTGTGTTTCTGTTGCAAGCCATAAATAAGGTCGAGACGTAAATTTATTTCTTCAATCCTCGATGGATTAAAAACGATATGGTCTTCCAGTCCTGCTAATTCTATGGAGATATCTTTCAATTCTATCAATACCGAACGCAGGCGCTCATTTAATTCGTTATAATCCGCATTAAACTTTTCTATGTTTTGAATCTGGCCAATTACTTCTTTTAAAATCGGAAGGACAGCGGTATCTTCTTCGCTAAGCAGGTTGTAACTGGTTAGCAGACCTCTTTTAATGTGCTCCGCATTGTTGAGCATCTGTAGTTCTGTTTCCAGTTTTTCCTGTTCATCGGTCTGTAGGTTCGCATTTTCCAGCTCATTAAAGAGAAACTGCTCATAATCCTGCTTGTTCCTGGCTTCAGCCGCTTTTGTCTGCAGGTCAGTTAGCAGTTGCTGCTGTTGCTTATACTGTTTAAACTTATTGCGATAGGCAGTTAGTAATTGCGGGTGACCCGCAAGGGTATCCACGACGGATAACTGAAATGCCGGATCGTTAACTTCAAGGGTAGCGTGTTGAGCGTGAATGTCAATCAACCGCTCGCCGATTTGTTTCATTACCCCTAGGGTTACTGGTGTGTCATTGATAAAAGCTCTTGATTTTCCGTCTGTCGAAATCTCTCTTCTTAAAGTACTTTCTTTATAAAAATCCAGGTCATTTTCTTCAAATAAGCTTCGCAGCTGTTCGTCGGCCAATAAAAACCAGCCTTCTATTATGCATTTTTTATCCTGGTTAAAAAAATACCTCGTTTCGGCACGTTGACCCAGGATCAGCGATAAAGCGCCAAGCATGATTGATTTGCCGGCACCGGTTTCACCAGTGATGATGTTTAAACCCTTATCAAGTTCCAGCTCAACACTGTCTATTAAAGCATAGTTACGGATGGAAAGTTTTTGTAGCATATTGTGCTGCTAAATTAGGAAAACTTGCTGATGAACAACACAAAAAAAAAGGCAGAAGAATTTTCTCCTGCCCAGATGGTCATTTGTGCGTTATGTTATGGCCTTTTATCTTCTGCTTCTTTTTCTTTGACTTTTCTTTTTATTTCTTCCATTTGCTGCTTAAACTCTTTACTGTTTACCTGCTTGCTGATCTCTTCTGCACTTTTTCGGATTTGCTCTTGTTGCTTCTTCCATGCCGCAGAGTTGAAATATTTCTTGATGTTTTCCGCATTCCTGCGAATTTCATCCTGTTGTTTTTTCCATGCGGCTGAACTGAAATATTGCTTTACATTTAACGCATTGGCCTGTATATCGGCCATCGACTTCTTCCATTCCGGAGATCTCAAAAATGCAGTGCTGCTGTTGATAAGCGTGTCCATATTGAGATCCATGTTGAGATCCATGTTGAAGTTCATGTTGTGATTGAAGGTTTCATTTATAACCTCTTTTCTAACGCTTTCAGGCATCTCCTTAACAGAGTGGTATTCTTTTTTATTTCCCTTTTCATCAATGGTAATAATGGTATACTTTAACTTCTTTTTTGTGGTATCCTGACAAACGCCGTTCTGTAGAGACAGGTGTGATGGGGGGGCAGGGGCAGCCGGAACTTCCGGCTTATTTGGAGGTTTAGGCAGAATAGCTGCGGGACCTTTAGGCCCAGCCACTGGTTTAGGCGCTTTAGGTTTTGGTGCCTTAGGGGGCAGGGGTGCCATTTGAATGTTAATGCCTGCAACTTCTATATGCTTCTGCTGATTCAGTTTCTGGCTTATTTTTTCTGCTTTCAATGGCTTAACCCAAGTTAATGAAAGCACTGTGCCTACTGCCAGGGTGATCGCGAAGATCTGTTGCCTGGCATTCATGTAATTCGTTTTCATGTCTGTAATCCTTTTAATACGTTGATATAAATGTTGATTTT
>CAMLDJ010000526.1 GCA_946478755.1 uncultured Pedobacter sp. | reverse complement strand
GGCTGGAACAGGATGAACGAAACGGTGAAATGGTATGAGGAAGTCATGGGTTTTGTAAATATCCTTTCTTTTGATGACAAGCAGATCAATACAGAGTATTCTGCCCTGATGAGCAAGGTGATGAGCAATGGAAATGGCTTCTCGAAGTTTCCGATCAATGAACCTGCAGAAGGGAAAAAGAAGTCGCAGATTGAAGAATATCTGGAATTTTACGAAGGCGAAGGGGTGCAACACATTGCTGTAGCTACAAAAGACATTTTGACTACAGTAAGGGAATTAAAAGCTCGAGGGGTTGAGTTTTTAAGTGCACCCCCTGAAGCCTACTACAATATGATGCCGGACCGCGTTGGGGCAATAGATGAGGAAATTGCACAGCTTAAGGAATTGGGTATCCTGGTGGATTGTGATGAAGAAGGTTATCTGCTACAGATTTTTACAAAACCAGTGGAAGACCGACCGACTTTATTCTTCGAGATCATCCAGCGTAAAGGGGCGCAGTCTTTCGGCGCAGGAAACTTTAAAGCCTTATTTGAATCCTTAGAACGCGAACAGGAACTGAGAGGAAACTTATAAACGGCTTGTTCATTTAAAAACGGAGAGGGCATTCTGTAAGGATGTCCTCTTTTTTATGGATTAACCGCGCAATGATTTAAAAAAAATAGTTATTTTCGGGCTTTAAGGCAACACTTGGGAATGGAAATCAACATCTTAAATAAAACATGGCTGTTCTTCACCAGGCTTAGCGCCGCTTTCAGGTTATTCCAAAAGAACGACCCCCTGAGATTGGCAGGTGCTACAGCCTTCTTTACAAATTTTGCACTCCCCCCTATTCTCCTGATTCTCATCCGCCTGTTCGGCTTTTTTATGGACAGGAAAATCCTGGCTACGCGGTTATTTGAACGCCTTGCCAACATCTTAGACGATGACAGTACGGGTCAGATCAGACAAACACTCAGAAATATCCGGGGGATCGACCATAAATGGTACGCTACGCTAATTAGTTTCGTGTTTTTTCTGTTCGTCGCAACAACACTATTTAATGTGATTAAAAATTCCATGGACCAGATCTGGTCCATTGGAAAAAAGGAACATGTAGGCCTCATGTTTACCATGAGATTAAGGGCCAGGTCGATGATCATCATTTTGCTGGCCGGTATATTGTTCCTGCTTGGTTTCTTAACAGACAGTATTCAGGCCGTTATAGGCGGCTATATCAATACAGCCGCTCCTACCTTCGGTAAATTCTTTTTATCCATACTGAACGAATTGCTCTTCATTGCCATCGTTATGACCTGGTTCACTGTTTTATTCCGCTTCCTCACCAATGGCCGGCCCACCTGGAGCGCTGCGCTCAAGGGAGGCTTGCTTACCGCAGTATTATTTACAATCGGTAAATATATATTGCGGATTCTGCTCCCTTTAAGCGGAATAGGAAATATTTATGGAACTTCAGGATCGATCGTACTGATCATGCTTTTTGTTTTTTACTCTTCTTTCATATTTTATTTCGGCGCCTGCTACGTAAAAATCCTGAGTGATGCCAAAGAAACGCCCATACGCCCCATTAAAGGAACATTTAATTATGAAATCAAAGAAGTAGTTAAAGACACCGGAAATTAATGTGCAGCAACCTGCTCAAATCCCTGCATTTCAAATACAGCCAGTTTGTTTAAAAGGTTGTAATGTAAGGTCCCAAAGAAGTTGATGATGCCGTCCTTATTTTTTCCTTCAATACAAATACTCTCCTTTACAACCTCCTGGTGTGTTAAATTCTGATCAGTAAGGATCATGTCTTCGTCCTGAATTCTGACATCTGACACATCAATAGAGAACTGTTTAAGAAGCTCCGCAAAGCTCTTTCCGTTTAAAAGCAACTCTTTAATATTCATAGCATATCGAATTAAGTTAGGGAGAAATTCTAGATCAATTTTAGCGCCAAAAAAAAGGGCGTAGGATTAACTGTACGCCCTTTCACACAAAATGTGGAAAACTTTTACTTGCTAAAACAATCTGTAAGCCAGTCCAAAGGTGAACAGACCCAGTTTTGTGTCATCATAGCCATCTTTCCCGATTTTTGAAAGCCCGGTTTCATACCTTAAATCCACCCCAAGGTTACCAACGTCCAAACCTGCACCGAACTGCCAGGCAAAGTTCTGTCCTTTAAAGTCTCCTCTAAAAACACTGCCCGCGGCATCACCGAATGACTGGTCATCACTCAGCACAAAAGAAACTACAGGACCGGTATTTAAGCGCAGACCAACACCTGCTGCGCCAAACTTTGTTCCCACCAGAACCGGTACATCCAGACTGGTAAACCTGACCTTGTTCTCTTGTCCTGCACCATCCTGCAAGGTGGTATTCTTACCACTAAGATAAAGCTCCGGCTGCAAATGTATTCCTGCAGCTCCAAAGCGCGTCCACAGACCTGCGTAATAGCCAGCTCTGTTATCACTGCTAAAAGTATTATCTGTGCTTAATTTAGAAAGATTAGCTCCTGCCTTCAATCCCATCTGGAAACTTGGCAATACCTGGCTGAATGCGGCCAGATTCAGAGAAATGAGCAATGCGGATAAAATTATCTTTTTCATGGCTGGATTAAATTTAATGTTAAATTAGTTAAATTGTCTAGGTAAAATTATGAATGTTTTCAATTGAAAAGTAAATTACGTAGTTTTATATTTCATCTTGTACAATGCTTCATACAATTTCCGCGCCGTTAATCATCAATTTAAATGGATTTTACATTTAATTCGTACGCCATTGCGCTAATTCTTTGTGGCACAATTACCCTGATTTTTTCTTACAACCTGTTTAGGAAAAAGGGTGAAGCTGTACGGCTGTTTGGATTTATGATGGTATCGAATGCCATCTGGTCCCTGGGCTACGGCTTTGAACTGGCCAGCAGCACCATCAGCCAGATGCGTTTTTTTATCAACATTGAATACTTCGGCATTACTACTTTGCCCGTAAGCTGGTTCCTGTTTTGCCTACACCTGTCGGGAAAAGACTACTGGTATAAAAAAACATTAAACCTGTCTGTGTTACTTGGCTTTTCAGATCGGAAGAGCGTCGTGT
>CAMLDJ010000525.1 GCA_946478755.1 uncultured Pedobacter sp. | reverse complement strand
CCGATAGAAGTTTGTGCTTTAAAATTGGGCGCTGTGTCCCCTATTCTTAAACTCATAATTTTATATTTTAAGTGTAATGTAATACGTTTACAAGGTAAATAATAATTGTCTACAAATTAAGTATACTATCTAAAATAATTCTCTTTGTTTTGTAATTTCTTTAGCGTCATCCAAAAAATTAATTGGGGCGACCTTAGCGCCTAAATGTGTGTTAAACTGTTCAATTGTATAATTTGCCAATATGGGTGTATCTTTTTCATCATGCTGATGCAGAAAAAAGTAAACCTTAGTTAAGCCTTTATCCAGCCAGGTTTTAATACGGGCTACCCAGGCATCTATTCTGGCAAAATCAGAAGCTTTGTGCTCCTGTCCATTACCTACAAAACGGACAAATATTTCAGGAATAGTCAGCTCCATATGCACGCAATCTCTCCGGCCACTGGCATCGGTGATCACGGCACCTTTCTTTAGCCTGGCCAGCATTTCAAACAACTGGGAACGTGCAGCCGGATTAGAAAACCATTCTTCATGTCGTACTTCCACAAAAACTTCCAGATCTGCCGGAAGCAATCTGAGATAGTTCTCCAGCACCTCAAAGTTCTTCGGACCAAAATTATCCCCAAGCTGTAAGAAGCAGGGGCCTAAATATTTACCAAATTCATAGATACTGGAAAGGTATAGATCGGTAGGAACTTCTGCGTCCTTCAATCTCTTGATATGGCTGATCGTTCTTGAAAATTTTGGACAAAAAACAAACTTGCTATTTGCGTGTTCTTCTGCTTTAATTCGCCACTTCCTGATCAGTTCAGCATTGGGTATACTGTAAAAAACTGCGTTTAATTCAATTGAATTAAAATGTTTTACGTATTCATCTAAAAAATCAGCCTCCTTAGTTTTAGGTGGATAGATCATGTTCACCCACTCCTTCCGGCCCCATTTGGCGCAGCCTATATAAAACGCTGCGTTCTTTGCGCGCTGAAGACCATTAAAAGTCAGGCCCGTTTGTTTTCCATCCTCAGGCAAGGTAAAATCAATGGCAGCAAGTTCGTTTCCCTGTACTTTTCCAAAATCCATATGAAAAAAGGTTTATAACAATAAACCCCGAAACTAATAAATAAGTTTCGGGGTTTCATTGTTTTCGAGGAAGATTATTTATATACCTTGATCATAAATACATAATCCTTTATTTTATCTACCTGCTTAGGTTTACTGAGACCTTGTAGTGAATTTCTTTTGCTAAAGACCACTTTCCTGCCCAATGAATCATCAGGAATAGAATTTAACGCTTCCTGAATATATTTTGACTTCACTGCAAAGGTCGCACCGTCAACCTGGTTCTGCTTGGCACTGATCACACCAATAATATTTCCTTCATGGTCCAGTAGCGGTCCACCGCTGTTTCCGGGATTTACCGGAATGGATACCTGGTATTGAGTCGTATCCCCATTGTAACCGGTTTTAGAACTCACATAACCCTGGCCATAAACGGCATCATCCTTTGGAAATCCAAGTGTATATACCGATTCTCCCATGCCGATCACGTTTTGCTTTAATTTGTAAGGCAGGTTTGATAAGCTATTAAAGGAATCATCTACAATTTTAAGGATGGCCAGATCATACTGAGAGTCTTTGCGTTTTACAACTGCTTTAAAGGAATTTCCTTTGCTGTCCTGTACATATACAGAATCCGCTCCGTCCACCACATGTAAGTTGGTTAAAATATACCCGTTAGCCGTCAAGGCAAAACCGGTACCACCGAAATTAGCCGGCTTTAGGTTTTTGGTGACGTTGGTGGAGTTTATTTTTCTGATCAGGTTACTTTGAGAATTCTTAATTCTCGCCAGCTCCCTGCTCACCAATTCAACACTTCCACTTTGCTGGGTAGTTTGCTGTATAGAATAAAGCGAAACGATTGTGAGCAGGATAAATGAGGCTGCGACAGCAATTGCTGCTTTATTTTTACGCCATATATTGACAATAAATGATGGATGTGGCCCAAGCTTTTTGCTTAAAGTGGCCACGTCAATTTGTGCATGCACCTGATCCATTTTATGTTTCAGATTGGAAACAGCTGCATAAGCATTTATGGAGTCCAAAAAAACTTTATGCGTCACGACCTTATGATCAACAACTGGATCATTCAGACGCAATTCTTCAAAGGCCTTTGCTTCTGCCTCATTAAGTTTACCATTCAAGTAATCTTCAATTATACCCTCTAACTCTAACTCGTTCCTCATATCCATATTAAGATTGAAAAAATAATTTCTTTAACCTTTGAAGGCATTTGTATTTCTGCGTTTTGGCATTATCTGTATTCGTATAGCCAAATTTTTCACAGATATCCTGCATAGAAAGGTTATTTATGTAAAAATCCTGAATAATAGTTTTACAGGGTTCACCCAGATGAAGCAAGGCGGACTGCATTTTTTCAAACTGCTGGTCTTTTTCTTCATGTTGCTCCACATCCACTTCGACAGCTACTATATCTTCAAAGTCTGAAATGTTATTTGATTTTTTGCTCTGTTGAGCAAGCTTCTTTAACCAAATTCGTCTGCAAACTGAGTATATATAGGTCTTTAGTTTACTGCTCAACTCAAAATCACCGCTCTTGATCTTATTGTATAAAACGATAATCCCCTCCTGAAACACATCTTTAGCATCATCCTGATCACCGTTATTATTTAGAATAAACTGTAAAACCATCGGAAAATATCCTGTGTACAACTTATTCAGCGCTTCTTCTGAGTTATTTAAGACACCTAAAACAACCTCCCTATCTGTTGGAACTGAACTGCTTAACTTATTACTCACCAATTAATACCTTTATACGTGAATGGTAACCCAATGTTAACTAAAAAAAATATTTTTTTTGCTACTATATAGGAATACCTGAGATAAAAACGAATAACCTCACATTTTTATATTGTCCCATTTTTCATTCTGTCCATCTTGTTGTTTAGGAAGTATAAGATCCGTGTTGGAACTGGTACCGACTTTAACTAAGAAAACACCCGTTAATAACGATATAGAAACCCGGTATAAACTATATAAATGACCCTGTTATCACCCTGTTTAGACCCTGTTTGCACC
>CAMLDJ010000524.1 GCA_946478755.1 uncultured Pedobacter sp. | reverse complement strand
CCCTGTTTGTACAAATTGTGATAGCGGATTGCTTTAATAATGGTATCCTGTACCAAATCATTGGCATCTTCGATATCATTAGTAAATTTCAGTGCAAAATTTTCCAGACAAGACCGGTGGCTGCAAATCTCGTTGCTTAAAGTGATGTTTTCCATAAGTAGATATTTTTAAATAGGTAACCATAGCTTACAATTCCTGTACCAAACTCCGGTAAAATCAACCGTCGATAATTTAATACTTTGTTAATATCCGGCTTTATTGCCCTTGCGAGGCTGAATTCATGCTACTTCCCGGAATTATCGCGTAAAAAAAATCCACTCAGATAAAACTGGCACAATTGGTGCTTAAAGCACCCGGTCTATATGGATCTGTTTTAAAAAGTATTCATCGTGAGAAACCACTAAAAGTGTCCCCTGGTATTCCTGAAGCGCAGTTGTCAGCATTTCAATATTTTGGATATCCAGGTTATTCGTGGGTTCGTCCAGTATGATGATGTCTGGAGTCAGCACACTTATCGTCAGACAACAAAGCAGCAGTCTCATTTTTTCTCCACCACTAAGCGCACTGCAGGGTTTGTCCCAGGATGCCCTGGTAAAGAGGAACCTGTTCAACCGGATCTTTATTTCGTGTTCCTGCAATGCGCCCGAGTTGGCACGTTGGGCTTGCTCGTAAATACTGATTGTGTTGTCGATTAATGAATAATCCTGGTCAATATAAATGGTGTTTATAGCTGCGGCCCTTATAAGGATCCCGGTCTGCGGTACCAGTTGCCCTAAAATCAGTTTTATTAATGTTGTTTTACCTGAGCCATTTGCTCCTTTAAGTGCAATCCGTTCAGCAACAGCAATTCGAAAGCTTAGAGGTTTTTCCCAAAGCTGTTGAGTATGGTATCCAAAATTGATATCTTCTGCAGTGACCAACACCTTACCCGGATGGAACCTGGAATTGTCGAACCCGATCTTCATCTTTTCTGTACCAGGTAGTTCTTTACGTAACTGTGTCAACCCCTCCGAGAGCTCATTTATTTTTCCGGCATGTACCTCTTTCATTCTTGAGGTACTCTTCTCCGCATTATTTCTTAGCGTATTCATAGAAATCCTGGAAACACCAGCCTTTTCCTGCTTTTTCTTTCCCCTGGCATCTAATTTATGCTGACGTTCCAGCGATGCTTTTTCTACGGTCTTCGCCTTACGAAGTGCCTTCTCCTGACCTTTTAGATCCTGGTTCAGCACCTCCTGTTCAATTTCTTTCTGTTGCAGGTAATACGCATAATTGCCCCCATAAACCTTTATACCGCTTTTATGAAGTTCACAGACCATATCGGGCAAGTTCAATAAAGTCCTGTCGTGGCTGATGACGACTAAAGTATTTAAAGTAGTTGCGATGTAATCATAAAGGACTTTTCTCCCAGCTAGATCCAAATGGTTACTGGGCTCGTCCAATAAAACGACTTCCGGCTGATGGACGGAGATCCCTGCCAGAAAAACCTTTGTTTTTTGTCCCCCACTCAGATTTTTCATTTTAACACTTAAATCCAATCCATCAATTCCCCAATGCCTTAGCGCTGCAGCACAGCGTTCTTCAATTGCCCAGTCATCATCCAGCGATGCAAGGTTCAGGTCCGTTACATGACCATCAAGAATTTCATATAGTGCCTTTATTTTATCATCAATTTGAAGCGCTTCAGCGATAGTCAGTTCATCGTACTGACCAAAATGCTGTGGCACGGCATAAGGCTTCGTTTCAGTTTGGAATAAGCCGGATGTTGGCAATAAGCTGCCGGTTAAGATGCTGAACAGTGTTGATTTTCCTGCTCCATTATTACCGACTAACGCAATTTTATCTTGTTTATTGATTTTGAGATTTATATGATCAAATAGCAAATCTCCATTCTGGTGTTTATAGCTAACACCTTGCAGAATAAGCATAACATCTTTTTTAAGCTTGAATAATCAAATGAACGGATCATCCGTTCTGTCTATTTTTCAGGAAAAAGAAATTAAATCTTACATTAACGATGTGGTTTCAATAATTTCCACAAAAATAGCAAAAATCTGTTTATCTCTAAATTTTATGATGCTGTCACGTTTTAACAGCCGTAGTTGTTAATAAGACATATGATTAAATTTGCAGATCATAGATCCGTAAAAAACTTGAACTTTGTAAAGTAGCCGCCTTGTAAGAGGTTTAACTGGAAAAGATGAATGCCTTAGACCAACCTGATTATCAAAAAAAACTGTTCCCATACGCTTATAACATATTAGGCTCATCTGATGATGCTTACGACGTGATCCAGGATGTGATGATAAAATACATGTCCGGAGGCAAAACGGATCTTGTAAATGAACGGGCTTATTTGATCAAAAGTGTCGTCAACCGATCCATCAATCTTAAAAAAAGAAATAAAAGGATCAGGCAACAGGGGATGTGGTTGCCCGATCCGATTGCTACAGAAGAAGCGGACAGAGATATTAAAAGAAAGGAGATCGCATCCTATTCTCTACTTGTCTTATTGGAATATTTAAATCCGAAAGAGCGGGCGGTATTTATTTTAAAAGAAGCATTTGATTATTCGCACGAGGAAATTGCAGAAACTTTATCCATTAGCACCGCACATTCACGGAAATTACTGAGCAGGGGGAAATCTGAATTAAAGATGGGCAATCAGTTTTTTAAAACTGCCTCTGATGCTACCTCTGCCTATTTACAGGAGTATATTCTTTATATAAAAAACGGGGACGTTAAGGCACTGGCGAATTTACTATCTAAAGAAATCTCCTTAAAAGCAGATGGTGGTGCAAAGATAAAGGTTGTCAGCGAACAAACTACGGGTGTCCCATCGGTTATAGATCTGCTGTTATACCTGTATAAACAATACCAGCATGAATATACCATTAAGTTACAGACCGCTAATCACCAGCCTGCCCTGCTTTTCTATGATAAAGGAACACTTGTCAATTGCCAGATCTTCGAAATAGACACCAGGAGTTCAACCATCAGCAATATCTTTTCGGTAGTTGATCCGGAAAAGCTTAACCATATTGCATCGTAACCGGTTTCGTTTTTCCTGTTTTTATAAAAAATCCACAGGGCGAAATTCAGCTTT
>CAMLDJ010000523.1 GCA_946478755.1 uncultured Pedobacter sp. | reverse complement strand
CCATACCGAAATCTTTCCAGCCTTTATATTTACTGTCGGCAACCAAAGCCTTAAACTCGGCCGATCCCCTTACATATTCCAGGATCTTAAACCCGTTCAGATAATATTCTATTTTATTATCCGGATGAACCAGGATCAGGCCCTTATTCCATTCGCCGATTTTTCTTTGTGCATTCGGGATCTTTTTGCTGGTGATCAGGTCGTACAATGACCCAAGAGTACGGTTGCCGTTCTTACCCAGTTTCGCATCCGGATGCCTCACATCGTCAAGGATCTGATATTCCGGCCCTATAGCAGAGCCTTTGTTACCTTCGGTGAGCGTTACAAAATATTTAACTCCGCTATTGGCACCCTCAGTAAGCTTAAAATCAAACTTCAGCGCAAACGCACCATACTCTTTCTCCGTCACAATGTCGCCACCATTGGTAGATTCTGCTCCGTTAGATTTCGATACGCTTAGCTCACCATCTTTAATCTCCCATCCTTTCTCGGGAAAGCCTTTTTTGTAGGCTCCTTTCCAACCTTTTGTTGTTTTCCCATCCCATAACAGGCTATATCCATTTGCTTTTTCCGCAGCAGATAAATGATTAGGAATCATGTTCACGACATAAATATCGTTTGCAGCAGACGGCTTTAATCCTTCTGTCTGAATCCGGATATTTCTCCACCTGATCTGTTTTCCCGGTTCGTCATTTTTACCAATGGCATGCACCTGCAGAGCAATAAATCCGGAAGGAGTGAGGTCGTCAACTAAACTTGCCGTAGGTACGCCGTTTACCCAGGTCCTGATCGAGTTGCCAATGCACTCAATACGATATTTATTCCATTCCCCCTTTTTAAAGGCAGTTTTCCCTTTTAGGTTAAGATCCATAGGGTACAGCCAGCCACGGCGTGCCTCATCATATATACCACCACTGTAAGCCCTGTCCGACGGATCAACCTCTGCCTGATAGCCATGAACTCTTCCATTCATATAATCCGCTTTGCTTTCACTTCTGAACTGTATCCCAGAATTCATTGCATTGTCAACCAGCAATTCGACTTCAAGAATAAAGTCGCCATAATTTTTTTCCGTGGTCAAGAAAGAGTTGGGCGTGTTCGCGACAGTTGTCCCAACAATTTCTCCGTTTACAACTTCGTATTTGGCTTTTCCATTCAGCCGTTTCCAACCCTTCAGGTCCTTTCCATTAAATAGGTTTTGCCATTTCCCCTGTTGTGCCTCTGCATTCGTCAGGGACATCCCCAGCATTAAACCTGTTAAAATTAATAATCGTGTGATCTT
This sequence comes from uncultured Pedobacter sp., assembly GCA_946478755.1. The sequence goes on along the minus strand of CAMLDJ010000523.1, from coordinate 1,852 downwards.
CATTTGTGTTTATTAGTTCTTGGTTAATTATGTATGTATTAAATCGATTTATTTACTAAAGTCGGCCGCCTGTTTGTTCAGGGCTTCAGCCGTTTGCTTTTTACCGGAACCGATAATCACTCTGTACCGGAAGGTTACCGCCTCTCCGGGCTTTAAAGTCAGGTTCATGTGTTCTTTGCCATTGCTGAAAACAGCCTGTCCCAATGGATTAGCAGCAAACAAGCCATAATCCCTGGCGTGCCAATAGGTAGGGTAGCCCGGGTTTTTCGGATGATCAATCACTGCTATTGAAACCGGTTGCTGATCCTTTTGCCCGAACAACAGACACCAGTTGCCACGCGTACCCCAGGCATCATTCCCTTTTTTCCCCGCACTGGTTAGGTAATCGCCGTTGGCGCCATTTTTTGTCGGCGCTATTTTCGTTACAATGCCCTGGTTATCCGTATAGGATTCTTCCTTGTCAGATGGTAGTTCCAGTTCTTTGGTTACCCTGATCCCCAGCATGCCATCCTTTACATCCTTGAAATAAACGGTATCCTTTTGTGCAGTCAGCGTAGTGATGCGGTCGATCGTCCGGCTGTCGTCAGTGCCACTAAAAATAAAAGAGGTTGCCTCTTTTAATAAAACGGTTTTATCCTGCTTCTCCCAGTTTGCTGTGTAGTTTAAGGTACCTTTAGCGTTACCATCTTTTACACTGACGACCTTTACATTTCTGATCCATCCGTACTTCGATTTCTTATCTGCCGGAATATTGTAGGAGTTGTTCCAGAAATCGAGCCCGTTAACACTCTCATAGTTAAACCAGAGACCAACATGATGAGGGTGATCGGTACGTTCATTAGCCCGTCTATCCAGCGGAAAACCCCTGGTAACCGTAAGGCCACTGGCTGTTTTTAAAGGATACAAGACTGGTTTTTCCAGGTTATCCGGATAAATGAAGCTGGTAAAGGGTTTCCCATCTATCAAAACATCAACTTTCTGCTGTTCCCCCTGTTTAAGAAAACTTACTTTTTTAGTCTGTGCGTTTAGCTGCATGCTCAAAAGGCAACAGCCAATGATCAGGTATTTATTCATTATATTTGGTCATAATTAGCTGCCTAAAGCAAAAAAGCGAATGTCATAACAGCCTAAGTTTAGCTAAATATACCTTTTCTTAAGGTAAAACTGTTCCAAAAAAGATGATCTATACCTAAAAAATTACGAAAACGATTGAGTAAAACAGGAAAATTATGAACCGGAAACACTTTCTTTCTTCGCTTGCGATTGCCGGCCCGGCACTGACCACGCTTAACGCATGGGGCAGTTTTCCGGTGACCGTCAAAGAAGTCAGAATACCCCCGTATTTAAAACCAGGCGATACAATCGGGATCACGAGTCCGGCCGGTTACATTACAGCAGAGCAGATCCGGCCTGCCGTACAGGTAATGGAAAGCTGGGGATTTAAAACAAAGGAAGGTACCAGCATTGGCAAAAGGGACTACAGTATGGGTGGTACCGATGCACAACGCGCCTCAGATCTTCAGCAAATGCTTGATGACCCCAACATAAAGGCCATTATGTGTGCAAGGGGTGGATATGGTGCCATACGGATTATCGATCAGCTGAATTTTAAAAAATTTAAAGAGCAGCCCAAATGGATTATCGGTTTCAGCGACATCACGGTGCTCCATTGTCACTTGAGCCGGCAGTTGAATACGGCCTCCGTACATGCTAAAATGTGCAACAGCTTTCCGGACGACTGGACCCTGGCCGATCCCATACAGATAGAGACCATCCTTTCCATCCGGCAGGTGCTGAGCGGGCTGCCTGTAAAATATACAGGTAATCCGGTAAAGGCTAACAGAATGGGCAG
>CAMLDJ010000522.1 GCA_946478755.1 uncultured Pedobacter sp. | reverse complement strand
CGATAACTACCATTGCGGCCTCCGAACGGATGACCTCACCCTGAATCTTAAATTCGACTTCCATTTTATGGTGACTCCATAAGGCCTTCCAGGCTGCTTTTGCATAACCCAGCATGCCGCGTTGCGGAAGGTCATCAAACTTCTTAACAATATAGGCATTAAAGCCTATGTCTGCCAGGTGAATGCACAATTCACCATTCACAATAACCGCATGAATTTTTTTCGGACTGCCATTTACGGCTACATCAAGGGCCTGCTCAATATCGAGTGGGATCCCTAGCTCTTTGGCCATCCCATTTGCTGATCCGGCAGGAATGACGCCAATTGGGGTATCGGTTTCTAGCAGGCACTCGGCGACCATTTTTAGCGTTCCGTCGCCACCGACAGCAATTACCCTGTCGGCATTCGAATTTTTAATGACTTCTTGAAGTGTGGCTATGGAGCAATCTGCTGGCAGTTCGTGAAGCTGAAAGCTGTGCGGACCATCACTAAAATAAGCTGTGATTATTTCCCGGAAATTTATTTCTCCACTTCCGGAGCCGGGATTGATAATAAACAGTAGTTTTATATTCGAAGTATTTTCTTTCATCTGTTTATTTATGTTTTCCATTTGTCACATGGGGCCCCTGATCATTAAAATAATCATAGCTTGTGTGTTTAATGATTTTTTTAATCATGTCGGTTCATGTTGTAATAGCAAAAACAACTGTTGTGCTGGTCTGTTTTAATTGGTAATGAATAAATCTATTAGCGTAAAAGTATATCATGGGTACGGGCACACACACAACTTAGTGGTATATGGACATGTATTCCGGTTTAAGGCCAGGGTTAATCAGGTGTATAGCAATAATTTTTTTGTCAATATCATTCATCTTTTAAAGCTGTTTATCCTTAAGCCCTATCCATTTATAAATGTTAGGTTGCAATTTAATGGCCAGATTATTTATGGACACACAGAATACGATGGCTTTTTTAAATTTGAATGGAAGGCCGAGACAAATGTGGCCGCAGGCTGGCATGTCGTAAAGGTGGAAGCATTAGGGGAAGACAACGCTGTGCTTGCTGTTAATGATGGGCTCGTTTATGTACCTCATATCACCCAGTATGCCTTTATATCGGACATTGACGACACCATCATGATCTCTCATTCTGCCACAATATGGCGAAGGCTAAGGGAGCTTTTTATCAAAAACCCCCGAACCAGAAAAACATTTGCTGATGCCGCCAGATATTATCGCTTACTGGCCCTTTCCCATACGGAGGCCGGGCAGCCCAATCCATTTTTTTACGTTTCGAGCAGCGAATGGAATCTATACGATTACCTGGTAGAAACGTTTAGGTACAATGAGCTCCCTGAGGGAACTTTTTTATTGAACCAGATCAAACGTTGGAAGGATCTGATAAAAACCGGCAGGACAGGACATGAGGGGAAATTGATGCGGGTAATGCGCATTCTGGACGCCTTTCCAAATCAGAAGTTCGTATTTATAGGCGATAACTCCCAGCGGGACCCCTCAATTTATACGACCATCGCGAACAGGTATCCGCGAAATGTCGCGGCCATTTACATCAGGAACATCCGTAAGGGAAAGGAAGCGGAGGCCAGTATGTTATTAAAAGCAGTAGAAGATGCACATGGAATTAAAACCTGTCTCTTCGACAGCAATGAAGAAGCAATGCTCCACTCGAAAACAATCGGACTGATTAACAATAGCATCGATTAAATATCGCTGGTGTCCGGCCGAATTTAAGAACTAAACTGTATATAAAATGTTTTTAGTATGTAATATTGTGTATGATTTTTAAGTTAGACGATAATGAAATCGTTTTCCCGGATCCGGGATTTGCTGACCCCGATGGATTATTGGCAATAGGTGGAGATCTGCGGCCTGAGCGGCTCGTTCTTGCATACAAAAATGGGATATTTCCCTGGTTTAGTGAGGAGGATCCTATATGCTGGTATGCGCCGCGGGAACGTTGTGTCATCTTTCCGGAAAATGTAGTTGTGAGTAAGAGTATGTCTAAATTAATGAACAGTAATGCTTTTAGTGTCACTTACGACCAGTCGTTTAAGGAAGTCATTGAAAACTGTGCTGAAATTGGAAGAAAGGACCAGCAGGGAACATGGATAACCGGGCATATGCAGGAAGCGTATATCCAGCTACATAAACTGGGTTACGCTCATAGTGTGGAGATTTGGCAGGATGAGTTGTTGGTTGGTGGGCTGTATGGTGTGCACATTAACCAGGTTTTTTGCGGAGAAAGCATGTTTAGTAAGGTCAGCAACGCCTCTAAATATGCTTTGATCTGGCTATGCAGGAACAAAGGATTCAGGCTGATAGACTGCCAGCTGCCCAATGATCACCTGATGAGCCTGGGCGCCCGGATGATCAGCGTTGACGAATATGCCAGCCATCTGAATACTATTTAAGCAGTTCACTGATGTCCTCCTTGCTGAGTGATTTAAAGAAGCTCTCTTCAGTAGTAATGAGCGAGCTTGCCAACCGTTTTTTACGGTTCTGAAGTGCCAGTATCTTTTCTTCTACCGTGTCCTTCGCAATAAACTTATAGATAAATACTTTCTTTTCCTGTCCAATCCTGTGCGTACGGTCAATTGCCTGTTGCTCAACAGCCGGGTTCCACCAGGGATCCAGGATGAAGACGTAATCGGCCTGTGTAAGGTTTAAGCCAACGCCTCCGGCCTTTATAGAAATTAAGAAGACCTTTAATGCGGTGTTCTGCTGGAATTCTGCTACGATCTCGCCGCGGTTTTTAGTGGTGCCATCGAGATAGGCAAAAGGAATTTCCTCCTTGTTAAGGTATTGCCTGAAAATAGCCAGGTGCTTTACGAACTGGGAGAAAATAAGGACTTTATGGCCGCCCTTCAGGACGTTGTCCAGGGTATGTACCACATTTTCAAATTTGCCGGAATCAGAAGTATAGCTGTCATCAATCATCACCGGATGATTGGCCAGTTGCCGTAAAGCGGTAAGGCCCTGTAAAAGTTGTACCTGTTTCTTTGCATAGGTACCATCATCCATACTGTTTAACAAGTCGTTCCGGTATGCCGATTTCGTTTTTTCGTAGTAAGCAGCCTGGTCTTCGCTCATGTTGCAGTAAAAGATCTGTTCGGTT
>CAMLDJ010000521.1 GCA_946478755.1 uncultured Pedobacter sp. | reverse complement strand
ACAACAATAATAATAAACTCAACAAATCGATATAGTTATGGGCAAAGAAAAATCTACCATTCAATCTCCAATAGTAGTCGGATTAGACATCGGTACTACTAAGATCTGTGTGATCGTTGGTCGCAGAACACAGCATGGAAAAATAGAAGTATTAGGGATAGGGAAAGCAGAATCAGCTGGTGTTACCCGAGGGGTTGTTTCCAATATTCAGAAAACAGTACAGGGGATATCTCAGGCAGTTGAATTGGCAAGCGGGCAATCAAACGTTGAAATCCGCGTTGTGAATGTAGGTATTGCCGGACAGCATATCAAGAGTTTGCAGCACCGTGGAATTTTGACCCGGCGTGAGCTGAACAGTGAAATAGGGAAAAAAGATATCGATAAATTGATTGATGATATGTTTAAACTGGTTATGCCCCCGGGAGAAGAGATCATCCATGTTTTGCCCCAGGAATTTACGATCGATAATGAGCCGGGCGTAAAAGATCCGATTGGTATGGCCGGGGTACGCCTGGAAGCGAACTTTCATATCATATCAGGTCAGGTAACGGCTGTGAAAAATATCATGAGGTGTGTAACCAATGCCGGGTTACAAACTCAGGAACTCATATTAGAGCCACTGGCTTCTTCAGAATCGGTGTTGAGCGACGAAGAAAAGGAAGCCGGTATTGCCCTGGTTGATATTGGTGGTGGTACCACAGATATTGCCATTTTCCATGAAGGTATTATCCGCCATACTGCTGTTATACCATTTGGTGGTAACAGCGTTACAGAAGATATCCGTGAAGGCTGCTCTGTGATGCGAAACCAGGCGGAACTGTTAAAGACCCGTTTCGGATCGGCGCTTGCTGAAGAGAATAAAGAAAATGAGATCATTTGTGTTCCCGGTTTAAGAGGCAGGGAGCCAAAAGAGATTTCCGTTAAGAACCTTGCTTATGTCATCCAGGCCCGTATGGAAGAAATTATTGAGCATGTGTATTACGAGATCAAATCTTCAGGCTACGAGAAAAAGCTGATTGGTGGCGTGGTGATCACAGGTGGGGGGGCTTTATTAAAGCACCTGTCCCAATTGGTAGAGTATGTAACTGGCTTAGATTGCCGTGTTGGTTATCCGAATGAGCATTTGTCTAAATATGAGGACATGCCAAAAACCATTTATGATGACCTGAAAAGTCCGATGTATGCGACCAGCGTTGGTTTGCTGATTAAGGGGATCCAGAAAGCGGAAGAGCTGCTTGAGGAGATGAAACAACCGGGGGTTTTTGTAGAAAAGCCGAAAGACATCAAAGAGAAGAGCAAGCGTTCGGGTGGTGGACTTTTTGATAAGCTTCTTGCTAAAACAAAGGATTTTATTAAAGATGACATGAATGTTAGTGACGAAGATTATATAAAACCGTAATATTTTTCCACAAAAAGTGATTTTTCCACATTATAAACAGTTGTGGAAAACGCCTGTTAAAAAAGTGTTAATATTACATAAGAAGATGAACAGGTAAAACGAATTTTTAAATAACTGATTCATAAAGATATGCAGTTCGAAATGTTAAAAGATAAGTCATCAATCATCAAGGTAATTGGTGTTGGTGGCGGTGGTGGTAATGCGGTAAACCATATGTACCGTCAGGGAATTACTGGTGTAGACTTTATTATTTGTAATACAGATGCCCAGGCTTTGGAGTTTAGTCCGATTCCCAATAAGGTTCAGTTAGGTGCCAGTCTTACCGAAGGGATGGGTGCAGGCTCTATTCCCGAAGTTGGGAAAAATTCGGCTATAGAAAATATAGACGATATCAAGCAGATGCTTGGCAACACAACAAAAATGTTGTTTATTACTGCTGGTATGGGTGGTGGAACCGGAACCGGTGCCAGTCCGATCATTGCAAAAGCGGCCAAGGAGCTGGATATTTTAACTGTCGCGATAGTGACTACCCCTTTTGCCTTTGAAGGGAAAAGACGTAAGATGCAGGCGAATGACGGATTGGATGAGCTGAGGAAATATGTAGATTCTTATCTGGTGATATCTAACGACCGGCTGCGTGAAATTTTTGGTAACCTTACCTTGGGTTCGGCATTTTCACAGGCGGATGACATTTTAACCACTGCAGCGAAAGGCATTGCAGAGATCATTACAGTTCCCGGATACATCAACGTGGATTTTAAAGATGTGCGTACCGTTATGAAAGATAGCGGTGTATCTATCATGGGTAGCTTTGCTTGTGATGGAGAAAACAGGGCTTTGAATGCTGTAGAAGGAGCATTGGCTTCGCCATTGTTAAAAGATAATGAAATAGAAGGCGCCAGGTACATCCTGTTGAATATAAGTTCTGGCCTGCGTGAAGTAACTATGGACGAGGTCACGATTATCACAGACTATATTCAGGATAAAGCAGGTCTGTCTGCCGACCTGATCTGGGGTAACTGTATTGATGAAAGCCTCGAAGATAAATTATCTGTTACCATTATTGCTACAGGTTTCCAAACTACGGAACAACGGGATGAAGAGAAGAAGAATGTAAAAAAGATCTCTCTGCTTACGCCTGAAGAAGCACCATTGGTTAGGCCGGTAGAACCAGTAAACTCTTTTATTGAGCCTAAACCCCCGGTTTATCCCAATGAACCGGTAATGAAATCTAAAGAAGGAACCAAGCAGTCGGATCTTTTTGGGGATCTGTTCAATGCAAACAAAAACAGGAATGCTGAAGAGCCAGCTAATGTGGTGGTAAAACATACTTTGGTTGAAGAAGAAACTCCATTGGAGGAAAGTTCTGAGGATGCCGGATTTGAATTTGAAATCAAGGTAGCAGAAACTGATTTTGTATTCGAAACACCTGCTGTGGTATTCAACAATGATAGTGTTCCGCAAAAAGAAGAGGTTATAGAAGCGGGAGCTGATGACGATAAAGACGACGAGTCGATTGAAGATCAGTTAAAAAAATCCAAAGAGCGGATTCTCCGGCTGAAAGATCTGAGCATGAAGTTACGTACCAGCAATGGCTTGCAGGAACTTGAAAATGAGCCTGCTTATAAACGTAAGCAGATGCAATTACAACAGGTTCAGCATTCTTCGGAATCTCAGGTTTCTAGGTTCACCTTAAGTAATGATGAGGACGGATCTACAGAGATCAGACCAAACAACT
>CAMLDJ010000520.1 GCA_946478755.1 uncultured Pedobacter sp. | reverse complement strand
GTGGTTAACGGTCTTTTCGATGGATTAATGTGGCTGGCCTATGCCCAGTTTTTCCTGGCTATATGTTTTCCTATTTTAGGGATATCTGCGGTAACCAGGCTGTTTCATGAATCCGCGGAAATCTGGGCGACCAGGCTGGATACCAGAAGCGGGGCAGTCGGCTTTTTTAATCACCCGGGAAGACTGGCCTTATTTATGGTGATCGCTTCCGCTTTTTTTCTTTCTACCTATCTTTATAATTTCAAAAGGAGGGCGAGCGTAATATGTTTAGGGATATGCATCCTGACACTTTTCCTGACTTATTCGAGAACTTCATACTTAGCAGTAATTATTACGCTGTCTATTTGCTATTACATCGATAAGAATGCCCATAAAAGCATCTTTTCCATGGCCAATATTTTGAAATTCGTAGTGCCAACGATGTTGGTCTTAGTATATCTGGTTGTATATTCTCCCTTAAGTTCGCTGTTTCTTCAAAGTGACTCTTCGGATCAGTACGACAACAGGATGGTGCACTGGTTAATGGCGTTCAACATATTTCAAACTTCTCCATTCATAGGAGTGGGGCTAAATGCCCATCTCTCTTACATTTCACAACACCTGGGCATTGTAAGCCAGGTTACAATGGACGACTTCTTTTCGGTCAATCCCATACACAATATTCATTTGATCATCTTATGTGAAATTGGAATTCTTGGATTTCTCCTATGGGTCAGTTTTCTATTTAATAACATATTTAAAGCAAAAAAAGAGATTAAGGAAGGACATAATGAGGTCTTGTCGCTTACTTTAATCGGGCTCTTTGCCGCTTACATTATCTATGGTCTAACAGGTTGGGCTCCTTTCTCAACCGCCATTCTACCCATATTTCTTTTTATAACTTTTTTTTCAATTAAATACAGAGACCTATGAGGAAAATACTAATTGTTACGCCCTATATGCCATTCCCTCGGAATTCTGGTGGAAAAATAGCTCAATTTGAATTCAATGATGAAATGCGTCATCGTTTTAAGATAACCCTTGTTTTTACCATGAAACCAGAAGATCAAAAGGCCCTTGAAGAGCTCAAAGGATTATGGAATAATGTATATTTTAAGCCTTACCTGATCACGGAAAAATCTCTTTCGGATAGACTTGGGGATGTCTTTTTCCGCTTTTCCGAGTTCTTTAACCGATTAGTTGGTAAAGGTATTTTTTTCTTAGCTTGTAAGACCGGTCTGGACAAATTGCTCAAAGAAAATACAACGCTCTTCAGGTCGAAAAGCTTTGGCTTTCCAAGAGGATTCATTAATCATTTTAGAGATGTCTTATTGGAGGATAATTTCGAATATGTACAGGTCGAATTTCATCAGCTGATCTCTTTTGCCAAATATATTCCCAATAGTTCCTATAAGATTTTTGTTCATCACGAACTCAGATTTGTGCGAGAAAAAAGAGAACTCGAACTTTTTAGCTTCAAATCCGGATTTTTAGAGCGGGTATATAGGAAGAACAAAAAGTTTGAGCTGTCCGCCTTAGAGCAGTATGACATGATATGTACACTTTCTGAAGTGGATAAGGCCCTTTTAGAAAAAAGCATAAAAAAACCAGTTTTAATTTCCTCTCCGGTTCCAATCAAGGCCGAAATGCCAATGGTTAGTTTTTCATCCGGCAATAAACTCGTTTTCCTGGGCGGTGAAGACCATTTCCCCAATAAAGAAGGGGTGGATTGGTTCTTGATGAATTGCTGGATACCCTTAAAATCAGAATACCCGGATTTAAAGCTGTCAATCATCGGTAAATGGCATCAGGCGACCATTGACGGTTATGCAGGGTTGTTAAGCGGAGTAAGCTTTTTGGGATATGTTGAGCATCTTAATGCAGAACTAGCGAATAGCATATTCGTCGTTCCTATCCGAATTGGCAGTGGAATTAGAATGAAAATTATTGAAGCCGTTAATGCTGGGATTCCGTTTGTTTCTACCGAGGTAGGCGTGGAGGGTTTATGTTTCAAAAATGGGCGTGATTGTTTAATTGGAAACACACCACAAGAGTTTTGCTCGTCGATTGCCAGAATCTTAAACAATGAGGACTTAGCAGCTGCGCTGACGGAGAATGCCCGTAACACATTAGGCGAAGAGAACGCTCATGCGAAACTAATTGACAGAAGGATGGCCATTTATAACTAAAGATGAAACCGATCATGAAATCTACCCTATCTTTCAAGCCGAAACTCATCGTGTTAGTGGTGCTTTATAAAAAGACGATATCAGCATCTGCTACGATTAGTCGCCTGCTATTGCAAAACAAAGCTATGTTTGACCTGGAACTGGTGATTTGGGACAATAGCCCGGCAGCTTGTCCAGAGGCGGAGATCAGCCGGCTATCGGCTACATTTGATAAGTTCCAATATATCTCGACTCCCGAGAATGTATGGTTGTCGAAATTATATAATCAGGTGCTGCATTCCAATACTTATGATTATGCTTTATTACTGGATCAGGATAGTGAATTGCCGGATTATTATTTCGATAAATTAAGTGCTGCAATAAAAGACTTTCCGCACATTTCTCTTTTCCTACCCATTGTGATGAATAATAAACGCCTGGTCAGCCCGGGTTCTTTTATTTATTTTAAAGGCAAGCACTGGAAAAGGATAAAGACCGGACTAATCTCTTCTAAAAATGTACTTGCAATTACCAGTGGGATGGTGATTTCCATCAAAGTGTTTCTTGCTCATCAAATGAAGTTTGATGAACGGCTGAACCTGTATGGCATTGATACTAGTTTTATGCTCAGTTTCTCAAAATTTGAAGAGCAGCTCTATGTTTTGCCGGTAAAGTTTGATCATGATACGGTGTTATGGTCTAACCCTTCGGCAGATGTCATGTTGAGCCGGTTTAGAAATTTAAAGGGAACCTGGCCTAAGATTTTATCGGACAGGCCCCTTGCCCTTGTACTGGCTTATTTTTACAGCAAAGCTGTTTCTTTGAAGCTGGCGATGAAATACCAGGATGTAAGATTTTTAAAATAAAGAAGAAATGAGCGGCCAGACGGGATGAGTTTCTGGTTGCCATTTAAGAACAATTAGCAAAGAAATCAGATGAAAATTATTTGTGTACACCAAAGTGCTGATATGTATGGTTCTGACAGAAGCTTTTTGCA
>CAMLDJ010000519.1 GCA_946478755.1 uncultured Pedobacter sp. | reverse complement strand
CATCTAATATTTCGAATGATTTTTGTTCATCTATCGTCCAGCCAAATACGTTTCCACCAAAAGTGATGGGATGAACGAACAAATCTGTATTCCCTAGTTTTCTTTTCTCCATTTGATCTTTTCTATGTTAAGTCCGAAAATTTTTGCTAATAGCTGTAAGTACTATGCAAACAAATTTAGAGGAATGGAGTTTGCTGATGGTCCTTGTTTTGTAAAGTTATAATGTTTCCAATGTGGGGCGAGAGAAACCAATCCATATCTGAATTGTTAATGATCATATCCGTTTAAAAACAATATGTGCTGAAGCCCGGGGGATTTGCTTAACTCCGGAGATTTTTTTATACCACCTGAGGAAAATATTTATGGAACAGACGATTGATATTCCTGTAGATAAAATAACGGTAACCGGAGATTTGCATGTCCCAGAGCTGGCGAAGGGCATTATTGTTTTTGCTCATGGAAGCGGCAGCAGTAGACACAGCAGCAGAAACAAATATGTTGCGCGTGTTTTACAGGAAGCGGGATTTGCTACGCTATTGTTTGATCTGCTGACCACACAGGAAGATGAGGATTCTACTGCGCGGTTTGATATAGAACTGTTAACGGACAGATTGATAAAAGTCACAGACTGGCTAAAATGGGATACCGAAAGGGCAGATCTGGCTGTAGGTTATTTTGGGGCAAGTACGGGAGCGGCTGCAGCACTTAGGGCGGCCGCTACTTTGGGAAAGGGGATCATCCGCGCTGTGGTATCCCGGGGAGGAAGGCCTGACATGGTGGGCCGTTCCTTTCTTGAGCAGGTAAAATCCCCAACCTTACTGATTGTAGGTGGGCTGGATGAAGAGGTGGCCGATGCGAATGTGCAGGCTTTGGCGGTGTTGACGGCCGAAAAACAAAAACATATCATACCTGGCGCAGGCCATTTATTTGAAGAACCTGGAAAGCTGGAAGAAGTCGCTTCCCTTGCGACCGAATGGTTCCAAAGATATTTAGTAACATTAATCAAATAGCAGCTATGAAAAGTAAGGCCAGTATTAAAAGCCACCCTATCCATCCGATTTTGGTAGCTTTTCCAATTACCTTTTTCACCGGAACATTGGTGTTTGATATTTTAGCCGCAATAGCCGGAGAACAAACTTTTGCGCAAACAGGATTTTATTTAAATATTGGCGGTATTTTTTGTGCTTTGCTTGCCGCAGTACCCGGAATAATTGATTACTATTTCACCGTACCGCCTCAGAGTTCTGCAAAAACGAGAGCCACGAAGCATGGCCTTTTGAATCTGCTGGTCACTGTTCTGTTTACAGTGGCCCTTTTTCTGAAATGGAATGAAGGCGAACGTACCGTGTTAATTCTGCTCACTGAAGCCATTGCAATCGGGTTAATGCTGACTGCCGGATGGCTGGGAGGTACCTTGGTTTACAGAAATCAAATCGGGGTAGATATCAGATACGCTGATGCAGGAAAATCGAAGGAATTACGTACTGATGCCAGGGATGAGTACATTTTAGTGGCACAGGTTGATGAGTTAAAGGTCAACCAGATGAAGCTCATCATTGTGAATGGGAAGCGTATTGTCCTTGGCAGGACCGAAGCCGGGTATACCGCTTTTGACGATCGATGTACCCATAGGGGTGGATCCTTAGTTGCGGGGGTAATGATATGCTCAACGGTGCAATGTCCCTGGCATGGCTCACAGTTTGATGTGCGCTCGGGAGGGGTAGCAGCTGGGCCAGCAAAAGAATCGATCCATATTTATCAGATAAAGGTCGACGCTCAGTCCGTTTACCTGCTGGCTGATAGAGCGATGACTACTTAGCTTCATTCATTTTTGTCGCCCTGAGCATCTCTCTTTTCCCCGGTGCACCCGGTAACTTCTCAATGGTAAATCCTATCGCCTTTAAGGCACGTTTAAGTTTGCCGGTAATGGCATAGGTGACAAAAATACCTCCCGGTTTCAGGAACTGACAAGCATGGGCAATGACCTCATCCGTCCACATTTCCGGCTGATGCTGCACAGAGAACGCATCGTAATAGATCAGGTCAAACCGGGCTGCTGTTTCGTACCGGTGTAAATAGGTATGAACAATTCTCAATTGTTGCAAAGGCAGGATGTTTACAGCTTGCTGCAATGCCTTGCCATAGTTGTTAACCATTCCTTCCCATATTTCGCGCGATGAATAATTGTCATAGCCTGTTGATTCCAGCTCCTCAATCGTCAGGGGGAAAGCCTCAAGTGCTGTGTATTTAAGCGGGATTTGCTTTTTCTCGCAATAGGCAACGCTCAATAAAAAGTTTAACCCCGTACCAAAGCCAACTTCCAGGATGTTGATTCCTTGGTCGGGAAAGCGGTCAACTGCATGCTGTAGTCCCGCATCAATAAACACATGTTTACTTTCCCCGAGGGCACCGTGCTTGGAGTGGTAATGTTCGCCAATGGTCTCATTATATAAGGTATTTGAACCATCAGCGGTTAAGGTAATTCTATTCATCTGAACAAATTTAACTAAAAAGCTTAACTTTAAGCATTAATCAATGGTATGGATATTGAAACGTTTAGAGAATTTTGCCTGGATTTAAACGGGGCTACTGAAGATATGAAATGGGAACACCTTTGTTTCATGATTGAAGAAAAGATCTTTGTAATTGCCTCATTGGAAGATGGACATCTTACTTTTAAATGTGATCCTGATGATTTTGACGGACTTGTAGCACGGCCAGGAATCCAACAGGCTGGGCATATGGCCAAACGTCATTGGGTAACCTTAAGCGGACTCGATGTTATGCCCGATCAGGAATTAAAAGGCCGTATTGCTGCTTCCAGAGCCTTGGTTTTGGCCAAGCTACCTAAAAAAGTCCAGGCAAAGTATATGGCCAGTTAATAATTGGACATGTAATTCTTACCAGAGCCTGATCCTTTCCTCTGGCTTCTTATACAACTGATCTCCGGCTTTTACATCAAATGCTTCATACCAGGCATCCATATTTACCGGGGCGCCGATGGTTCTGAACTCACCGGGTGAATGTGTATCTGTTTTGATCATCTGCTCTGCGGTTTCAGGTAAAATATTTCCCCTCCATACCTGTGCCCATGATAAAAAGAAGCGCTGGTAGATCGGAAGAGCACACGTCTGAACTCCAGTCACGGAAGCTAATCT
>CAMLDJ010000518.1 GCA_946478755.1 uncultured Pedobacter sp. | reverse complement strand
GTACAACTGGCGGCAAAAATGCATTTGGGAATAAATTTTGGCAATACCATGGAATCACCAGTTGAAGGGGAGTGGCAGAATAGTAAACTGACCGAATCGTATGTGAAATTTGTAAAGCAAATGGGATTCAATACTGTACGGATTCCTTGTAACTGGAACTGGACTCATTTAAGTGATCCAAGTAAAGCAGAAATTGACCAGGCATGGCTTAACCGGGTGAAAGAAGTTGTTGGATGGTGTGTAGCTAATGATATGTATGTAATGCTGAATACGCACGGAGACAATGGCTGGCTCGAAAATAATGTCAATGCGGAAAAGCAAGAGGAAATTAATGCGAGACTAAAAGCGCTTTGGGAGCAGATTGCTACAACCATGCGTGATTTTGACGAACATCTTATTTTTGCCGGTACGAATGAACCTGCAGTTGAAAATGCTGAGCAGATGGCTATACTCAATAGTTATCACGAAACATTCATCAAGGCTGTTCGTTCTACCGGCGGCAGGAACAGTTATCGGGTGCTGGTTGTGCAGGGCCCTACCACTGACCCTACTAAAACTTTTACTTTGATGAATACAATGCCAAAAGACGAAATTCCTAATAAGTTGATGGTTGAGGTGCATGACTACACGCCTGCAACATTTACGATACTAACAAATGGAGATGCAACTTGGGGCAAAATGGCTTACTACTGGGGGAAAGGGAATCATTCTACTATTGAACCAGAGCGCAACGCTACCTTTGGAGAAGAGGATGTGATTGATACTGAATTCAAAAATATTAAACAGAAGTTTGTTGATAAAGGAATCCCTGTAATGCTGGGTGAATATGCAGCCTGGAGAAGGAATGCGATTAACAACCCGAATTATCTTCCTAAGGACCTGGCTATGCACAACAAGTCTGTAAATGACTGGACATATTATGTAACCAAACAGGCTAAAGTCAATGGTATTCTGCCCTTCTATTGGGAGATAGGTTTTATGTTAGACAGAGCTAATAATAAGGTAAAAGACCAGGCTATTTTAGATGCCATTATTGCAGGATCTAAGTAAATAGTACGAGATACTATAACTAAATAGAAATACAGTTTTCTAGAGGTTCATGTTTAGCATTGAACTTAAAAAGAGGTTGTATCATAAGTATAGATTTGTCATCCTAAGCCTGTAGAAGGACCTGTTAAATACTCTTTGAGGTGTTTCGACAAGCTCTCCATAGGAGTCCTTTGGACAACATGACAGCATTTGAAGTGAAATCGCCTTTATGATACAACCTCTTACTACATATAGGTAATCTCACTGAAACCATAACTTTTAAACCTAAAATTAATTGCGATTATAATGCATATACACACACATTTAGAACCACAATGAATATCAAAAAGATAGTTTTACAGGTAACAGTTCTTTTTGCTGCAGCAAGCGCACAGGCCCAAAATCCGATTATACAAACCATTTACACAGCAGATCCGGCGCCGATGGTATACAAAGATACTGTTTACCTGTACACCGGGCACGATGAAGATAAATCGAATGTGTTTGTGATGAAAAACTGGCACTGTTTCACATCTACCGATATGGTGAACTGGACAGACCGCGGATCGCCCCTGTCGGTTAAAACCTTCAGCTGGGCGAAGCAAGATGCCTGGGCTGGACAATGCATTGCCAGGAATGGAAAGTTTTACTGGTACGTGCCTATGACCCATGAAACGATGGGAATGTCAATCGGGGTGGCTGTTTCTGATAGTCCTACAGGTCCGTTTAAAGATGCACTTGGAAAACCACTGGTTCACAGCGGTTACGGAGATATTGACCCCACAGTATTTATTGATGACGATGGCCAAGCATATCTCTATTGGGGGAACCCCTATCTTAAATACGTAAAGTTGAATCCGGATATGATTTCTTACGCTGGTGAGGTAGTTACGGTGCCGTTGAATAAAGAAGGTTTTAATGTACGATATAAAGATGTTGATAAAAGACCTTCAGCGTACGAAGAAGCTCCGTGGTTTTACAAACGTAAAAACCTTTACTATATGCATTATGCTGCAGGAGGTGTGCCTGAACATTTGGCTTACTCAACCAGTACAAGTCCTACCGGACCATGGGTTTACCGGGATACCACTATGCGGGTAATTGGCAAGGGAGGCGCCTTTACCAATCATCCAGGTGTGATCGATTATAAAGGCAGATCGTATTTGTTCTATCATAACGGTGCGTTGCCAGGTGGTGGAGGTTTTACCCGTTCTGTTTGTGTGGATGAGTTTCAGTATAATAAAGATGGGAGCATTCCGCAGATAACACCAACAGCCGAAGGTGTAAAACCTGTTGAACATTTAAATCCATTCATCCGCCAGGAAGCGGAAACTATAGCCTGGGAGCAGGGAATTGAAACCGAACGCAGCAACAACGCGGGAGTTTATGTAACCGAAATCAGCAATGGCGATTTTATCAAAGTCCGAAGTGTTGATTTTAAGAAGGGAGCAGGAATATTTCAGGCAAATGTTTCATCGGCATCAGGTGGTTTTATCGAAATACATATGGATAGTCTCGAAGGAGAACTATTGGGGGCCTGTGAGGTTAAAAATACAGGAAGCTTGCAAAGTTGGACCACCGTTTCAACTAAAGTAAAAAAGACAAAGGGTATTCACGATATGTACTTTGTTTTTAAAGGCAGTCAAGGCGATCTGTTCAATTTCAACTGGTGGAGGTTCGATAAATAAAATCTTCCTTAAAGAATAATTAATCAATTAAAAATTAACCCTTAACGGGTATTCGTTAGATAAAATAAAAATATGTTTAGAAAAAAAGTATTGTTAAGTACAGCCGTTGTTATGGCTTTTCTGGGAGGCATAGAATTCGCAGAGGCTCAGACCAATGCAGGTAAACCGAAAATGGTTAAAGAAAATCTGGCAGAAAAATTCGCAAATGTTTCCCCGAAACTTATCTCCAATAATGCCAATCCTTTATTAGATTTTATGTTTACGGCCGATCCAACAGCTGTAGAATACAATGGAAGAATTTATGTGTATGGCACAAATGATCATCAACAGTATGAGCGTGTTGGAAAAGATGGGAAAAATTCATACGAGCATATCCGTACGCTGGTGATGATGTCTTCCGATGATATGGTTAACTGGACCTATCATGGTCTCATCAATACTG
>CAMLDJ010000517.1 GCA_946478755.1 uncultured Pedobacter sp. | reverse complement strand
TGAACTGATATTACTAAATTGCGGACTAAATTACACTTCCGGCTATATGAGAACATCTTTTTTACTATTCATTCTCCTATCGATAAGTCAAACTTTGTTCGCTCAGACAGAACCTTCAACGCCTTCGTCAGTGCAATCCACAGCCTCCCGGGCAGGCTTGCCAGAAAAAAGCTGGGACATTGAAAAATACAAAGGCCCCACCAAGACCTTCACGCTAAATACGGATGAAGGTACATGGATGAACCTGGATGTGAGTCCGGATGGGAAAGATATTGTTTTTGATCTGCTGGGCGACCTGTTTGTAATGCCCATCACCGGCGGTTCGGCAGTATTACTCAGTGGCGGCCCCGCCTGGGATATACAGCCCCGTTTTAGCCCAAATGGCAGATATATCTCTTATACCAGCGATAAGGCCGGCGCGGATAACATCTGGATCATGAACCGCGACGGGTCCGGAAAAAGACAAGTTACCAAAGAAACTTTCCGACTGTTAAACAATGCCACATGGATGCCCAACAGTGAATACCTGATTGCGCGCAAGCACTTTACCGGAACCCGCTCTCTTGGAGCCGGAGAAATGTGGATGTACAGCATATACGGCGGAGAAGGTGTACAGCTCACCAAAAGAAAAAATGACCAGCAGGATGCCGGAGAACCTAATGTTTCGCCCAATGGCAGGTATCTTTATTATAGTGAAGATATGTCTCCCGGTCCCAATTTTGAATACAGCAAAGATCCAAATGGGATGATCTATGCCATCAGGCAGCTGGATCTTACTACCGGCAAAATAACCAATCTCATTGCTCAACCTGGCGGCGCTGCCAGGCCGCAAGTCTCGCCGGATGGCAAAATGATGGCTTACGTAAAACGAATTCGCTTAAAGTCAGTACTTATATTGCAGAACCTTCAAACGGCTGAAGAGTGGCCGATATATGAAGAGCTCTCCCACGATCAGCAGGAGACCTGGGCCATTTTTGGTGTATATCCTAATTTCGCCTGGACACCTGATGGCAAGAGCATTATATTTTATGCCAGGGGAAAGATCAAAAAGTTAGATCTCAATTCATTATTCACCAACAACATCCCGTTTCATGTAACCAGTTCACAAACCATACAACAGGCACTTCACTTCCCTCAGGAGGTATTTAAAAACGACTTTACGGTAAAAATGATCCGGCAGCTCAGTACCTCTCCCGACGGGAGATTTGTTGTTTTTAATGCTGCCGGCTTCCTTTATAAAAAGGAACTGCCAAACGGGGTTCCAGAGCGGATAACCAAAGGAATTGATTTCGAGTTTGAGCCTCAGGTAAGCGGCGACGGCAAATCGGTTATTTATACCACATGGAGTGATGAATTTAAGGGCGCCATTAAAAAAACAGACCTAAAATCGGGTAAGACGGTTACCCTCACCGAAGAAAAGGGCTTTTATTATTCCCCTTCTTTTTCAAACAAAGGCGACAAGATCGTTTTTAGAAAAGGCGTAGGTAACGACGTATTGGGCTATGCTTATGGTCGTGGGACTGGCATTTTTACCATGCCGGCGAATGGGGGTGCCAAAACCCTGGTCTCTGAAAGCGGCATCCGGCCAGTCTTTAATACAGACGACAACAGGATCTTTTTCCAATCCTCCGAAGGGGGGAAAAAAGTTTTCAAAAGTGTAGACCTGAACGGCGGCAATGAGCGTACACATTATACCTCCACCTATGCCACGCAGTTTGCTCCTAGTCCGGATGGTAAATGGATGGCCTTTACCGAACTGTTCAACATTTACGTAACCCCCATGGTAACTACCGGAACAGCCCTTGAACTGTCATCAACCAATAAGGCTATTCCGCTTACCCGCATCACTAAGGATGCGGGAACCTATGTACACTGGAGCCATGACAGCCAGAAGCTATTCTGGACGCTGGGCGAACAATATTTCAGCAGAGCGCTAAAAACAGCCTTCAATTTCGCCGACGGATCCGCACAGGCCAGCCAACAGCCCGACAGCATCGGATTGCCAATAGGACTAAGGCTGAAAGCAGACATGCCTGTAGGCTTGACTGCTTTAACTGGCGCCAGGATCATCACCATGAAAGGTGACGAGGTTATAGAAAACGGTTCTATCCTTATAGAAAACAATAAGATCGTATCTATTGGGAAAAACTTGCCTATTCCGGAAAACACAAGAATCATTGACGTCACCGGGAAAACCATAATGCCAGGTATCATCGATGTGCATGCACATTTACGGACCAGCCCGGATGGTATCAGTCCACAGCAGGATTGGTCCTACCTGGCCAATCTTGCCTTTGGGGTAACCACTTCCCACGATCCATCCAGCAATACGGAAATGGTATTTAGCCAGTCAGAAATGATTAAAGCCGGCAGAATGGTCGGCCCCCGCTTATACTCGACAGGATCCATCCTCTATGGTGCAGATGGCGACTTTAAGGTGATCATCAATAATCTTGACGATGCCCTGTCTAACCTGAGAAGGTTGAAAGCAGTAGGTGCATTTTCTGTGAAATCATACAATCAGCCAAGGCGGGATCAACGTCAGCAAATTCTGGAAGCGGCCAGGCAATTGAAGATGTTGGTCGTTCCCGAAGGCGGATCTACTTTTTTTACCAACATGAACATGGTGGCAGACGGCCATACCGGAATTGAACACAGTATACCGGTTGCGCCGGTTTATAAAGATGTGACCAGCCTCTGGAGTAAAACGCAGGTAGCCTATACTCCTACATTAATTGTAAGCTACGGCAGCCAGTGGGGAGAGAACTATTGGTACGACAGGACCAACGTCTGGGAAAATGAGCGTTTGATGGCTTTTACACCACGCTCCATCATAGATCCCCGCTCCCGGAGAAGGACAACCTCCGAGTACGGTGATTATGGACACATTGAAGTCGCCAAGGCTGTGAAACAAATTGCTGATGCAGGTACGAAGATCAATTTAGGTGCCCACGGACAAATACAAGGTCTGGGTGCACACTGGGAGCTTTGGATGCTGGCCCAGGGGGGAATGACTCCCCTACAGGCCATTCGTTGTGCCACCTTAAACGGTGCTGAATATCTGGGTATGAGTAAAGAAATCGGCTCCCTTGAAATCGGTAAGCTGGCGGATCTGATCGTTATGGATGCCAATCCGCTGGATGACATCCGAAATTCGGAAAAGA
>CAMLDJ010000516.1 GCA_946478755.1 uncultured Pedobacter sp. | reverse complement strand
GCATCATCTGTAGCAGTGTCGCATGCGTGCAAAGCAATTAATAAGTCTATTCTATCTATTTCATAAGCTTCAATTGTTCCCTGAACAAAACCAAGCCGGTTAAATTCAGCATCTACAGCTATACGGTTACATAAACTGACCAGATCTTCCCGGTATTCCACGCCTGTTATCTTCGCGTTCAGGTTTAGTGTATTATGCAGGTAGTCATACAAAGCAAATGTCAGATAGCCCTTTCCAGATCCCATGTCCACTACATTATTGATGCGACCCGCAGGTAGCTCCTTAATCAAAGAACTTAATATTTCAATATATTGATTGATCTGACGATACTTGTCTTGTGCGTTCTTAAATACTTCGCCCCCTTTATCGGTAATCTTCAACTCTTGTAAATAACGCTGACCTGCAGACTTAATCAATCGCTTTTTTTCCTTGTTATGAGATAAATTTGGCTGTGCATTGCCCGAAACCATCTTCTCTCTCAAAATCATATTCCCTTTTTTTCCGTGTTCGAGAACAAACTCTTTCTCCGTAGTAAAAAGCGTACAGATCTTAAAATCATTACTAATAAGATGATTGATTAGCGCAAAGCCCTCAGCTATCTCGAAATTTTTAAAAATATCCCTTGTCTTATATCTATAATTAAAAGAGAACATATGCATTCTTTTAATTATAACCCTCTTGACATAAATGTTTTTCAGTTCTTTCTCATTCCCCTGATAATTTCCTAACGAAATCTTAATGAACTGATTCGATGATACGCTTTCTGATAGCTTAGTTTGAAATTGCTGAAAAAGATGTTGATTAGACATGGAAATCGATTACTATCCAAAGATAGCCATTTGAAAAGTAAAAATGACCAACCTCTTCCAGGATAAAAAACAATAAGCCGCTATATTACTAATGTTTTTAGTAATTTCAACTCATGGAGGATTTATATTTTATAGCGGTTCTACCACCGCCCGACTTAAGCAACGAAATAGACGAAATCAGAAAAGCCTGCGCTCTTGAACATCAGGTTTACAGTGCATTAAAACCACCAGTGCATATCACCCTCATAGCGCCATTTAAGCTGAACTCAGTGAATGAACTCAAACTGACTAAAAGCCTGGAATCAGCCCGCCCTTTTCAACCATTTGTTCAAAAATTAAAAAACTTCGATGGCTTTCCCGAACATACCGTTTACATCAACGCCATCAAAAACAATGGAATCTCGGCGATCCACAACAAACTTAAAACAGTATTGAAATCGCTCGGTGGTGTGATAAAAGCTGGCTCCTTAACCAATCCACATGTTACCATTGCGTACAGGGATGCGAAAGAAGCCTACCCTCAGATCATCGAACAATATCGTCGGCGACATTTTAACGCAGCGTTTATGGTCGATCATTTTACACTACTTAAACATGATGGAAAGCGCTGGAATATCCATAGTGAATACTCCGCAAACGTTGACGAAAGACAATTGGAAATATTCCTGTAAGCAAAAAACCCTGTCCGAAATGGACAGGGTTTTTTATATCTCCAAAAGCAGAATAAAATTATTCGCCTTTATCTTCAGACTTTGCTTCAGCTGCAGGAGTTTCTGCTTCAGTGGCGGGAGTCTCTTCGGCGACAACTTCAGCTTTCTCCTCTTTAGCTGCTGCAGGAGCATCAGCCTTTTTGGCTTTTGTCCTACCACGACGTGTAGTTTTCTTTTCAGCAGCTTCTGCTTCCTTACCATAAACCTCATTGTAATCAACCAATTCGATTAATGCCATCTCAGCATTATCTCCTAAACGGTTATTCAATTTAATGATTCTGGTATAACCACCCGGGCGGTTAGCAACCTTTGCTGCAATATCACGGAATAATTCAGTAACAGTTTCTTTATCTTGCAAGTAGCTAAACACAATACGACGTGAATGAGTAGTATCTGATTTAGATTTTGTGATAATAGGCTCAACATACATACGCAATGCTTTAGCTTTTGCTAACGTTGTTGAAATCCTTTTGTGTTTAATTAACGATGAAGCCATGTTAGCCAACATCGCTTTACGATGTGAATCTGTTCTTCCTAAGTGATTTACTTTTTTACCGTGTCTCATTTTTTGATTTATTCAGCGTATACCGTCTCTGTGAACTTAATCTGAGGGAATTATACGCTATTGACAATATTGTTATTTTATATTTTAAACTTTTTATTCTTCGTCCAGTTTAAACTTAGACAAGTTCATACCAAATGATAGGCTTTTAGACTTAACAAGTTCCTGTATTTCTGTTAAAGATTTCTTTCCAAAGTTTCTGAATTTTAACATATCAGCTACATCATAAGAGACAAGATCAGCCAGCGTACGAATATCTGCGGCTTTTAAGCAGTTCAATGCTCTAACGGAAAGATCTAAATCAACCAACTCAGTTTTTAAGATCTTACGCATGTGCAAAATTTCTTCATCAACCTCTTTAGTTTCCTCTTTAGCCTGGGATTCCAATACCAAATTCTCATCAGAGAACAACATAAAGTGCTGGATTAAAATTTTGGCCGCCTCTTTAAGCGCTTCTTCAGGATGAATAGAACCATCTGTAGAAATATCAAGTATTAATTTTTCATAATCTGTTTTCTGCTCAACACGATAATTTTCAATCGTGTATTTTACATTTTTCATTGGTGTAAAGATCGAATCAATTGCAATCACACCAACAACAGCATCATTGATCTTATTCTCTTCTGCGGGAACATATCCCCGTCCTTTATTAATCGTTAGTTCTACCTCTAAAGTAACAGATTTCTCCATGTTACAAATAACGAAATCAGGGTTAAGCACCTCAAAGTTATTAGAGAACTTAGTAATATCACCAGCAACAAACTGCTCTTGTCCATTTACTAAAATAAAAACCTTCTCCGAATCACCCGCATCACCAGACTTTTTAAAGCGAACCTGCTTTAAATTAAGAATGATTTCTGTTAAGTCTTCTACAACACCTTTTATGGTTGAAAATTCATGAGATACGCCTGAAAAACGAATACTTGTAATGGCATAACCTTCCAAAGAAGAAAGCAATATTCTTCTCAAGGCATTACCAATTGTTACACCGAAACCGGGCTCTAAAGGACGGAACTCAAATGTACCATCGAAATCAGTTGATTTCTGCATGATTACTTTATCGGGTTTCTGAAATGCTAAAATTGCCATTTATAATGTTTTTAGATCGTTAT
>CAMLDJ010000515.1 GCA_946478755.1 uncultured Pedobacter sp. | reverse complement strand
GTGTTTAAATACCATATAATAGATTTAAAAGTTATAATTTCAGCAAAAAAAAGAAATTAATACATGTCTGTCTCCATAGAAGAAAGCTGGTTAAAGGTACTCAACGATGAATTCGAAAAACCTTACATGAAATCCCTTAAAGCCTTTTTGCTGGAAGAAAAACAAAAAGGATATACGGTTTACCCTAAAGGCGGGGACATCTTCAATGCATTAAACCATACCCCCTTTGATCGTGTTAAGGTGGTTATCCTTGGACAAGATCCTTACCATGGCACAGGACAGGCGCATGGCTTGTCTTTTTCCGTTCAAAAGGGTGTCACTGTACCTCCATCTTTAAAAAATATTTACAAGGAACTGGCTACAGATATTCCTGGCTTCGTTATCCCGAAGCATGGCAATCTGACACAATGGGCAGATGAGGGTGTACTATTGCTAAACGCCACCTTAACCGTAAGGGCCCATGAAGCTGGCTCCCATCAAAGCAAGGGTTGGGAAACCTTTACGGACAGGATCATCAGTGAACTTTCTGAAAAACGAACCGGACTGGTCTTTTTGTTATGGGGGAGATATGCGCAAAATAAGGCGGCATTAATTGACCAAAAGAAACATACCATCATCACTGCAGCACATCCCTCCCCATTTTCAGCTCATAACGGTTTCCTGGGCAGCGGCCCGTTTTCAAAGGCAAATGCAAAATTAATTGAACAGGGTAAAAGCCCCGTCAACTGGCAAATCTCCTGAAAAGAAAAGGGCTGAAAATATACGATATTTTCAGCCCTTTTTTAGGTTTTACACTAGTACCCCATTTTACACTAGTACTCCAAAGGAACAATAGGTTCTTTCTTGGTGGTAGACATGATCATCATGGTCTGAAAAGTTTTTACGACCGAGATCTTACTGATCTTATCCATAATCAATCGTTCGTAAGCCTTAATATCATTCACATAAACTTTTAAAAGAAAATCTGCCTGCCCTGTCACGTGATGACATTCAGTGATCTCCTTAATCTGGTTTACCTCATCAAGAAAGATCTGAATGGTATTGTTCTTATGAAAATCCAGCTGAACCTGGATAAAAGTTTTTATTCCTAAGCCCAGCTTCTCTTCATCAACAAGGGCATGATAACTCTTAATAAAACCCGAAACCTCCAGTTTCCTTACTCTCTCTAATGTTGGTGCCGGTGAAAGTCCAATCTCCTGAGACAAAAGAAGGTTAGTCATCCTGCCATTTTCCTGTAACAATTTAAGGATCTTAAAATCCGTTTTATCTAATTCTGTGGCCATTATTTTAAAGTATGTCCAAAGATAGAATAAGAATGCATAACCTGCCAAATTTTATTCTAAAAAAAAACCAATTATTTATAGTTTATTTCTTCAATATTTTTTAGATTTGTCTAAAGATATAGTTAGGCAAACAAAAATGCAGTCATTCACAGAAGAGAACTACCTGAAGATCATCTATCATTTGTCGCAAAATAATGATGAGGCCGTACAGACCAATGCCATCGCAGAGCGAATGCAGACTAAAGCCGCTTCTGTTACAGACATGATAAAAAAGCTTGCAGATAAACAACTGATCAATTATAAAAAGTACCAGGGTGTTAAATTGACCCCTGCGGGAAGATTGGCAGCCATTAATATCGTGCGCAAGCACCGGTTATGGGAGGTTTTTTTGGTGGAAAAGCTAAACTTCAAATGGGATGAGGTCCATGATATTGCGGAAGACCTGGAACATATCAGATCTGTTGAACTTGTTGAGCGGTTGGACGAATTCCTGGCCTTTCCCAAAAGTGATCCACATGGAGATCCTATACCGGATAAGGATGGACAGTTCGACACCATCCCCTTTATTAAGCTCAATAAGCTTAAAGCAGGTGAACAAGGTCTGATCATGGGCGTTAGTGAGCATTCATCCCCCTTCTTGAAACATCTTGAAAAACTTGGGCTGACCCTTGGAAAGAAACTCAAAATAACTGAAATCACCGATTTTGACGGATCCGTCGAATTATTGCTCGAGCAGAAAAAGATCAGTGTGAGCCGGGAAGTAGCCAAACATATCCTCATTAAATTATAATATGAAAAACGGACATACAGACACACAGTCGTTAAGTGAAGTACATCAAAGTGTAGATACCAGCAAGCGCAATGGCTGGCGACGCATTCTTTCCTTTATCGGGCCTGCCTATCTGGTAAGTGTGGGTTATATGGATCCTGGCAACTGGGCTACAGACATCGCCGGGGGAAGTAAATTTGGCTACCAGCTGATCTGGGTACTGCTGATGTCTAATCTGATCGCGCTGTTACTGCAGTCACTCAGTGCACGTCTGGGTATCGTAAGAGGGCTCGACCTGGCCCAGGCCTCCAGAAATGGCTACCCGAAATGGGTCAACATCCCTTTGTTCGGATTAGCGCAGACCGCTATTGTCGCCTGCGACCTGGCCGAAATCATCGGAATGGCTATCGGGTTGAACCTGCTGTTTGGCCTTCCCTTAATCTGGGGCATCAGCATCACCATTTTCGACACCGTACTCCTGCTTTTCCTGCTCAATAAGGGCATGCGTAAAATGGAAGCTTTTATTGTTTCCATGGTGTTCATTGTAGGGATCTCCTTTCTGGCCGAAATGTTCATTGTAGAGCCCTCTCTTAAAGAGATCGTCCGCGGATTTGAGCCTTCGATGTTATCGGGCGACGCGCTGTACATTGCAATAGGCATTATCGGGGCCACTGTGATGCCGCATAACCTTTACTTACATTCCTCGCTGGTACAGACCAGGAAGTTCAACCGGGATGAAAAAGGGATCAAAGAAGCCTTAAAATTCAATTTCATTGATACGGCTGTCGCATTAAACCTGGCCTTCTTTGTTAACGCCGCTATACTCATCCTGGCGGCCGCAGCATTTTACAAGAACGGACTGCATGAAGTTGCCGAAATACAGGACGCGCACAAGCTGCTTCAAAATATCTTTGGCAATGTTGCCCCGGCCCTTTTTGCGATCGCATTGATCGCAGCGGGACAAAGTTCTACCATCACCGGAACGCTGGCCGGACAAATTGTAATGGAAGGCCACCTTAAACTGCGTATCCAGCCCTGGCTACGCCGCTTAATTACCCGTTTGCTGGCCATCATTCCTGCTTTTTTCACCATTCTTTATTTTGGCGACGATGCCCTGGGCGGACTATTGATCTTAAGTCAGGTCGTATTAAGCCTGC
>CAMLDJ010000514.1 GCA_946478755.1 uncultured Pedobacter sp. | reverse complement strand
CAAAAGGTTCCAGACTCCGAAAAGAACGGTTATTTTTTCTTTGCTTCATTCCAATAAACATCCATTTCCGCCAGCGTCAAATCCTGCAGTTCCTTCCCATTTTCCTTTGCTTTTTCTTCCAGATACTGAAAGCGCTTAATGAATTTTTTATTGGTTTTTTCCAATGCGTTCTCTGGATTGATGTTAATAAAGCGTGCATAATTGATGAGTGAGAACAGCAGATCCCCGAATTCGCTTTCCGCTTTTTCTATATCAATTGCGGTATTATCCACCACATTAAACTCTGCTTTAAATTCCTGCATTTCCTCTTCCACTTTTTCCCATACCTGCGTCTTGTCTTCCCAGTCGAAGCCAACACCCCGGGCTTTTTCCTGTATACGGCTTGCCTTAACTAAAGAAGGCAGTCCGGCAGGCACCCCGGCAAGCACCGATTTATTGCCTTCCTTGAGCTTTAGTTTTTCCCAGTTCCGTTTTACATCCTGTTCATCCAGCACCTCTACATCCCCATAAATATGAGGATGACGACTGATGAGCTTATCGCAAACGCTGTTCAGCACATCTACAATGGTGAAATCATTAGTTTCCGAAGCTATCCTGGCATAAAAAACGAGGTGCATCATTACATCCCCAAGCTCTTTTTTCACTTCATCCAGGTCGCCCTCTAAAATGGCGTCAGACAACTCATAAGTCTCTTCAATAGTCAGATGCCTTAATGTTTCCATCGTTTGTTTTTTGTCCCAGGGACATTGCGTGCGCAGGGTATCCAGAACATTCAATAGGCGTAAAAAGGCTGACGATGGCTCTGTGGCGGTAAGTGGTGGTATATTTCTGGGCATTATTAGTTTTATTTTACGATGTTAAAGGTAACCATCATCGTGGTTAAAAAAAGAACAATCAGGCCAGATAGGAATATAAAATCTGCCAGCTTTTCCAAACGGACCGTGTACTTTTCATTTCGCATAGACAAGAAGGAAAGGATGGAGCTAGTCATGAATAAGATGATGGCCAAGGCCGTGGTTTCATCAATCAGTGTACTGTCCTGCATATTTGAAACTTTGATGGAGGTCAGCACGATGAAACACAAACCGAGTAAGTTTGCTGAGGTATTAAGGATGTGTGGAGATTTGTTTCCGGCCATAAGTTATTCCTGTTCTTCCAGTTTTATTTTTTTGGTAATGCGGTATACCCTTCTTTTCTTTAACGGTTTTTCTTCGCCACCCAGCAGGGTGCCCCATGGTTTTAGCTGTTCTATTTTGTCAAAAATAATTTTAAGCATCGCCAGGTAGGGGATACACAGGAACATACCCGATATTCCCCATATCATTTCGCCAACCACAATGCCAATAAAGGCAAATAAGGCATTGATCTTTACCTTAGAACCCACTATTATTGGCATGATTATGTTCCCGTCAAGCGTGTGGATGCTTACAAAAGCAATCACCACAAGTAGGACCTTCCCCGCTCCGGCAGTAGCAAATGTGATCAGCACACTGATCAGTAGGGCGGTAAAGATGCCGATGTAAGGGACGATATTAAAAATCCCTGAGATCAGGCCAAGCAGGACCGCATATTTTATGTTGAGGATCCAGAGGGTAAAAATCATTAGGAGGGTTACGATGAACATTTGTAAAAACAGGCCTGTAATGTATTTTTTGATGATATACTGGATGTGCCTTACAATTTCGCTGACCTTTTGGGTATGCCTTTCTTCAAAAACTGAGGTAAGGAACTTAAAAAGCAGGCCACGATAATTGAGGATAAAAAAGGTGAACAACAAAAGGAAAAACAAGAACAGAAAAGTAGAGGAAAGGGTAAGTAAGGTGGCTCCCAGTACAGTTGCGCTGGTTGCCACGGCGCTGCTGGCGCTGTTTTGAAGGTAAGCGATCTGTTTTTGTGTATTGACATGAAAAGTTCTGGAAATCCAGTGCTGGATATCGTAAAACGAACTTTCGGCCTGCAACTTTAACAGCGGCCAATCCTTCCATAGGTCGGTAAGCTGGTTGGCCAGGAAAAGCAGTATTCCCCAGATGACTGCGATCATCAGTACTACCGATATCATGGATGCGATACTTCTTTTAAAACGCCATTTCCGCTCCATGAAGTTAGCCATAGGCAGGAGTAATAAGGCCAGCAAGAAGGAGGTAAGCAGTGGTGCCAGAATGGTTTGTCCTAAAATGGCCAGGTAGCCCAGGCAAATAATAGAAAATAACACCATGGCTAATTTGGTATAGAAGGGCAGGGAGATGTTTGTCATCAGATGGAGTTTACGGCAACGTAAAATAACCAAAAACAAATGCCCCGCCAAATATTTGGCAGGGCATTTAATAGATAAGTTCCTGAGCCGACTATTGCCAGGCGCTGGCCTGATCAAGAATGGCCATGTCTTCTGCATTTATCCTCAGGGAGGCTGCTTTAACCAGGTCTTCCAGCTGGCTAAGGTTCGTTACACTGGCGATCGGTGCAGTAATAGATGGTCTGGCGATGAGCCAGGCCAGGGCGATACTGGCAGGATTGGCATTGTATTGTTCAGAAACCTGATCAAGCGCTTTTAAAATATTAAGCCCACGTTCGTTAAGGTAATCCTTGATGGCCCCGCCGCGCTGACTTTTATTCAGATCAGCCTCGGAACGGTATTTTCCGCTTAGAAATCCACTGGCTAGCGCATAGTAATTAATAACACCAAGCTGATGGGTGGTCACTACTTTCTCCAGTTCCTTTTCATAAACTTCGCGTTTATACAGGTTGTATTCCGGCTGGAAACTCTGGTATTTAGGCAGGCTCAGCCTTTGCGAAGTTTCCAGGGACGCAGTTAAGCGTGCTGCGGAAAAGTTGGAGGCGCCTATCCAGCGCACTTTACCCGCTCTGATCAGCTGGTCGTATGTCTCTAATGTCTCTTCAATTGATGTTTCCAGGTCGTCATAGTGCGATTGATAAAGATCGATATAATCTGTTTTCAATCTTCTTAATGAATCGTCAACCGATTTAAGAATGTGATTTCTGGCCAGGCTCTTTTTATTTGAGCCAGGAATAGACCCTACCTTGGTTGCAATGATGACCTGCTGCCTGTTCTTTCTTTGCTCCATCCAGTTGCCAATAATCGTTTCCGATTCGCCACCCGTATTTCCGGGCACCCAATGTGAGTAACTATCTGCTGTGTCTATAAAATTGAAACCGGCTGCTGTGAAGCCATCTAATATTTCGAATGATTTTTGTTCATCTATCGTCCAGCCAAATACGTTTCC
>CAMLDJ010000513.1 GCA_946478755.1 uncultured Pedobacter sp. | reverse complement strand
TTCTCCCTTGCTCACATCTCCCATCTTTCCCAAGCACTTTTTCTGAAATTCTGCATCACCTACGGCTAGTACCTCATCGACGATCAGTATCTCCGATTCCAGATGTGCTGCAACTGCAAAGGCAAGCCTAACATACATGCCCGACGAATATCTTTTTACAGGTGTATCGATATACCTTTCTACCCCAGCAAAATCCACGATTTCATCAAATTTACGCTTGATCTCTGCTTTACGCATACCTAGTATAGCACCATTCAAAAAGATATTTTCTCTGCCTGTAAGCTCCGGATGAAAACCTGTGCCTACTTCCAATAAACTCGCAATACGGCCCTTTACTTTTACAGAACCGGTAGTTGGGGAGGTTACCCGGCTTAATATCTTTAATAGCGTACTTTTTCCTGCTCCGTTGCGCCCAATGATACCCACCGCATCACCCTGTTCGATGTCAAAATTGAGATCTTTTAAGCTCCAGACAATATCGCTGGTTCCTTTGACACTTCTGTCGTTGCGCTCGCCAATGCGAAGAAAAGGGTCTTCCTTACCTCTAAAACGAGCCCACCAGCGCTCCAGATCCCGGGAAATAGTTCCTGTTCCTATTTCGCCCAGCTGGTAAGCTTTAGATAAATGCTCTACTTTGATTGCAATGTTGCTCATTATCAGATGTCACTTCTTATTATACCGTGTCAACAAAGGTCTTTTCAACCTTATTAAATATTACAATCCCAGCAATCGTAAGGAAAAATATAACTCCTGCACAATAGCCAAGACTTTCCCAGCTAAAGCTCCCCTTGCCTAAAAAACCATACCGGAAGGTTTCAATAATGGGGGTCATAGGATTATACTCAATGATCCAGGCATATTCAGGATACTTCTCCACTGCAGTAGATAGAGGATAGATTACGGTAGTTGCATACATCAGTAATTGTACGCCGAAGGTGACTAAAAATGCGAGGTCACGATACTTAGTTGTCATCGCTGAAATGATCATGCCCAGCCCCAGACCAAGGCAGGCCATCAACATGACAATGACCGGAAACAATAAGATATGCCAGTTTGGGCCGAAATCTTTTCCAATGATCAGGTAGTAAACAATCATTAGAATGAATAACAATAGCTGCACACCAAAACGCACCAGATTTGAAACCACAATGCTCAAAGGCATGATCAGTCTCGGAAAATATACTTTCCCGAAGATATTCGCATTGTCTTTAAATACGGTACTCGTTTTATTCAGGCAATCAGCGAAGTAATTCCAGGCCGTTATTCCAGCCATATAAAATAAGGGCTGAGGAAGCCCGTCAGTCGAGATCCCCGCCAGGTTCCCGAAAATAAAAGTGAAGATAATGGTAGTGAAAATGGGCTGTATAAAAAACCACAGCGGTCCCAATATGGTTTGCTTGTAAAAGGACACGAAATCCCGCTGTACCAATAAAAGCAGCAGATCCCGGTAGTGCCAGATATCTTTTAACTTCAGATCCAGCAGGTTATTTTTTGGTGTGATCTCTATATCCCAGTCTTCTTCAGGCAAACGCTGCATCATCTTTTATTTGGTTCTCTAGAGCATTTCTATAGTCCTGCTCATTAAAATACTGCAAACACTGGCGCTGAATATATTTCCTTTCGTCAGTGCTTATTGGATGGTTTAGTTTTGATAGTATCGCTTGTTCTAGTTCATTCCTATCATCCGGATCAATAGCTGTTCCCATCTCTTTATTAGGCACAGCGTCAATGCTGCCATCAGCATTACCACAGATTACCGGTAAGCCAAATGCCATCGCCTCTATAAAAACAATTCCAAAGCCCTCCTTTTTGCTTGGGAGTACGAACAGATCAGCCAATAGGAAATGATCTGCCAGCTCCTCCTCCTTTATAAAGCCTGTCAGAATAAAATTGTCTTCCAGGTTATTGGCAACAATCAATTGTTGAATGCGGGTCTTTTCATGCTCATCGTATGGTCCTGCAAGCAGATATTTTAGGTCTGGCATGCTATATTTAAGGCTGCTGATTGCTTTTATAACTTGTTCATAGCCCTTGAATTGTTCTGTAGCACCAATACGTGTTAAAGTAAGGATGATCTTCTGATCAGCATTTAGATGATAGCGTTCTAAAAGAGATTCAGGTTTGTCAAAAACGATAGGCAATTTTATAAAAGGGTCTAATACATTGTTTAAAACCAGGCTTCTGCCAGGATTTGCATGATGCAGCTCAATAATTTTATTTCTTGTATATCGGCTTACACAGATCACCTGATCACAGATTTTTAAAATTGACTTTTTCCATAGTTTTAGCGGTCGCCAAACCTCAACGCCATGTGCAATAAGCCAGATCTGGCATTTTGGATTAAGCAGGTAGATCATCCAGCCAATGAGCGACAAATTGATGTGCGTCAGAATGATCAAACGGGCTTTTCTTCCTGCGTTTATACTTTCCAGCAGGAACCTTACTTTGTTTTTGTTAAATGCCTTAAAATTTTCCCGGGGCAGATATTGGGGCATCAGGTCGGTCCGTTTATCATTTAACGTGTACAGATCCGTTTGCCAGCTATTTTTTCTACTGAGCTGATGTAGCGAATAAGCCAATGTCCGGCTCATCCGTTGTATTCCGCCGGCAGAATGGAAAGTTTCCAGTGATAAAAGCAAGATCTTTTTAGACATGTTTTAGATAGGAACTAAGTTGAGCAGCACCTATAGCTTCGCCACCTGAGTCACATTTTC
The DNA here is from genome assembly GCA_946478755.1 of uncultured Pedobacter sp. The sequence goes on along the minus strand of CAMLDJ010000513.1, from coordinate 535 downwards.
GGCTGTAACACACAATTAAAGGGGTATATTTTAAGTATTGAAAAATCAATACTTGTCTGTTGTACTATGTTCTTTCTATCAAAGACGCGGAGACATTCACGATAACCGAATGCGATATATCTCCAAGTCTGATCAGTAACTGTTTTTGAGAACGGTATTCAATTATCTCTCCCCTAACCCCTTTTAGAGGGCCGGCCTTAATCTCGATTTTTTCTCCGGGAAGCAGTTTTTCCTCAGTAATTTCTAATTCATAAGGACTGGCCAATAATAGTTTAAGCGCTTCTATTTGTCGGTCTGGCATTGTGGCAATTTCTCCCGAAAAATAGATAAACCTTGAAATGCCAGTGACCATCAATACCTCTGTTCTTTGCTGAGGTTCTATACGCACAAAAAGATAAGAGCTGATCAATGGCTCTTCAACCCATTTTTTTCTGTCGCTCCATTGCTTAAGCTTACGCTGGAGCGGCAAGTAAGCTTCGATATCTTTAGCCACTAGTGCCTGGTAGGCTTTTTTCTCGGCGCGGGACTGCGTATA
>CAMLDJ010000512.1 GCA_946478755.1 uncultured Pedobacter sp. | reverse complement strand
AAGCAACATTTGAATTAACTGCAGAACAAGCCGGAACTTTAAAAACAGTAGCAGCTGAAGGAGATACTTTGGCGATAGGTGCTGTCGTTTGTAAAATAGAAGATGGCGGTGCTGCAGCACCAAAAGCGGCAGAGGTCGCTGCTCCAGCTGCCGAAAAACCAGCAGCTGCGGCTGATAAAGCTGCTGCCCCTGTTGCGGAAAGATCCGGAGAGAGCTATGCAACCGGTACCCCATCGCCTTCAGCAGGTAAGATATTGGCCGAGAAGGGTGTCAATGCTGCCGATGTTAAAGGGACAGGTGTTGACGGAAGAATTACCAAGGAGGACGCTGTAAATGCACAAAAAGCTGCACAGCCTGCTGCTAAGGCTGAAGCGCCTAAGGCAGCTGTTGCTGCTCCTGTTGCAGGATCCAGGAACGAGCGCAGGGAAAAGATGTCTCCATTACGCAAAACAGTAGCCAAGCGACTGGTGACTGTTAAAAATGAAACCGCTATGCTGACCACCTTTAACGAGGTGAACATGAAGCCGGTTATGGATTTGCGCGGAAAATATAAAGATCAATTTAAAGAGAAATACGGCGTGGGTCTGGGTTTCATGAGCTTCTTTACCAAAGCAGTATGCGAGGCATTGAAGGATTTCCCGGCTGTAAATGCACGTATCGATGGGGAGTCTGTCGTGTACAACGACTTTGCTGACATTTCAATTGCTGTTTCTGCACCTAAAGGCCTGGTGGTTCCGATTATCAGAAATGCAGAAAGTATGAGTCTTGCCCAGATTGAGAAAACGGTCGTTGAACTGGCTACAAAAGCACGCGACAGCAAATTGACGATAGAGGAAATGACCGGGGGAACGTTTACCATTACCAATGGTGGTGTATTCGGTTCAATGATGTCTACGCCGATCATCAATGCGCCTCAATCGGCCATTTTGGGAATGCACAACATCATCGAGCGTCCGGTTGCGGAGAAAGGTGAAGTCGTGATCCGTCCGATGATGTATCTGGCTTTATCCTATGATCACAGGATCATCGATGGCAGAGAGTCTGTAGGCTTCCTGGTAAGGGTTAAACAACTACTGGAAGATCCTGCAAGATTGCTTTTAGGAATATAGTAATGTGAAAAATTGAATAGAAAAAGGCCCTGGATATGTCCGGGGCCTTTTTCTATTCAATTTGTTTTATCAAATCCGGTTTATGGTTTCAGCACCGGTACAGTAAGTGAAGACGCGTTGTGTACGTCATGGAAGATACGGTGCGTAGCCTTCCGAAAGTCTGAAGGCGCTGCCTGGTAAATGTCCATGAACTGCTGGGGGTTTCTGTCGGCCAGCGGAAACCAGGAGTTCTGGATCTGCACCATGATGCGGTGACCTTTTTTAAAGGTATGACCCACATCCGGAAGCGTATAGCTTACTTTTGTAACCATACCTGGGACAAATGCCTCAGGTTTTTCGAAGCTGTTACGGTATTTGCCACGCATGATCTCGCCCCGTACCAGCATCTGATAGCCACCCATCATGATGTTTCGTGGATTGGGTGAAGGAGCGGGGCTATCTTCCGGGTACACATCAATCAGCTTAACTACATAATCGGCATCCGTACCTGTAGTGGATACCAGGAGATTAGCCAGAACCGGTCCGGCAAGCGTAATGTCTTCCATTAAGATATCAGTCTGGTATACCTTTACATCTGGTCTTCTTGCCGCAAAACGCTGATCATCTATCATATATTCACGGGTTCTCCTGGCCTGAACGCCCGCCTGATAGGGGACGGGGTTGTTGGGGTCACTTACATATTCGTCCCAGCTATCGGTACGCTGAATTTTATCAAAACCCAGTTTCCCATTTGGCTGCAGGAAGAGTGTTTTATTTTCAGTTTCTTTTGGTGGCCAGGTATTGAATTTTTTCCATTCATTGCTTCCGGTTATAAAGATGTTTGCCTCGGCCGGACTAAAACTGCCTTCGCCTTTTAGGTGGTATTTAAAGAAGGGAAGTTCAAAGTTTTCCTGGTAATAGGTACTGGTCGGCGTACCAAATCCAATGTCACCGAAGCTACTGCCATTACTGCGGACCCAGCCGCCATGAAACCATGGACCCATGACGAGGATGTTATTTGCAGCTGGATTTTGTTGCTCAATAGCCTGGTAAGTGGCAAAAGTCCCATATAGGTCCTCGGCATCAAAGAAACCTCCTACTGTCATCACTGCGGGTTTTACATGGCGCAGATGCGGTTCAATATTCCTTGCCTTCCAGAAGGTATCGAGGTTTGGATGGGCAAATAAATTGTTCCAGAACCTGATGTTATCTCCAAAGTATTTGTCTTTCAGATTTTTAACCGATCCCGCTTCCACGAAAAACCTATAGTTGTCCTCAATAGGCAATTTAAGGCTCCTTGGTCCTTTGTCCGGGGTGATAGGCTTGGGCCTTGGTACCCCAAAAGTACTCATAAAGGTAAAGGCATCGGCCAGGAATAAGGTGCCATTGTGATGAAAATCATCCCCTGTGAACCAGTCGGTAACCGGTGCTTGTGGCGAAACTGCTTTTAATGCAGGATGTGCACCTGGCAAAGCGGTGCTGGAATAAAAGCCAGGGTAGGAAATGCCATAAATCCCTGCCTTGCCATTGTTGTTTTTAATGTTTTTGATCAGCCAGTCGATCGTGTCATAACTATCGGAACTTTCATCAATGTCCTTTTTACTTTTCTTATTGGCCACATGTGGCCTGATGTCCTCAAAATTACCTTCGCTCATCCATCGTCCCCTGACATCCTGGTAAACGAAAATGAATCCATCTCTCATTTCTGCGGGGAAGTTGCCCAGGCTGGTTTTATAATTTTGCTCCCCATAGGGTGAAACCGTATAAGGTGTGCGGTTGATGAGAAAGGGGTATTTTTTGCTTTTATCCTTTGGGATGTAAATAGAGGTGAAGAGCTTGATGCCGTCCCGCATTGGAATCAATCGTTCTATTTTAGTGTAATGCTCGCGGACATAAGCAGAATCAGTTTGCTGTGCAAATAACGTTGGAGCCGCAAAAAGCAGCAGCATGGCAAGCCATAACGATTTGGGAGAGATCATAATTGAAGTTTTATGGCTATAAATATATGGAATTGGTTAATGAATAAGGATTTGATGTTTTTAAAATGACCAAAGAAACCGGGGCCTTGGTTTATATTCGCAATTGGTTTATTAACTTTACCAAAAAAAAAATCCTTAATATGCAATACGATGTAGTTGTAATTGGCTCGGGCCCGGGCGGTTATGTTGG
>CAMLDJ010000511.1 GCA_946478755.1 uncultured Pedobacter sp. | reverse complement strand
AAGTTGTACCCCATATTAAGGCCACTCCCGCCAGCGCGAAGATTAACCTTAAATCAATTTTATTGATCATATCAAATGGGCAGCCATAAGTATCTGTTCCATTTCCTGTTGTAATTTTAGGGCCTCCTCCCTTGCCTTTTCAGCAAAGTCTTCGCCATTGCTGGCATAAATGATGGACCTGGCTGAATTTACGAGCAGGCCGCATTCGCTGTTCAATCCATATTGACAAACATCTGCAAGGCTTCCTCCCTGTGCGCCGACACCGGGAACCAGTAAAAAATTATCCGGAGCAAGCCTTCTGATGTTCTTAAACTCTGCACCTCTGGTTGCCCCAACCACATACATCAGCTGTTCGCTGTCTGCCCATTGAGAAGAAATGCGGATCACTTCTTCATACAGTTTACCCTCAGGCGTTTGGTGCAACTGAAAATCACTATGCCCGGAATTGGAAGTTAAGGCCAAAAGGATGACCCATTTATTTTCATAGTTCAAAAATGGCCCTACTGAATCCTTACCCATATAGGGCGCTACCGTAATGGCATCAAAACTCATTCCCGATTTTTCCTGATTAAAGAAGGCATCGGCATACATAGCTGAGGTATTCCCTATATCTCCCCTTTTTGCGTCAGCGATGGTAAAAATATCCTTTGGAATGTGCGCCCAGGTTTTAATTAAGCTATCCCATCCCTTTAATCCCATAGACTCAAAGAAAGCGGTATTCGGTTTGTAAGCAACACAAAGATCTTTTGTGGCATCGATGATCTGCTTATTAAATTCCAGCACCGGATTATCATATTTAAACAGGTGTTTCGGGATGTTTTCCATCACAGGATCAAGGCCAACACATAAAAAAGATTTTTTATTTTTAATTTGCTCAAATAGTTGTTTCTTATTCATCTGGGGGTAATTTTCGATGCAAAGATGCCAATTTCCGGGATGATTTATAGCCCTTTCCAAAACTTTTAATAGAAATTATTATAAACAATTTCAAGTTTTTCTTGGAGATTAGATTTCAAATACATACAATTGCAACATAATTCTCTAAAGTTTATCTGACCATTCCAGAAAATCTCATAAAATTTTGTTCTACAACGCCTTTTATAAACGCATTTTTTGCTTTGTTCAACTGATATCATTATGTGTTATTGCATCACAAACAACATATAATCGCTTAGCCCGATGAACTTCAATCAGTTAATTATGAAAATTATCTTTTAAAAAATTTCTCTACATCCATATAATGTTTAATAAAACAGAATTAAATGAAAAACTCACTGCCGAACTGCGTGAGATAGCAAGAACTCAAGGCATTCTAAATGCTGATGAATTACGCAAAGCTGAACTTGTTGAAATTATTGCCCAAATAACAGAACAACAAGCTGAAGCTGAGACTGCTCCTAAAGCAGCACCTGTAAAGGCAACAAAAACTAAGGCCGTCAAAGACAGCGCACAAAAAAATAGTCCGGTTAAGGACAATGTAATTTCAGAACAGACCATACAGGAAAACATTTCTACTGAGAATGTGCCAGTATTGAACGAAGTTCCGTCGAAACAGTCTGCAACTAAAGAACGTACCCTAAAAGGACAGCCCAAAGCTACTCCGGATCATGTTGAAAAAGATGGGCAGGGAGACAAACCTTCAAGAAAAAGGATTCGGATTGCGCCTAAAGAGACAGAAGGAAAAACTCAAAGGCCATTTAACAGAGCTTCGTTATTTGACCCACAGCCTGCCACTTCAGACGATTATAAGCAAGAGGGTTTATTTAGCGCGCCAGCTGAAATTGCAGTAGAGGAACGCGTGGCGCCTCCTATGGTCGAAGAAGCGGCACCTTCAACTGAAGGAAAAATTAATGCCCCTGCTAACGCAGATCAAAACAAGAAACAGCGACCTGCAGATAACAGACCAAAAAGCCCTGGGAATATCGCTCATCATAAACAAAATGAAAACAGCTACTCTAATCTTGATTTCGACAACACCATTACCAATGAAGGTGTGCTGGAAATCATGCCTGATGGCTATGGATTTTTAAGATCTGCCGATTACAATTACCTCTCCTCACCAGATGATATTTATGTATCCCAATCGCAAATTAAACTGTTTGGTTTAAAAACCGGCGATACGGTAAAGGGGAGCATTCGTCCGCCTAAAGAAGGCGAGAAGTACTTTCCACTGGTTAGGGTGGAGACCATCAACGGGCGTTTGCCGGCTGATGTGCGGGACCGTGTACCTTTTGATTACCTGACCCCATTATTTCCAACAGAACGGCTAAACCTGTTTACAGAGACCAATAACTATTCCACCAGGATCATAGACCTCTTTACTCCGATAGGTAAAGGTCAGCGTGGACTGATTGTTGCACAGCCTAAGACAGGTAAAACGAATTTACTAAAAGAAGTTGCGAATGCCATCGCTAAAAATCATCCTGAGGTTTACCTGATCATATTATTGATCGATGAGCGTCCGGAAGAGGTTACAGATATGGCCCGGAGCGTAAGAGCAGAGGTAATTGCCTCTACTTTTGATGAGCCTGCAGAACGACATGTTAAAATAGCAAATATAGTTCTGGAAAAAGCCAAGCGCCTGGTAGAATGCGGGCATGATGTAGTGATTCTTTTAGATTCTATAACACGGCTGGCAAGGGCTTACAATACAACGGCCCCTGCATCTGGAAAAATCTTATCCGGTGGTGTTGATGCGAATGCCTTACACAAGCCTAAACGTTTCTTTGGTGCCGCCCGCAATATTGAAAAAGGCGGTTCATTAACGATACTTGCTACAGCCTTAACTGATACCGGATCAAAAATGGACGAAGTGATCTTCGAAGAGTTCAAAGGTACCGGTAACATGGAGCTTCAGTTAGATCGTAAATTATCTAACAAACGGATCTTCCCTGCTATCGACATCACTGCTTCAAGCACACGCAGAGACGACCTGTTGCATGACAGAGATACATTGCAACGTGTATGGATCTTACGTAATCACCTGGCAGACATGAATGCCCAGGAAGCGATGGAGTTTGTCCAGGCTCAGATAAAAGGTACAAAATCCAATGAGGAATTCTTAATATCAATGAATAGCTAAGTTTAGAATTTAGAATAAAGATAAAGAAAATAAGGAGCAGGGATTAAAGCGCATGTCTTTTATCTTTGCTCCTTATTCTTTGTTCCTTAATCCTGATATGAAAAAACACATACCAAATGCAATTACCTGTGCCAACCTGTTTTCGGGCTGCATCGGTATTGTTTATGCCTTTAACGGGT
>CAMLDJ010000510.1 GCA_946478755.1 uncultured Pedobacter sp. | reverse complement strand
TGCGACGAACGTACAGCACACTTTAAAAACGGAGAAACAGACGAAGGCTCAAGAACAGCGCTACCTATTTTTGCCAAATTCATGGAAAAAGTATATAAAGATCCATCAACCGGTTATACCATGGGCCCCTTTCCCAAAGCAAAGGTCAAGATCACAAGAGAGATCAACTGCCCTACTCCGAGATATGAAGTTGATACCACCTCAATCGATAGTCTTACTGTGGATTCCACTGATTTTGAAGTGCCCATGATCGAAGAGCCACAGCCTACTCAAAATGAACCCGTAATTCAGAAAACGGAAGAAAAGAAACCTACAGAGCCTGTTAAGCAACCTGTAGCTGAAGTTCCCCTGACCAAAAAACAGGAGAGAGAACTGAGAAGGAAACAGCGTCAGGAAGAAAGGGAGAAAAAGAAAAACAACACCCAGTAAGCTTTGGTTTATGGTAAAAACTACCTCAAACTATGTATTACAATTTTGCGTAAATTTAAACTGTAATTTCTTGAAATATAAGCCCTATGAATAAAAGCTATACTTTCCTTCGAAGATTCATCCCCATCCTGTTGCTCCTGACGATATCGTCCGCCTCCCTTTATGCTCAGTACTTTGGACAAAACAGGGTGCGCTATAATAATGAGAAGTTTAAAGTTTTGCAGACGCCGCACTTTGAGATCTATTATTACCTGAAGAATGAAAAGCTGATGCAAAAGTTCGCCCAGGATGCAGAAACCTGGTATAAAATGCATCAGGAAGTATTTAGAGATACTTTTCTGAAAAAGAACCCAATCATTCTCTACAACAATCACCCAGACTTTCAACAGACCACCGCCCTCCAGGGGGAAATAGGTATTGGGACAGGCGGGGTTACCGAAGCTTTAAAAAACAGGGTGATCATGCCTGTTATGGAACTGAATAACCAAACCCGCCATGTGTTGGGCCATGAGCTTGTTCACGCTTTCCAGTACCACTTGCTACTTGAAAAGGACTCCATAAATCTGGAGAATATAAGCCAGATTCCCTTATGGATGATCGAAGGTATGGCTGAATACCTTTCTGTAGGTAAAACCGATGCATTCACCTCCATGTGGATGCGCGACGCCTTATTAAACCGGGACATCCCTTCTCTAAAAGATCTGACTAACTCCAATAAATACTTCCCTTACAGGTACGGACAGGCGTTCTGGACTTTCGTTGGCTCCGTCTATGGAGATACCACCATTGTCCCATTATTTAAAGCAACAGCAAGATTTGGTTATGAGAATGGCTTGAGGTATACTTTTGGTTACGACGACAGAGCCTTATCAGGTTTGTGGAAAAATGCAATTGAAACGCATTACCGTCCGATGTTAAAAGCTGACAGCTCACAGATCAGAATTACGGGAACAAAAATCATAGACAATAAGAATGCGGGCAACATGAATGTTTCCCCATCCATCAGCCCGGATGGGAAATACCTTGCTTTTTTGTCGGAAAAAGACCTTTTTGGTATCGACCTCTTTCTCGCAGATGCCAAAACCGGAAAGATCATCCGAAAGCTAAGCAGTCAGGTAGCCAATTCACATATAGATGATTTTAACTTTCTGGAATCGGCAGGCACATGGTCTCCCGATGGTAAGCAGTTCGCTTTTAGTATCTTCAGCAAAGGCAAAAATCAACTGATGATCATCAATATAAACGATGGAAGTGTTGCCCTGCGCGCAGAGATGGGTGATGTAGCACAGTTTGGAAACCTTTCCTGGTCGCCCAATGGTGAAGATATTGCCTTTTCGGGAATGGTACAGGGACAAAGTGATATCTTCTCTTATAACCTGAAAACCAAAAAAGTTAGCCAGATTACCAATGATGCCTATTCCGACTACGCTCCTGCTTATTCGCAGGACGGAAAGAAAATTGCATTTTCTTCAGACAGGGCGTCTCTGGCCAGCAATAGCAACACGGCTGTTCACCCGATCAACCTAAGCATTTATGACATCGAAAGCAAATCATTAACCAACATCCCTGTATTTCCTGGTGCCAATAACCTTAATGCTCAGTTTTCGGGAGATAGCAAAAGGCTGTTCTTCTTATCCAACAGGGATGGATTCAGAAACCTTTACGAATACAACCTGGCTGATAACACAGTCAAACAGCTTACTGATTACTTCACTGGTATCAGTGGCATAACCGAATTTTCACCTGCCATGTCTGTTTCCAGAAATGATGAAATCGTGTACAGCTATTACCGGTCGCAACGCTATACCCTTTACAACTCCCCTGCCAGTGGCTTCCATTCAACTCCGGTGGACGTCAATGCTGTAAATTTTGATGCCGCAATCCTTCCTCCTATGGAAAGTATGGGCGTCGACATTATCAATTCAAACCTCAACAACTTTGAACGCTTTGAAAGAACAACCGCTGATTCCATGCGACTTGTGCCTTACAGACCTCAATTTAAGCTAGACTACCTGGCCAATAGTGGCGTAGGTGTTTCTACCAGCCGCTTCGGAACTGGTGTGCAAGGTGGTATCGTAGGTATGTTCAGTGACATTTTAGGACATAACCAGATCATAGCAAACCTTTCAGTTAATGGCGAGATTTATGATTTCGGCGGACTGGTAGGTTATATCAATCAGCAAAGTAGGGTGAACTGGGGTGCAGCCCTCTCCCATATCCCATATATTACGGGCTTTAGGGAAATTGTTCCTGATAAACTGAGCGATGGCGACAATGAAATAGATGTCATTAACGACAGAACTAACCTGATTAGGACGTTTGAAGACCAGGCGCAACTTTTTGCTGCTTATCCTTTCAATAAAGTTCATCGCTTTGAAGCCGGAGGAGCGTTCTCCCGTTATAGTTACCGAATTGACCGCATCAGCAATTACTACGAAAATATTAACGGTTATCCTGGTTATTACATCACATCCGACAAAAGAAAGGTTCCTTTGGATCAGGCGACCGATGAATTTGGTGTTCCGTTTAAAAGCTTTACTATTTTCCAGGCCAACGCCGCTTTTGTCGGCGACAATTCCATAAACGGCATCACCTCACCACTTGACGGTTTCAGATACAGAGTGGGAATGGAGCAGTATTTTGGCGACTACCAATTCTCAGCCGTCACCGTAGACCTTAGAAAATACTGGCGCTTAAAACCTGTTACCCTGGCGGTAAGAAGTTACAACTACCTTAGGATAGGCAAAGAAGGAGAGAACCTCTACCCCTTGTACATAGGATACCCGTATTTGATAAGAGGTTATGAGGCAAACTCCATGTATAACAACACTTCCGGCACTTC
>CAMLDJ010000509.1 GCA_946478755.1 uncultured Pedobacter sp. | reverse complement strand
AAGATTATTTTTACAGCTTCTTTGCTGACGTTCCAGGGCGGCATTACAGTGCCGGGCTATGCAGCCAGTAAAGGCGCGGTTGGTCAGTTAACCAAAGCGTTTGCCAACGAATGGGCCGCGAAAGGTGTCAATGTAAACGCGATCGCCCCGGGCTATATTTCTACTGATAATACCACTGCGTTAAGGGCAGACGAAAATCGCAGCCGTTCAATCATGGAGCGCATACCGGCAGGCAGATGGGGTGAACCCGAAGATTTTAAAGGTCCGGTTTTATTCCTTGCTTCCGAAGCCTCGAACTATATGCACGGTACCGTAATGACAGTAGACGGTGGATGGATGGGCAGATAGCGCATGAAGACTAAGTGGTTGGTATTTCTCTTTTTTTATTTTTCCATGAAGGGTTATGCCCAGCATGGAAAAATTGATCACCCCAATGTGATTATTATCAATATGGATGATATGGGTTATGGTGATACAGAGCCCTATGGAATGACCGGCATACCCACGCCTAACTTTAACAGACTGGCCAAAGAGGGGATGCGGTTTACCCATTTTAATGCTGCTCAAGGGGTTTGCAGCCCGTCGAGAGCCGCATTGTTAACTGGATGTTATCCCAACCGGCTGGGACTGCGGGGAGCCTTGTCACCAGCATCAAAAGTAGCCCTGAATCCCGCTGAAGAAACCATTGCCTTCCTGCTGAAACAGGTAGGCTATAAAACTGCTATGCTTGGCAAATGGCATTTAGGAAGTAAGGCACCTTACCTTCCTATTCATTATGGCTTCGATAGTTTTTACGGACTGCCTTATTCCAACGACATGTGGCCGGTAGATTATTACGGAAAGCCACAGGATTCAGTTCCGGGAAAAATAAGGTATCCCGAGCTTCCATTGCTGGATGGGGATAAGGCGGTTGCTTATAACCGTACACTCGGGGACCAGGCAAAACTTACAGGTACTTTTACGCAAAAGGCCATCAGCTTTATAGCACAAAATAAAAACCATCCTTTTTTCCTTTACCTGGCACATCCCATGCCACATGTTCCGCTCGCCGCCTCGCCCAGGTTCCGTGGCAAAAGTGAACTGGGACTATTTGGAGATGTCATCATGGAACTGGACTGGTCTATCGGAGAGATCATGCATGCATTAGACAAAAACAAAATGGCTGCAAATACGATTCTTATCGTTACGAGCGACAATGGTCCATGGTTAAGATTCGGTAACCATGCAGGTTCTGCAGGTGGTTTCCGCGGTGGTAAAATGACGGTATGGGATGGGGGTACCCGAGTGCCATGTATCATCCGCTGGCCCGGCAAGGTAGACGCCGGCAGTGTGAACAGCAAGCTGCTGACCAATATGGATATCCTGCCAACCTTACTGAGCATTACCCATGCTCCGCAGCCAAAGAATAAAATAGATGGCCTCAGCTTTGCAGATCTGCTATTCGGCAGGTCCGACAAAGATCCGCGCGAAGTGTTTTATTATTACTACAACGCAAATAGTTTAAAAGCAGTACGGTATAAGCACTGGAAATTGGTGCTCCCACATCAATCCATATCCTATACCAGCGATATTCACGGTAAAGATGGGCTACCCGGCGCTGCTACGCGGCTGGATGTAAAAATGGCCCTTTATGATCTTGCTCATGATCCCGGAGAAGCTTATGATGTTCAGCTCCAGTACCCGGAAATCGTAAAAAAGATACTGGGATTTGCGGAGGATGCAAGGGCGGATATGGGCGACGACCTTACCGGCCGAAAGGGTAAAAATCTACGTCAACCTGCTCTGGTCAATTAAAAACCTGTTGATCTCTTTACTACCAGATATCAGAAAAATGATGCGCCAGGCCTGTGCCTGCCGGTGCGTAATCTGGGAAATAAATTGAGTTATCTGCTGAAGTAAGATTTCTGATAGTTTAGCGGACTTTGTCCGGTGATGGTCTTAAAGTGTTTGTGAAAGCTGGCAAAGTTATGGAAGCCGCTTTCGTAGCAGATCTGTTTCACATTCATGTTGTCTTCTATGAGGAGTTTACAGGCGTGGCCAACCCGTATTTCACTGATAAATTGCGTATAAGTTTTTCGGGTTCTCGTTTTGAAATAGCGGCAAAATGAATTTGGACTGATATTGGCAACTGCAGCCATTTCTTCCATAGGGATCTTTCTTTTGAAATGGGTCAGCGAATAATTATATATCGCATTGATCCGCTCATTCTCCGTTTCTTCAAAATTATTACGGAAACCGATAGAAGACAGCGGTTTGTCGGACGCACTGCGCTCAATAGCCAGTAAGGCTTCCATTAAAAGAATAATTCTTCTTGGGCCTGTTGCGGAAAGAATTTCTTCCATGAGTGCCCCAATATGCTCCCTGCTTTGATTAAGAATCTGGATGCCTCTCTGAGCCTTCTCCAGGGTGAGTTTAATTCCTTTATTTTCCGGCAGGGAAAGAAAATGATCTCCCCAGAAGTGCTCCCCAAAATGTACGACTACAACGTCGGCGTTGTTCTCCTCTCCCTCATCAAAATAACTGTCATCAAATTTCCAGTAATGGGGGAGCTGAGCACCCACAAGAACGATGTCGCCCGAACTGAAACGTTTGATGTGATCACCTATAAACTGAGTCCCGCTCCCTTTCTTAAAATAAATCAGTTCAACTTCGGCATGGTAATGCCAGCGGTTGTTCATGTAAGGTACCTTATCTCTTCTGGCGCTGAAAGAATTGACCAGGTGATTAGAAACTTTAAGGAGTTGAGGTCTCATAATATTTGGCTAAAATAGAATATTAAATGTATAAAAATCTTTTATAAATACCATGAAATGTCAAAATTACGGCTGATTATGCTAATATCGCTTACTATTTGGCAGGCCGACGTAAAAAGATACAGGCTTGCATTTTTTGTTCGGTATAGCTGAATAAAATTTAAGGAATCTGTATTTTCATTTAGTGTATTGGCCTTACGAAAAAGAGTTGAAACCATCATGAGTTTACACACACAAACCGGAATGAACCGAGCCTGCGAGCTCTTGAACACAAAAATCTAATAGATGCTGGTGAAAAATAGAAACTTATGATAGCTTCATTACCATTGAAACCGCCGAAGGCAGCTTGAAGACATAATAAACGATAAATATCACTGAAAAAACAAATTTATATTCTAATGAAAAAAGTATGTTTAAACTTTCATTTATTAAAAAAGATAGTTACATTTGGGCTTACCCTTTCGAGGGTATGTTTTTCATAGGTAGATGTAGGGTCGAAAATTAATTTTTCGGCCCTTTT
>CAMLDJ010000508.1 GCA_946478755.1 uncultured Pedobacter sp. | reverse complement strand
TAGCCACGATCATTTAAGCCGTATTCTTTTGCCTGCTCTTTGAATGTATTATTATGCTGGTTGACGTACAATTCATTTTCCCTGTCATCTCCTTTTATATTTCCACTATTGCAGATATAAATATCTATCCATCCATCATCATTTACATCAGCCATGGTCACTCCTGTTCTCCATCCTTTTTTAGCTTTTATTCCTGCAGACAAGGTAATATCCTGAAATTTAAAATTGCCTTTGTTAAGGTAAAGTTTACTTTCGCCAAGATTTGCAGTTAAAAAAATATCCGGAAGATTATCATTGTTAATATCACCAATGCTTACACCACCACCATTGTAAAAATTACGATAACTTAAAATATTGTATTCGCTGCTGTCTTCAACTTTATTAATAAAACTGACTCCTGTTTCAGATGATGAAAGTTCCGTAAATAGCGGATCTGCAGGTGGTTGATAAGGAGTTTTTGTTTCGGATTTGCAGGAATATAAAAGAACAGAAATACAGAAATAAAAAGACAGGTAAAATAAGGTCTTCATACAAACCACAATTTCTCAGGTTGCTTGTTTTAATACGTTGCCAAGGTAGTATAATTGCAATTATAATAATCCCTTACACAAACCTTTCACAATTCAGCAAGACTATTATTACACGATAATAAAAGGGCACCGAAAATAATTCGGTGCCCTTTTAAAATAAAAATCTATTATTAATACCCAGGATTTTGTTTCAATTGTGCTTCGCCATTAATACGACTTAACTCAATTTCAACAGAAGGAATAGGATATAATTTATGTTTCTCAACGAACTGTTCTGCCCCCACATATGCACCCATTTTATTTTTTTCATAGGCAGTATGCGCATTTAATACTTGTGCAGCAATACCCCAACGCAGAAGATCAAAATAGCGGGTGCCTTCCATCGCCAATTCCATTCTTCTTTCGCGACGAAGCGCTTCCCTGGCTGCAGCCTGGTTAGCAAAAGCAGGATATACTCCAATTTTATATTTTGTACCATTTACAACATCTGTAACGATACCTGCCACAGGAGCGGCCAGTGCTTGCGAAATTGTTGCTTCACTCGTACCAGCACCTTGTACCCATTTTCCCGCTCTTCCGCGGACCTCGTTAATCCAATCTCTTGCTTTTCCAAGATCACCATTTGTTTCGATTTCCACTTCAGCAGCCATCAAAAGCACATCAGAATAACGGATCAAAGGAATATCAATCGCATTAGGCCAGTCTGACCATCCACTTGCTGTTGACAAAGATTTATATTGCCCTTTATGGAAGGTGGTTTTTTTAGGATTAAAGAAACCTGAATATCCTACATCACGTGCCCATGCTGCCTGGTGAGGACCCCAATCATAAAAAGGAATTCCCGGTCTTGCAAAAGTCCAGTCTGTTCTGGGATCAAGGTTATCAGTTGCCACATTATATTCACTTGCCAGGTAGTTTGCAATAGGCAACCCTGCTGCATCAGTTCTAAAAGCATCGAGCAGATCATAAGTAGCTGTATGAAAACCGCAGCAACCATTTACACCCGTCATATTGTGTACACCAACAAGTCTTTCTCCAAAATTACCATTGGCACTTTCCGGCGCACCATCGTTAACAGACGATTTATAAGCAAACACCATTTCTTTATTATTCTGCTTTGCAGCGTCGAAATTGTCATGATAATTATCAACCAGGCCATATTTTGCACTGGCGATAACATCAGCAAGCAATGGTTTTGCTTCTGCATACTTACCTACATGAAGATAAGCCCGGGCCAAAAGCGCTTCGGCGGCGCCTTTATTAGTACGGCCAGAAGAAGCACTTGATACTAACGGCAGCTTAGCTATGGCGTCTTTCAGATCTGCTTCAATTTTAGGAAAAATATCCACATCATTTTTCTGGCGGAATTCAGTAACTGTCTCATCAACGTATGGAATATTCTTCCACATTTTATAGCCATCAAAATGGAAATAAGCTCTTAAAAATTTAGCTTCTGCAGTAATCTGGTCTGCCTTTGTACCTGTAATAGCAGGTGTTTTTGCCAGCAGCAATAAAGTCGCGTTGGCTCTTCTTATTCCCCAGTATATTGCCTGGTATTTGGCGCGGAAATAAGCGTCATCCGTTTGGTATTGATAGCGGTTAATTCTTTCAACAGCTATCTGGTCGTTTGGCTGTGAGCCAGGACTGGCATCATCGGAAGCAACGCTACCAAAGATCCAGTTACTTCCCGCAGTGGGCCATGCAACCCCTGCAGCATTGGCACCATTATCGGTCCATCCGTCAAGAGCGGCATACGTAGCAATTAATGCTGCGTTAACGCCTTTTTCATTGGCAAGTGCATCCTCAGTTAAGGAAGCCTGGGGTAATCTTTCCAGAAAAGTTTTTTTACAGGAAAAAACCGCAAGCCCAAGCAAAATTGCCGCCGTAAGTTTTTTTAAATTATTAATACGCATAATTATATAATGTTTTTACTTTTCAGAAATTAGAAAGACAGATTAAGACCCACCATCAATACTCTTGCTGTTGGATAATTACCATAATCAATTCCGGTCCATTGCTCAGTGGCATTGTTTCTTGTACCCATTGTCGGATCAATCCCCTGGTAGTCAGTAATTGTAAATAAATTCTGACCTTGAACATATACCCGTGCATTATCAATTTTAACTCTTGATAACAGGCTGGAAGGAAGACGATAGCCTAATTGCACCACTTTAGCTCTTAAATAAGATGCGTCCTCTATGTAATAAGTACTTGGCTGGTAACTGTAATTATCCGTGATGTCTAATTTCGGCAGAATAGCATCGGTTCTTGAAGGTGTCCATGATTGATACAGCATGCGGTTAGAGCGGTTTCCACTAAACCCGTAAAAGTCTGTAAAATACTTGACATAGTTAAATGCATCATTGCCTTTGGAACCCTGAAGGAACATAGTAAAATCAAAGTTTTTAAAGCTTAACCCAAGGTTAATACCGAAAACCAAATCAGGATTGGGGTTGCCTATAATTCCCTTGTCATTATTATCAATTACCTTATCACCATTTATGTCTTTCCAACGGAAGCGACCAATAGCTTTACCATCCTGAGCAATACCATTGTTTACTTCATTGGCATTTTGATAAATACCATCTACCGTAAACCCATAAAAAGTTGACATTGGATTGCCTACATAATTGCGAACCAATGCCCCGATACGGGACTCAGGTGTGGCTGGGAAAAATGATGTAATACCAAGATCAGGAGCCAGTTCATCAATAGTGTTTTTATTGAAAGTTAAAGATCGGAAGAGC
>CAMLDJ010000507.1 GCA_946478755.1 uncultured Pedobacter sp. | reverse complement strand
ATGGAAAAACGTGCGGCTGATGCTGAACGCGCTTCCATCAAATACAAACAAGCTGAATACCTGGAAGAAAATGTAGGTAATATTTTTGCGGGAATCATATCAGGCGTTACGGAATGGGGAATGTATGTGGAACTGACAGAAAACAAATGTGAGGGCATGATCCGTCTGCGCGACATTACCGATGATTTTTATGTGCTCGACGAGAAAAATTATTGCATCGTTGGACAGCGTAAACAAAAAAAATATCAACTTGGTGATGAAGTTATGGTAAAAGTAAAAAAAGTAGACCTGTCTAAACGTCAAATAGATTTCTCTCTAATTCAACAATAAAATAAGATCCCGGTAATTCCTTTACAAAAATGTATACGCCTAATCAATTACAAAAAATTATAGAAAACGCTGTTCATATCATTAAATATCCTGCGTATCCCGAAAGACTTTATGAGCCGATACGCTATATTATGAGCTTAGGTGGTAAAAGAATTAGACCTGTACTGACCTTGATGGCTGCAGACCTATTTAAGGGGGATATACAGGAGGCAATGCCTGCAGCATTGGCCATAGAAACCTTTCACAATTTTACATTGATCCACGATGACATCATGGACAATGCCCCATTAAGACGAGGAAAGCAAACTGTACACGAAAAATGGGGTGTCAATAATGCGATTTTAAGTGGAGACGTCATGATGGTTGAAGCCAACAAGCATCTTTCTATGCTGAACAACGAAGTATTGAAAGATGCACTGAACACTTTTAATGCCACTGCGCAGGGCGTTTGCGAAGGACAACAGCTGGATATGGAGTTTGAAGGACAGGAAACGGTCAGCATTACGGACTATATCAACATGATACGTTTGAAAACAGCGGTACTTGTTGGTGGAGCGATGAAACTTGGCGCGCAGGTCGCAGGTGCAAGTGCAGCGGAGGCTGAGCAGCTGTATGAATTTGGTGAGAACCTTGGCATAGCCTTCCAGTTACAGGACGATATTCTGGACGTTTACGGCGATCCGGATAAATTTGGAAAACAGGTAGGCGGTGATATCATCGCCAATAAGAAGACCCTGTTGTTGCTGAAACTAAAAGAATTGGCAAGTGAGAATGACTTGCTGGAACTGAGCCAGCAAAGCACTAACAAAGACTATGGCGATAAAATAAAAAATACTACAGCCCTTTATAACGACTACAACATCCGGGAACTCGCCAATATGGAAATGAGAAACTACTCTGATCAGGCTTTCAGTGCACTGATCGGCCTGAAAATACAGGAAGAACGCAAGGCCGAACTGTTTAAACTCGCAGCATTGCTGATGAACCGGGAACATTAAATTTCAGATCAATGATCAAGCAATTGATTTACTTTTTCGGTTGTTAACGGCTTTGTGTAGAAGTCTTTTACACAATAAAATGACTTGGCTTTAGCGTGCTCACCCGGATCAATTGATGACGATACAATAACTACATCGATAAAAATATCGAGCTCCTCCATCATCTCCAGAAACCTCCAGCCATCAATATCAGGCATATGGAGATCTAATAAAATGAGATCTGGTGTATGCTGCCGAATATATAAAAGGGCTTTCTGCGCCTCATCAAATACGACAACCTTTTTTTCGCCCGGATGCTTCCGGATCAGCATCTTATGCATTTTATTAGTGATTAAATCATCATCTACCAATACAATGTGCTGATGGCCGGATTTCAGGCCAAACTTATCGAAAACATAGGTATGCTCAGGTTTATTGAGCACTCCGTTCAGCATTTTAATGATCTCATCCAATTTTTCAGCTTGTGTATTAATATCGTTGAGCAGTTCGGTAATTTTTAATGCTTCATAGGTTTCAAGCTGATTGTAATTGGTGACCGTAGAAAGGCTTAAAATATTGGTTATCGGCGCCCTTAACTGATGTGATGTTAAATGCGAGTACTCCCTGATCATACTGATGAGCCCCTTGGAAATACTAACATCTACTACTGTACAAACTACAGAATCAGTAATGCCTTTTATCGTTAAAGGCGTAAAAATAATATGGAAAACAAGATCGTTAGATTGAAAAGCAGAAAGCCGTTCCTCGATACTAAAACAGTGCCCTTCAAAGCTTCGCGCCAGCAGCCGTATAAAATTTCTCCGGTATTTCTGTGTAATGATTTCCACAATTGACACCCCAACTACGGGATTTTTTTCAAGGAAACTACCCAGGTCATTCAGAGGACTGGTTTTAAAAAATGAAAGCTCATAATTTTTATTGATCAAAAAAAATGAACCTGAGGCACCTCCGCAGTTGTTTCTATATGGCATGTTTAACCTTGTTTTAAGCTACTGTAAGGCATATTATTCCCGATAGATCTACCATCTTGGTCATTACATGCTTGTTCCAGCATCAACTTTGTTATACCCCATATTACAAATTGACACCTTAATAAAAATTATGGAGCTAAAATTGTCCCGTATTTTGAGCAATTAATCATCCAAACAGGCGCAAATCAACGAAATAAATGTTAATTATGCAAGAAATTCTATCCAAGAAAGACATAGGGAACCGCATAAAAGAATTAAGAAAGAACAGCGGACGTTCTCAGGCATTTATGGCCGATATTTTAGGCCTGTCGAGAAGCAATTATTCACAGATAGAACTTGGTAATCAGTACCCCTCTTTCAACACCTTATATGAAATAGCCAGATATTACGCAAAGAGCTATGACTGGTTATTGCACGGAACGGTTCCGACGCCAACCAGTGAAATACCCGTAAAACTGGGTTTGATTTTTGAGGAGCTGGAAACAACTTTCAAAGCCTTTAATACTTCCCTAAAAAAGCTGGAACATGAATTGAATCAGATTAAGTCCCGGAAATACAAGACCGGTGTATAACTTATAAATGATATTGCAGAAAAAAGGCCATAACAAATGTTATGGCCTTTTTTATAGTGGATGCTTTAATTATTCTGCAGGAGCAGCC
This sequence comes from uncultured Pedobacter sp., assembly GCA_946478755.1. The sequence continues at coordinate 319 of CAMLDJ010000507.1, read as the reverse complement.
TCTGTTTCAGTCGCCTCTGTTTCAGCTTTAGCTGCCTTTTTAGCAGGAGCTTTCTTAGCCGGCGCTTTTTCAGCTTTTACTTCTTCGGCAGGAGCAGCAACCTTTTCTGCCTTAGCAACAGGTGCTTTTTTCTCTACTACTGCTGCAACAGCAGCCGTAGGTAAGATAGAAACGTATGATTTGTTGTCTTGTTTCTTTTTGAAAATTACAGTACCATCAACCAAAGCGAATAAAGTATGGTCCTTACCAATACCCACTCCTTTATCAGGATGATGTTTTGTACCACGCTGACGTACTAAAATGTTTCCGGCGATAGCTT
>CAMLDJ010000506.1 GCA_946478755.1 uncultured Pedobacter sp. | reverse complement strand
AACTAAAGGAGTAACTCATTTAAGGTTTAAAAGGTTTTGAAAATAATAAAGTTTGCACACAAATCTGCAATACAGGCTAAGTTCTGTACGTTTATTTGCGAAAAAATATATATTTGGCTTAAATTAAAAATTCAAAACATGGAAACGGTGTAAGCTGTTTCGAGAAAAAACAAAAAACAACATGGAAAAATTTTCAAAAGTTAAAGAATTGTTAGCTTCTGTTGAAGCTGATGCCGACAAGTTTTATAATGCAGGTAACAATGCCGCTGGAACAAGGGTACGTAAAGCGATGCAGGATTTAAAAGTTCTTGCTCAGGAGATCCGTACAGAAGTTACTGATAAAAAAAATAGCAATAAATAATAGCTGATCACCTAAGCATCAGTAACCTGCAATGGTTGGTTACTGATGTTTTTTATGGAATTATGTCATACACACCAAATAACTTGAGATATACTCAAATGCAATATCGCCGATGTGGCAACAGTGGATTAAAGCTATCTGTAATTTCATTAGGATTATGGCATAATTTCGGACATGTTGATCAGTTAGATAACTGCACCAACATTTTAAAGCTGGCTTTCGATCATGGTATTACCCATTTTGATTTGGCTAATAACTATGGGCCGCCTCCCGGCTCAGCCGAAGAAAATTTCGGGCGACTGCTAAAAAGAGATTTTTCGGGTTATAGGGACGAAATGATTGTCTCTACCAAGGCTGGTTATACCATGTGGGACGGGCCATATGGCGACTGGGGTTCAAAGAAGTATCTGGTATCAAGTCTCGATCAGAGCTTAAAGCGGCTCGATCTTGATTATGTAGATATTTTTTATCACCATCGTCCTGATCCTGAAACGCCATTGGAAGAGACGATGGCTGCACTCGATCTCATCGTTCGCCAAGGGAAGGCCTTATATGTAGGTATTTCTAATTACAAACCAGCCGAAGCCGCCAGGGCAATTCAATTGCTAAAAGCACTTGGAACACCTTGCATCATTCATCAGCCTAAATATTCCATGTATGAGCGCTGGATTGAGGATGGCCTGCTTGATCTCCTCGGAAATGAAGGGGTAGGCTGCATCCCATTTTCACCCCTGGCACAGGGCCTGTTAACAGATAAATATCTGCGTGGTATCCCCGAAGATTCAAGAGCTGCAAAATCACATGGTTTTTTACAAAAAGATCAGATTACGGCGGAGCGGTTAAAACAACTCAATGCATTAAATGCTCTTGCAGAAAGCCGTGGACAAAAACTAGCCCAGATGGCCCTGTCCTGGATATTGCGGGATAACCGCATTACTTCTGTCTTAGTTGGCGCAAGTAAGCCAGAGCAACTGGCCGATTCTTTGAAATGTTTAGACAATATTCATTTCAGTAAAGCCGAACTGATGCAGATTGAAGACATTCTTTCTCCTGCTTAAAATTAATTTCATTTAGCAGGAAACGTTTTATTTCTATATTTAAAGATGGAATCACAAACTTTACCAATCCTTGATGGCATTGAGCTTCGTGTGCTCGGTGTGCTTATGGAAAAGTCGAAAACAACCCCAGAGTACTACCCCATGACAATCAACGCGATCACCCTGGCATGTAACCAAAAAACATCCCGGAAACCGGTAGTCCAATATGATGAGCAGACGGTAATTCTGGCACTCGATACTTTAAAAAGAAAAAGCCTTGTTTCGACAGCCACAGGGGGCACGAGCCGAAGCGTAAAATACAAGCACAATTTTGCCATTGTATTTCCGGTTCTTCCGCAAGAAGTAGCTTTGATATGTTTGTTGATCTTAAGAGGGCCGCAAACTCCTGGTGAACTGAACACAAACTCAGGAAGAATGTATGAATTTGAATCCCTTGATGAAGTACAATCTGTATTGGAAAGACTTTCTGAGCCTGATATGCCCTATGTGATGCAATTGCCAAAACGCGCCGGACAAAAGGAACTCCGCTATGTTCATTTATTAGGCGGAACACCAGATCCGGAGCTGTATGAAAGCCAGGAAAGCTACGCAAGACCCGCCAGCGAGCTGGAAGAAAGATTAGCGAAAGTCGAACACGAACTCGCCGACCTTAAAGAAGCCTTCGATAAACTTATGAAAGAATTGATGTAAATTTTATAACATGTTGCTACCCTCCCAACGGTAAATCCGGCTGTCTATATTATCTAGTGTTGCAAAACCATTTAAAACACCAGCACTCGCTGTTTCTGAATCTGTTTTTACATCAGTTTTCAAATCCGGTTTACCAATATCAATCAGTAATTCATTATACTTTTCCAAAAGTGTAATGTATTTATTCATCCAGTAATGTACCGAATTATCACAGCTGCTATTCTCTGCCTTTTTTTCAGAGACCGTATCTATAGTAACGCAATTTCTTGCCTTAGCATATTCCTCAGGAAATTCATTTGCAAAATCATGATTAATAGCCTGGCCGATCTTGGAGATCGTCTCAAGGCTTACGTGCCCATGTTCAAACCAGTTATAAATAGATGTCCTGCTAACGTTCAATATTCGAGAAAGCTCACTGATCCCGATTTTTGTGCGGACTACACGTTCAATTACATCCCCCTTATTTGGTACCATAATAATCAATAGTTTAAAAATCTAACTTATGCTATTATATCTCCAGGATCAGAGGGATGAACCAATCTTTCGAAATTTAGCTAATAATTTATTTAATGATATAAAATGATGTTATTCTAATTTTAAACATCTGCAGTTGGTTGGTTTGGGTTAATTCATAATCTTTTTTTTAATGGTTTTTGTCACGCTATAACCTTCATGTATACGCGTTTGTTTTGTGTATTTTTAAAAATATTTTCTCTTAAATAAGCTCGTTAAGTCGAAACATTTAAAACGGCTTTATATACACCCGTTGTAAAGTCTTAGGGAGCAGTTGTACAATACTGTAAACTAATGTGTATAAATTATACAATTTGATACTACAACTCTAAAAATCCTTTATCTTCCCGAGATATATTACATAGCTTTATTTTATAAAACCACCTGGTTTAGATGATGCTCAGCTATTATATGTATACTATATATAGAGCTTGTGTCGAAATAAAGGGAAAAAGGTTTTACTCACATTTTAGTTCACAAATCAGCTGATGTAACTGATATAGCGAAGCTATAGGTAACCTGGACTAAAATAATCAATTCGTTCATTTCGAATGCAAAACGCAATATAAAAGCCGTTTTTTTATCAGATCGTAAATAAAATCATCAACATGTCAGACGTATACACTAAAATTGCTATTGTTGGCCTCGGCTATGTAGGCTTGC
>CAMLDJ010000505.1 GCA_946478755.1 uncultured Pedobacter sp. | reverse complement strand
GCATTCAGGGGAAATAAACAAATACAATTAAAAGAGGTAATAGATGATGCGCTGATCGGCTGTCCGACAGTAGAGCGGGTAATTGTTTTGACCCATACCCGTATGGCCGTGTCTATGCTGAAAGGCAGGGATGTTTGGTGGGAGGATGAAATTAAACAGGTGGATACCAATTGCCCTGCCGAAGAAATGGACGCCGAAGATCTGCTGTTCATCTTATATACCTCAGGCTCAACCGGAAAACCGAAAGGTGTGGTGCATACCATTGGCGGTTATATGGTATATACGGGATATACCTTCTCCAATGTATTCAATTACCAGCTTGACGAAGTGTTCTTCTGCACCGCCGATATTGGCTGGATCACCGGTCACTCTTACATCGTTTATGGTCCGCTTTCACAAGGGGCTACGACGCTGATGTTCGAGGGGATTCCTACTTACCCTGATGCCTCAAGAATGTGGCAGGTGGTAGATAAGCACAAAGTAAATATTTTATATACCGCACCTACTGCTATCCGCTCACTGATGAGCTTTGGTGAGGAACCGCTAAAGGGAGTTGATCTAAGTTCGCTGAGGGTCTTAGGATCGGTAGGAGAACCTATCAATGAAGAAGCATGGCATTGGTTTGATGAAAACATAGGGAAAAGTAAATGTCCGATAGTGGATACCTGGTGGCAAACAGAAACGGGTGGCATCATGATCTCTCCGATTGCTCATGTTACTCCGACAAAGCCAAGTTTTGCAACCTTGCCTTTACCGGGTATACAGCCTATTCTAGTGGATGAACAAGGCAAAGAAATTGAGGGCAACGGGGTGAATGGAAATTTATGTATCAAGTTTCCATGGCCCGGTATGCTCCGTACCACCTATGGTGATCATGAGCGTTGCAGACTAACTTATTTTTCTACTTACAAAGACCTGTATTTTACAGGCGATGGCTGTTTAAGGGATGAAGATGGTTATTACAGAATTACCGGAAGGGTAGATGATGTGATCAATGTATCCGGACACAGAATTGGCACGGCCGAGGTTGAAAATGCCATTAATATGCATGCCGGAGTGGTAGAGAGCGCTGTCGTGGGTTATCCTCATGATGTAAAGGGGCAGGGCATTTATGCTTTCGTGATCAACCCTAATGTAGACAATGATGAAGACCTGACGCGCAAGGATATCCTGCAGACGGTAACACGGGTGATTGGCGCAATTGCCAAACCGGATAAAATACTGTTCGTCTCGGGATTGCCTAAAACACGTTCAGGGAAAATTATGCGCCGTATTTTAAGGAAAATTGCCGAGGGGGAAACGCAACAGATTGGTGACGTTTCTACCTTGCTGGATCCTGCAGTGGTCACTGAAATTATCGGGAAAGCCGGTCTGTTAAAATAAATCCGACGGTTAACCTAAAGTAATATAAAAGGGAGATGGCTTGGGCTGTTTCCCTTTTTTTATATTCCAATAATTATAGATTAACGATTCATTCCCCAATGGTGATTTTAAACAATTCTGGCCTTTTATTGTTGTGCCTGTAGAATTGTTAAAACATAAAACCATGGATGAATTAGAATTGAAAGGAAAGTGGAACGAGATTAAAGGGAAAGTAAAACAGGCTTATGCTGATCTTACTGATGATGATCTCAAATATGAAGAAGGACAAGATGATGAGTTGTTCGGCAGACTACAGCAAAAGACGGGTAAGACCCGTGATGAACTGGTAACTTGGATAAAATCATTATAAACTGATCCTAAAAAAGGGGGCTGCATTTTTGTAGCAGCCCCCTTTTTTAGGATCAGTACTAGCACCTCCCGTTAAAATTTCGTTTGATCTCTAGTAACCGAAAATCTGTTCTAATGTTAATTTGGTAACTGTTCCAATTTTTTGCATGTCTTCCATTTTTACATTCTTCTCTGACGCAACGATGCAATAGCTGTAAGTTTTATTGGCGACCCGCTCTTGGTGAAATGCTTTGATGTCATCGAAGGTCAATGGTTTTAAATTGCTGTATTCATCCATCCTTGAGTCGTGGTCAAAGCCCCGCTTTTGATCTGCAAAGTATGCTGCAATGATGTCTCCATTAGTGATCCTGCTGGTTTCAATTGCATTTAGTGCATTTCCTTTTGAAGCGTCAAAAGATTTATCAGCCCTCGGTAAGTCGTTCAACAGTTCATTCATTCCTTTTACCGCATCATTCATTTTATCGGCCTGACTTCCTACATAGGCAACCATAGCATACTCTTTATCTTTTTTATCAGGTGAGGAATAAACCGCGAAGGTAGAGTAGGCCAGCGCCTTGGATTCCCTGATGGTCTGAAATACGATAGAGCCCATGCCACCGCCAAAATAACTGTTAAACAGCGTCACTTTTGCCGTCTGTGCGGGATCGTAGGTTCCGCCGTTACGCAACCATCTTACCTCAGATTGCACCATGTCGTAATCGGCAAAAAGAACCTGGTTGGTATTCGTACTCGTGTAACTGAATTTTTTAGCAGGCGCTTCAGGTGTAAACGCCTTTGGTAACTCGTGCAATTTGCCGATGTCCGCCGTAAAAGCAGTCAGTGTTTTCGGGCCGAAATAGGTAATGGTGTGTTTGTAATTGCTGATGTTGTGTAGTAGGTAAAGCAACTGCTCTGACGTCATGTTTTTAACACCATCATTACTTAAAGTATAGTTAAAGGGATTATTTGCCCCATATTGAGCGTAAGTAGTTAGACCGCTTAATATATTGGTTTTGTTCAGTTTGTTGTTTTCTCTTCCCTTCAGAATCCTGCCTTTAAGTTCCGTCAGGGCCTGCTCATTGGGTTTGCAGTTGGCAAAGATATGCTCAACCAGGCTCACCGCTCTATCAAAGTTTTCCTGGAGTCCGCTGATGGTAATGGCAGCGGTTTCATTCCCTACAGTAAAGTTGTAATTGCAGGCAATGTTGTAGAACTGTTTGCTGATGTCTTCTGCAGTATATTTATCTGTACTTAAAAAAGTGAGGTATTGAGCGGCATAAGGCAACATCTGATAATTCCAGGCGCCAAGGTCAAACTTATAAGTCAGGCTAAAGATGCTGTTATCCTTATTTTGAACGGTGATGATGTCGGCGATGCCCTCTTTGCCGAAGTTCAGGTCTTTTTTATAATCCAGAAACTTAGGGGCAATTGCTTTTACAGGCATTGCATATAATGTTTTAGCAAAGGCTGAAGTCTGGGAGGCATTGGTGTTTACTGGCGTAATGGCCGGTTTTTCGACCTTAACAATACTTTCGTCGGCTCCCTTATGTTTGTAAGTGACGACATAATTAGCTGCAA
>CAMLDJ010000504.1 GCA_946478755.1 uncultured Pedobacter sp. | reverse complement strand
TATGCTTTGAGCTGAACCGACAGATGTACCTCCAAATTTTAAAATATTCATAGTTATTGGTTAATAAAAAAGCGCCTTCCTGTAATACAGGAAGGCGCTTTTTGTGGTTTTTATATTTTCTATTTCAGCCCACTAGCTTACCTTCCTCCGAGTCATGCCGGTGGTTGTGGTAATGGTGGTAATGGTTGAATTGTTAGACATTGTATTTTTTACACTTACTGTAACCGGGCGTAAAGTAAGGTTATATTTTTTTAATTCGCAAATGTTTGCAAAAATAAATTATTAACAGATCGATTTAGTAGGAATTAAAATTGGGTGTGGTCTCTTGTCACAAATTTGACAATGCTTACCTTTACAATATTATATGCAAGGATTAGTAATAAAATCGACAGGAAGTTGGTATCAGGTGCACGCAGAAAATGGACTTGATTACGATTGCCGTATAAAAGGGAAGTTCAGGATACAGGGAATCCAAACCACCAACCCTATCGCTGTAGGCGACAGCGTTGAATTTGAACTGGAGCCAAATTCAGCCAATGGCGTCATTAACAAGCTACACGACCGCCGCAATTACATTATCCGCAAATCCATCAACCTGTCTAAACAAGCCCAGATCATTGCGGCAAACCTGGATCAGGCTTTTCTGGTCGTCACCCTGGCCTCGCCACGCACCTCCCTGGGTTTCATAGATCGTTTTTTGGCAACTGCCGAAGCTTATGATATTCCGGCGATGCTCGTATTTAATAAGCTGGATCTTTTTAATGAAGATGGGCTGCAGGTATTGGCGGCTTACAAAGAAATTTATGAAAATATTGGCTATCCATGCTATTCCGTATCGGCATTGGAGGGCACAAATATTCCTTTGATTGAAAGTTTGCTAAAAGATAAGACCACCTTATTCTCCGGCCATTCCGGTGTGGGTAAGTCGAGCCTGATTAATGTCTTATTACCGGGGCGAAGCATTAAAACGGGCGAAATATCCGAATCGAGCGATAAAGGGCAACATACGACGACTTTTGCGGAGATGCATACCCTGCCCTTTGGCGGTTATCTGATTGATACACCTGGCATCCGTGAGCTGGGCATATTTGACATCAAGCCTGAAGAACTGGGCCATTATTTCAGAGAGATGAGAGAGATGATGAACCAATGCCGTTTCAATAACTGTCGTCATGTAAATGAACCTGGATGCGCCGTGATTGCGGCAGTGGAAAGTGGGGAAATAGAATTGAGCAGGTACGAAAGTTACCTAAGCATTTATCATGGGAATGAAACAAGGGCTTAGGAATGAGGGCAGTTATACAAAGGGTTACAGAGGCTAATTGCAAAGTAGATGGGGCACTTACCGGTCGGATTACGGCTGGTTTCCTGGTATTGCTGGGGATTGAAGATGCAGATACCGCTGCGGATGTGGAATGGCTGGCTCAGAAGATCGTTGCTTTACGTGTATTCAGTGATGAGAATGGATTGATGAATAAATCTTTGACGGATGTTGAGGGGAATATTCTGCTGATCAGTCAATTTACTTTATTTGCCGCGACCAAAAAGGGGAACAGACCCGGTTTTACCAGGGCTGCAAGGCCTGATAAGGCCATACCACTGTATGAACACATGATCAGGCAGCTTTCATCATTGCGCAACGGACCAATACAAACAGGGATATTCGGTGCAGATATGCAGGTCGGCCTGGTTAACGATGGACCTGTAACGATAATTATTGACACAAAAAGCAAAGAGTAATGACCATAAAAGAGGCACAGGAAGCAGTTGATCAATGGATCAGCACCACCGGTATCCGTTATTTTAATGAATTGACCAATACCGCCATCCTGATGGAAGAGGTTGGGGAGGTGGCCAGGATCATGTCGCGTAAATATGGGGAACAGTCGTTTAAAAAGAGCGATGAAGCAGTTGACCTGGGGGATGAAATGGCGGACGTATTGTTTGTACTGATCTGCCTGGCTAACCAGACAGGTATTGACCTGACTGCTGCATTGGAAAAGAACCTGGTTAAAAAAAGCATAAGAGATGCAGAACGGCATCAGAACAATCAAAAACTGAAAGATATTTAGCTTTAATTTCTATCCTGTTTTGGCTAAGCTAAAGTGCTGGTCTCTCCGAGCTCTCGGGGTCTTACTTAATCAGCCATTCCTTTTGCTTATTTTAACCCCCTACCTGCGTGTTTTAGGTGTATTAGTCCACGTTTATATCCTTTCTTTTATAATCTCAAAAATTTTGGACAATAGTCAGAAATGCATAAAAAATTACAAAATTAAATAATTAAGAAATATTTGTAATTAATAGTTTTTATATGTAGGTTTGATCTGTATAAATCAGAAGAACTAAAAACGATGATTAAATAAAACTTAAAATATATTACTTCTTAAATGAGGTATTAATCACAAGAGTCTCGCCCTCTGAATTATCACACTTTGGCAAACGAGACAATAGATTAATGCCCATAACAAATATTGCTGTACCTTTGAAGGTGCACTATAGCGTCATGGGCTCTATTGTCAATCCGTTTTGCCAGGCCGTGATAAGCCCAGAGGGACGGTATTTAGGGCTCGCTATAGTGCGTCTTCGTTTCATAGTTCGCTCTCTAAATTCCCTTCGGGACTCATTTTAAGTTTAACCAACTAAAATGAGATATGACAAACACTCAAACCATTAAAATCTCCGGCATGCTGAACCAGCATGAATTTAAAGAGCGCTATTTATTCACCATGCAGCGGATAGCCAACGGCTTTAGCAGACTCGATCTATCGTTCCTGCTTGGAAGAAACGCGTTCGACATCATTGATTATGAACAATTATCCGGGCAGTTGAAATTGAACTTCAATGACCATGAGCTGATGGCTGCGCTCTTCAAAAATCCTGCAGCATCAACATTGGCATTTTATTCAAAAATGAACGGTATTGATATTGCTACTGAGAAACGAATGATCAGGGGCACTGCAATTGAAACAGAAAAGGAACGCTACATCAGCTTTAGCCATCCCTGGAAAATTATAGGAGAAAATAAACCAATTACCATAACCGAACACCTGGCCATATATACAGATGATGACCTGGAAATACTTGAGTTTGTTTATGATCACCTCGCAGACTTAAAAAGGGTTGGCTTTTTTGAGCAGGGCTGCACGGCATTGGCGATCTATCATCAGTTGAACAACAGCATAACCAGGTGCCGGCAGCCTATGCTGACTAAGATTTTAAGGCAGGTGGTGTACGGACATATCCATTCTGGCGAATTTCAAGTCCATCTTATGGATGGGCAGGTTTTTTATAAAATTAA
>CAMLDJ010000503.1 GCA_946478755.1 uncultured Pedobacter sp. | reverse complement strand
TTCTAAATTTCATCTTCTGATTGTCTTAAGGTGATTAATAATTGTTTTGAGTTAATCTGCCGCCGCTAAGGTCTCTTTGCTTTTGCGGGATAGGGAATACCTCATGTTTGCCCGCAATAAAAGGTTTACCCACTGCGTTCATGGCCGCTGCCGCCTGCCCGGTACGTACCAGGTCGAAGAACCTGTCGGCCTCCATAGCGAGCTCAAGCCTTCTTTCTCTCCAGATGTCGGCAATACTCGTTGAGGTCGTCTGTAATCCGGCCCGTGTCCGTACTCTTCTTAAAGGAGTAATTACATCCTGTCCGACATGCGCCGCAGCTTCAGCATTGATCAGCAACACTTCAGCAAATCTGATGATCCGTATGTTTTTTGGTTTATTGTCCTTATCATTGATGCCCAGGCAGCTTTTGGTTTCCAGAAAAGGACTGTGGTACGCTTTATAGTTGTAGCGCTCATTGACTACATCCGGACGTCTTGGCAGCACAAATCCATCCCACAAGGTAGTTGTGGTGGCATCACTGGTAAAAATAATGGTACCTGCCCGTCTTACGTCGTCAGTCTCGTAAGCTGCTGCCAGATTTGCTGAAGGTGTATTTAAACCGAAGCCAAGATCTCCTCCACTGTAGGTTTGACCAGCAACTGTTTGTGAAGAAAAGGTACCCCGTGGTCCCTGGAAGTTGCTATAATTTTTACTTACTGCATCACAGGCAAGACCAGTGGCAGTCTGGTTGGCGTAAGGGCCGGTTTGCACTTCAAATATAGATTCTATATTATTTACCCCTTTTTCTCTGAAGATATCGGCATATACAGGCGCCAGGTCATACTTTTGTGACGTGATCACGGCCTGTGACATGTCGTAAGCACCCTGCCAGTTCTCCTGATATAGGTACACCTTCGACAATAACGCCTGTGCAGCACCTTTAGAAGCTCTGCCCACTATAGCGCCCGGTTCTCCCTTAGCAGGTAAATGATCGACGCAGTACAGCAGATCATCAGTAATTACTTTATAGATTTCCTCTTTAGAAGCCCTTGTCTGAAATTCATCGTTATTGGCCTGGGCAAGTGTAGGCACAGTTGTTATTTTAACTACCCCTCCAAATATCCTGACCATGTTGAAATAAAGCAATGCCCTGATAAACCTAGCTTCCCCGCTCAGCCGGTCCCTGATTCCCGCATCAATTGTACTGTTCTCTAGAACTGACAATGCTTTATTCGCTGAAGTGATGCCTTTGTAGTTGTCTACCCAGACATCGTTAAAAATCGCGGTATTAGGGTTGTAAGTAAAGTTGTCGAGGAAAATACCATCGAATCCAGGATCGGTAGCGACAGATCCTTTATCAGAATCATCAGAAGTTACATCCGCCAGTACAACCAGTTTTAGGCCCAGTGTGCCGGCTAAATAAAGATTGTTATAAGCGCCTATTACCAGTTTATCCGCTGCTTCAGGGTCTATTAGCGCTTGTTCTTCTGTTGTTTTTCCCTGAGATGGGACATCCAGGAAGCTCTTTTTACATGAAGCAATTAATAGTGCTGATGCAATTAATGTCAGTGCAGTTATATAAAATATCTTTTTCATCGTTCTTTTTGTTAAAATCCAACATTAACACCAAATGCAAAAGTCCTTGTTGAGGGATAACTGTTTAAGTCTACCCCCTGGTTCAAATTGGCATTTTCCGCGACCGCTCCAGGTATAGAGGGTTGCAGTTCCGGTGTAAACCCGCTGTAAGAAGTAATGGTGAATAAATTCTGTGCGGTCAGGAATACGCGAACATTGTTGATATGGGCTTTGGATAAAAGTGTTTTAGGTAAGGTATAGCCAACCGTTAAATTGTTTAAACGCAGGTAATCTCCTTTTTCTACAAAGTAAGTAGAAGCAGGCAGTGCGCCTATCGTGGCCCTTGGTACGTCATTGCCAGGGTTGTTAGGTGTCCATCGATTTCTTGCTACGCTTGCTTCAATGTTATCCGTTAACTGATTTACGCCCCGGACTGCTTTTTTGGCGTTATATATCTTACCGCCCGAGGTACCAAAGAAGCCAAAATTAAGGTCGAAATTTTTGTAGCTGATGTTACCGTTAAGGCCATAGGTAAACTTAGGTTGATAAGAGCCAAAGTAAGCCCTGTCACTGTCATTTATGATGCCATCAGGTGTCCCATTTGGGCCACTGATGTCCCTGTAAATGATGTCGCCCGCTCTTGCATCTTTTTGTGCAGAGGCATCAATTTGTGCCTGATTTTGGAATATGCCTATTTTTTCTAATAAAAAGTAGCTGGCGATTGCCTGACCGTTGTCTGATTTGGTAATTTGATAGTTGGCTATAGCATCGCCAATCAGTGGTTGGCCGCCACCCAGCTCTTCAATCGTATTTTTGTTGTGTGCAATGTTACCATTAACGCTATATTTCCAGTCCTCACCAATCTCATCTGCCCAGTTTAAAGACAACTCAATACCTTTATTCGACACATTGGCTGCATTGGTAAGCGCCTTTTCATTTGGATCGCCGAGAATGGCAGGTATGGTGACGAAAATTAAAGCATTATCCGTCTTTTTGTTGTAATAGTCAATCGTACCTGACAGCTTGTTGTCTAACAATCCAAAGTCAAGCCCCAGGTCATATTCAGAGGTTACTTCCCATTTGAGCTGGTCGTCTATAATATCTTCCAGCCTTATCCCCAATGCAGCTGTGCCGAGCACACCGGTGGTTCCATTAAAATAATAAGGCTTATTGATCGCAGCTGTTGATATATATAGCGATGAAGGGATATTGTCATTACCCAGAAGGCCAAAGCTTCCTCTTAGTTTCAGGTTGCTGAATATCTTTTGATCTGCCATAAAGCTTTCATTGCTGATGTTCCAGGCCAGACCAATGGAAGGAAAGTAATCCCAGCGGCTGTTTTCACCAAATTTCGAAGTTCCGTCTGCACGGAAACTTCCAGTCAATAGATACTTGTTGTCATAATTATAGTTTACGCGTGCCAGGTAAGAATTCCTGTGATACTTGTCACCTTCATTACTGACAGATTGGGTTCCGCCAGTGCCGGCATTCAAATACCATTGGTCTTTGTTGGGGGCGACGTCCCTGATTGATCCGACCATATCGTTAGAGTTGAATGCTTCTGCGGTGATACCTGCCAAAACAGTGAAGGTATGTTTCTCGATAGTTTTGGTGTAGGTCGCCGTATTGTCCCATATCCAGCTCATTTTATCATTTTTTGTCAGCGTTAAGAGGCTGTTTGGTCTGATCTGGTTACCTCCCTCTGTTAAAAAAGTGGATAGGTCAGGTAAGAATTTGTAACCATAATCGG
>CAMLDJ010000502.1 GCA_946478755.1 uncultured Pedobacter sp. | reverse complement strand
TATATTAAATCAAATTCCTTGTTAATCTTTTCATTGTCTGCACCAATTTTAGGTGCAGCTTTCGCCGCGTATAATTTTTCCCCATCTATTCTCATGGGTGCTCTGGTCGTATCTATTGTTTTGCCATCTCCCAGATCCAGTTGCTGCCTGATCTGCTGATTTTTAAATACGGCCAGCTCAGTAGCTTCTGTGTAATTCAGCACGGCGGCACACCAAACATCCTCCGGTTCCAGCAAATTTAACCAATATTGACTGGTGTTGCTGATGAAGGTCTGCCCAAGCAATAATAACAGTTCATCCCTGTTTTCAAACGAGGCCGAGGCATCGGTATAAAATTCTGAAATGTCACAGCCGATCAGCCGGCTGATCTTAGTCAGGTCGCCCATGGCCAGCGCCAGATAACCATCTTTAGTCTGATAGGTACCATAGGGTGCACTTAAATAAGCATGCCCGCTGCCATTTACCTTGCTTCTGCGTGGCAACTGTCCGCCATCATTCAGATAAGTGGTCAGCACTTCAAACTGCACATCCAACGCCGATTCGAGCAAACTCACTTCAACAAGCACACTTTTATTGGTTTTAGCACGCTTCAAAAGTGCGGCAATAATGCCCTGTGTGAGGTGATTGCCACACATAATGTCAGTAACCGATAATCCGAAAGGGACAGGCCCATCGGTACTGTTTCCGGAAAGATGTGTTAAGCCTGAAACCGACTGTACCAGCAGATCCTGACCCGGTTTCGCCGCCCATGGTCCCTCAGTTCCATATCCTGTGACCGCAGCGTATATAATATTAGGATTAATATTTTGTACCGACTGGTAATCCAGTCCGATCTTTTCCATTACACCAGGCCTGAAATTGTGGGTCATCACATCCGCTTTGGCGATCAGTTTACTCAATAGCTTTAAGTCCTCAGGATTCTTCAGATCTGCAGCATAAGAGTCCTTATTCCTGTTGATCGTATGAAAGAGGAGACTGTCCTCGCCGATAAACAGATTTTTGATGGCCAGTTGTCTGCAGGCATCCCCTTTTCCCGGGCGCTCGATTTTAATAACACGTGCACCAAGATCGGCGAGTCTTAAACCCGCCGAAGGTCCTGCCAGGAACTGGCAAAACTCTAACACCAATATTCCATCAAGTGGCCTTTTCATGATAATACCAGGCTTCTCGATTCAACATATAACTTATTCATCTTTTCCAGCACTTGTAATTCGTTACCGCCATTCATCAGATAGTCTCTAACGATGTCACCTGCATGATCCTGGAAAAACATATGTCCGTGGTAACGCGGACGAAGGAAGGCGCGTTGTAGTGCAGGTAAGGTAGCAGCAAAGAAATTACTTGATCTGCCGTTCACCAGTTCATCCTTCCAGGCACTCAGATGGCCGGGCTGACCGCCGTTCTCAAAGAAAACTGTTTGCTGGCATGTCGCTGAGGCTACATATTCTGCATATTTTACCGCCATTTCTATATGTGCTGAACCTGAAGATACTGCTAGGCCAGTGCCACCCAATGTACTACGCAGATTGTATACGCCGTTTAAAGAGATCATATCATGAAAATGCAATAGTTTTCCGGCATAGCCCGGTCTCGAATAATTTGAATAACCATAGGCAAACGGACAATAAGCGATGTCGTCAGTTAAGGTCATGGCCTCATATACCTGTATCGGGTTTCTTTTGAAATTGTCCGGATGAATTTTGGAAGCCAGTTCACGGTACATCTGAAGTGCAGTTACACCAGTCTCTCTTGAGATGATAAGCTCTTCCAGCTGACAAGGGTCCTCGCCCAGCGAACAGCAGAATGTATAAAAATTCATTAGCACATCAATCGGAATACCAGCAAAAGCAACCAGGCCTTTATCTGCCAGATGAAGCAGTTCTGTAAAATTTACCGGCAACTGAAAACCACGCGTGCTCAACAGATCAGCTCTGCTGGCAGCTACAGGCGTGGCCGCATCGATAGGCAAAGCCCATTGATGGCCATCATATGCATAGCTTTCAAACGAATGACCAACCGTATTTTCTCGCTGATCATCTAAATATGCCTTAGAAAGATATTTGTCCAGAGGCAGAATCGAGGCTGTTTTTGCCGCAAAACCCGCCCATGGATGATCGATCACCAGCAGGTCAAAACGTGCTGCGAGTTCCTGTATGGAAAAATCAGCAAATTGCTGTAAACTTCTTTTTTCCCAGGTAATTTCTACCGAGGGGTTCAATTCAGAGAACCGCTGTGCCGTAGCTACCATTGGTACGAAGCCCCGGCTGTGGTTCCATGTTATTCCTTTTAAATTAATCTTGTCAATCATGACCTTATTCGCTATCTTTTTTTTCTTAATCCTATTCCTTCACAGTGATGAACACTGAGGCCTCCTTCAGGCCGGTTGATGTGGCGCTTAGCTTTATCTTTCCTGTCTTTTGTTTAGCCCGAACAATGGCCAGGCAAAGACCCCGGTAAGCTTTGCGATAATCCGCTTTAAAAGGCTCCAGGCTGGCCTGAAAACCGTTATCTACCCCAGCGATTGTACCCTCGCCTTCCAGTTTAAACTGTATGAGGTTATCTGCATTGGGCACTATATTTCCTTTGTCATCCAGAACGCGGACAGTAACAAAGGAAAGATCTTTTCCATCGGCTGTAATTTCCCTTCTATCCGCCAGCAATTCTATTTTTGCAGGCTTGCCTGCTGTTGATATTTCGCTAACCAATACGACCTTACCGTCTTTTTTTGAAACCGCCTTTAAGGTTCCAGGCTCATATTTCACCCGCCATACCACATGTAGTTCCTCCCCTTGTTTTGCACGTGTTCCTAAAGACTCGCCATTCAGGAACAGCTCTACTTCATCGGCTTGGTTATAGTAGGCCCAGATGTCTACCGTTTTACCTGCTTCCCAGTTCCAGTGTGGAAATATATGCAGCACCGGTTTACTGGTCCACTCACTCTTATACAGGTAGTAGGCATCTTTTGGGAATCCCGCAAGATCTACAATCCCGAAATAAGAACTTCTGGCCGGCCAGGGGTAAGGCAATGGCTCGCCTAAATAATCAAAGCCCGTCCAGACAAATAACCCAGATACATGGTCATATTTTTTGGCTTCCTTCCAGGTCTCCTCATGTGTAGATCCCCAGTAGGCTGATACATTGTCATAAGAAGAAGCTGCAAACTCAGCGTTGCCCTCTTTAAATTTGGTTTTACCATCTTTTGGCCAGCGGCGAATGCTGTCAGACGGCATCTCGTAAAAGCCCCGCGTATCCAGGGAAGAAGTGGTCTCCGTAGCCAGGAACTTCTGTCCGGGGTAATTTTTCGGAAAATCCT
>CAMLDJ010000501.1 GCA_946478755.1 uncultured Pedobacter sp. | reverse complement strand
TTTCTGACGAACTCGATTTTGCAGATGACCGGCAGCAATTGGAAAAATTACAGAAAAAGATATTAAATTCGGTTGAGCATCTTAAAGATGAAAAGAATATCCGTTCCTGGAATATCGGCAATGCAGTGCTTCAAAAACTTAGCCTCTATTATTATAAGCCAGAATTGCTGTACCAGCAGGATGCCTATATATTGTGGCTTAAAAACCTGGTTGGCGCTATTAAACAGGCAGACCCCAATAGATTTGTTACTGTGGATGTTGAAGTTTCGGAGACCCTGAGTGCCACAATTGAGCGGTTAAGAAAGTCAATTCCACAGATTGATGCCTATGGTCTTGTTGCCGACAGTACGACCCGGACAGATCAATTAATTGCTACAATGGCTAAATTGCAAGTACCCTACTTTTACAGCGACGTAGATGTCCCGGTTTATCAACAGTTTCATGATTCGAAGTTGGGTGCATTTATCGCCAACTGGCAGGATGAAAATAAGGTAGATCAGATCAGACTAAATGGTATAAAAGATTATGATGGAAGGGAAAAATACTCGTTTTTACAACTCGCCCACCTATGGGGCAATAGGCCTCTGCCTGTTCCGGTGCCACAGGTTAAAATCCTTAAGCCGGCATTGGCAACAAATGAAGGCGAACAGCTGAGCTACCACGCGCTCATTAAAAGGAATAGTAAATGGATCTTGGCGTATGACTGGCGGAACGGATTAAAATTCGAATGGCGACTGGCGAAAGTAGACCGTTTTAAGCACCCGGTCTCTATACAATATATCGCGGATGGACCAAGTATAAAACTTAAAATACCTCATCATCCTGCCGGATACCGACTTTATTTATATGTGATAAAGAACAATATGATCCTTGATGTTATTAAGTCGGAATTAAATACCCCCTTGTCATTTTCCGGCCAATACTAATTGAATTTTATTCCGGTAATTAAAGCGCGACGATCCCGATTCGTTCCTCGATCTTTCTTGCACATTTCATGGCCTCAGCCAGAATTTCCTCATTGTCAACATCCTTATTTACATTTAAAGCGGTAAGGCTGGAAATGGTCAGACACGCTATAATTCCGGTACTCTCTTTTCCGATAGGCACAGAAACATCTATTACCCCGGCCGCAAGATCACTGGTCCTTATATAGCCGCCTTTTGCTTGTATTTCCTTCAGTGATTGGTGAAATTTCTTCTTTTCCTTATCTGGATAAGCCTGATATATATCATTTCCATTTAGTGCGATCTCCCGCTCATCATCAGGCATGTAGGCCAGCAACACCTTCCCGGATGCCGTTAAAGGTAAAGGAAACAGGTTTCCTTCCTCTATAGACAATGCTATTGGTCCCGGACTTTTTGCATGGATGATCACCATCACCTGGTTCATATATAATATACTGAGATGGCAGGACTGCATGACCGTATTGGCCAGCTCTTCCAATGGATATTGAGCCGCTTTTCGCAATTCATCAACGGGAGAGTGACGGTGGGCAAGATGAAATAGTTTTAAGGAAAGTCTGTATTTGCCTGAAACCTCATCCCGCAAAATATATCCGCGGCTTTCCAGGCTCATTAACATCCGGTAAATCTCGTTCGGACTTTTATCTATACCGGTGGCGATCTCTGTCTGAGAAAGCGGGATAGACTGAGAAGAGAGGTATTCCAGAATATCCAGGCCTTTATCCAGCGCAGGGGCCTGGTATTTCATTTCTTTTTCCTTCATAAAAACGAATTCGTAATTGTTTAGTTAGCAAACATACTAAATGCTTTTTGTTCCTTTTCCTTTCAAATGTGCATAAAACTTAGCTAAATATATACTTTCATATCTGAAATAAATATTTATATTTGAATTATCAACCATTTATAAACCGATACCTTGTTGATCTTTAAGCTAAAAAATTAATTTAGTTACAACAGGTATTAATCTTATAAACAGAATGAGCAAACTACTACAATTTCTTGGTCTAATTCTCCTAACATTTACGGTTCATGCACAAGATTTAAACGTGAATGAACTGCGTTGCGAATATAGAAATAATCCGCTTGGAATCGAGGCTGCTTCTCCGGCACTAAGCTGGAAAATTGCCTCGGCACAAAAGAATGTAGCACAAAGGGCTTATCAGGTTCTTGTCGCCGATAACCCGGCTTCTTTAACCAAAAATATAGGAAATGTCTGGGATTCCAAAAAAGTAGAAACGGACAGGTCCTTACAAATAAGTTATAAAGGAAAGACCCTGATAGCAGGGAAAACTTATTACTGGAAAGTAAAGGTATGGGACAATAAAGGAAATGTCTCCGCCTGGGCAGCTCCTGCTAAATGGCAGATGGGACTTTTAAAAGTGGCCGATTGGAAAAACGCCCGGTGGATCGCTTATGAGACGCTGGCCGATTCGTTGGTGACCATTTTACCACTCGATACAAAAAAAGATAAAGCAACAGGTAACGATGTACTGCCGCTTTTACGGAAGGATTTTAACATAACGAAAGTGGTAAAGCAGGCTACCATGTATATCTCAGGGCTGGGGCATTTCGAATTCCATCTGAACGGAGCGAAAGTAGGCGATAACTTTTTGGATGCAGGCTGGACGAAATATGACAAAGAGGCTTTGTATGTGGCCTTTGACCTGACCGGACAGCTTAAAAAAGGCAACAATGCCCTTGGGGTGATGCTGGGCAATGGGTTTTATTACATACCGCCCATCAAGGGACGTTATAAGAAGCTGAGGGCGGCTTTCGGTTATCCTAAAATGATCTGCCGTTTGCATATTAAGTATCAAGATGGTACTGAGGCTAATGTGATCAGTGACCAGTCATGGCGCAGTTCTGCTTCAGCAATAACTTTCTCCAGCATTTATGGCGGAGAGGATTATGATGCCAGGCTGGAACAGCAGGGCTGGGACAGAGCAGGTTTTAATGCAAAAGGCTGGAAAATCCCAGTATTGACAAATGGCCCTGCGCTAACTGCTCAAAAGGCTGAACCGCTTAAAGTCTTTGATCACTTTACCGCCAGGTCTGTTAAGCCGGTCGCCGGAGCAGAGTGGGTTTACGATATGGGGCAGAATGCTTCAGGTATTGTTGAATTAAAAGTAAAAGGTAAGAAGGGTGATACCATAAAACTAAGTCCGGCCGAGCTGTTAAAGGAAGATGGTTCAGTAAATCAAAAAGCAACCGGGAGCCCCACCTACTTTCAATATATTCTAAAAGGTGATGGCATCGAGACCTGGAGACCCAGGTTTATGTATACGGGTTTCAGGTATGTACAACTGAAAGGCGGCGTACCGGAAGGACAGGCAAATCCGGACGGACAACCGGTTG
>CAMLDJ010000500.1 GCA_946478755.1 uncultured Pedobacter sp. | reverse complement strand
GAGTTTAGCAGCACCATGATGGCAGACTGGGCAAATGGTGATAAAAACTTATTGGCTTGGCGTGCGGAAACAGGTGAAACTGCTTTTGAAAAAACGCCTGCAGGTGATGTAAAAATTGCTGAGCAAGAATATTTCGACAATTATACCTTGATGGTAGCTTTTGTTAGAGCGGGTGTTGAGCTGGCTTTCGAAACTATGGTTCAGGCGGGTATCAAACCTGAGTCTGCTTATTATGAGTCGTTACACGAAACACCACTCATTGCAAATACCATCGCACGTAAGAAATTATTTGAAATGAACCGCGTAATTTCTGATACCGCAGAATACGGCTGTTATCTGTTTGATCAGGCTTGTAAACCTCTATTGGCTGATTTTATGACCAAAGTAGATACGGATCTGGTTGGTAAAAACTTTAATGAAGGTAAAGATGGTGGCGTTGACAACAGAACGCTGATTGCGATAAACGAAGTATTGCGTGCACATGAGGTTGAGGTAATTGGTACCAAACTGAGAAAAGCAATGACTGCAATGAAATCTATCAAAACCGCATAGTATTAAATTAATTAACCGCTGCGCCTTCCATGTTTTGGTGCAGCGGTTTATAAAAAAAAGAATATGTCAGAACCCGTCGTCAGCATCACCAATCTCAATTTAAAGTACCAGCACAAACCGGTGTTAGCGGGTTTGAACTGGACTATAGATCGCAATGAGAATTGGTTATTATGCGGCGAAAGCGGAAGTGGCAAAACTTCATTAGCAAAGGCCATTGCAGGCCTGGCACATAGTTATGGGAACATTGAAACTACGTTTGACCCTGAAAGTGGCTTACCAGCTATGGTATACTATGTGGCAAACTGGTTTCAGTTTAAGGATTTAGAAGGCCAGTCTAATTTCTATTACCAGCAGCGTTACAATAAGCAATCTGCAGAAACCACATCAAGTGTAAAAGCAGAACTGGAAAGCTTTGGCAAAAAATATGCCTTACAATTCTCTGAGGTAGAACCTATCTTAGCTGCTTTAGGATTTTCGTCTTTAAAAGACTCCACATTGATCCAGTTATCCAGTGGTGAGCATAAGAAATTACAATTGGTTAAAGCCATCTGGTTAAGACCCCAGTTGCTGATACTTGACCTCCCCTACAACGGACTGGATGTACGTTCGCGTCAAAATTTAAATACTTTACTGGAAGAGATCACTGAAGCAGGAACGCAACTGATCTTAATCAGTAACGAAACCGACCTGCCAGTCTGCATTGATCGTGTTGCGATGATCAGGAATGGGCAGCTGGTGGAAGTTTCCGCTCATGAACGCAGCTGGAACGAGCTTCCCCTTGTGGATAAACCTGTCCCGGCATTTTTAACCGACGCAGTTGCTGCCCGACCATCGGGGGAAATCATTAAAATGATTGATGTAAATATCAGCTACGGCGAAAAAAAGGTCTTAAAAAACATCAATTGGGAAGTTAAGGCTGGAGAAAAATGGGTATTACACGGCCATAATGGTTCAGGTAAATCGACGCTACTGAGCTTAATCTGCGGTGATCATCCCCAGGCTTATGCCAATAACTTTCATTTGTTTGGAAATAAACGGGGAAGCGGAGAGAGCATCTGGGAGATTAAGGAACGTATCGGCTTAATTTCGCCCGAGCTGCACTGGTATTTTGATCCTTCTGCAACGGTATGGCAAAGTATTGTTTCAGGATTTTACGATAGCTCTGGCTTGTTCTGTGATCCAGGCTATTCAAAAAAGGCGCAGACTGAAGAACTCATCAGTTATTTCGGACTGGACGAATATAAAAACACCCTGATGAACGAACTCCCTTTGGGTAAACAACGACTGGCCCTGCTGGCCAGAACGATTGTAAAAAACCCGGAAATTCTGATACTGGATGAACCCTGCCAGGGCTTAGACCAGCAACAGACACAGCATTTTAACAAGCTTGTAGATGACCTGTGTAAAAATGGCACCACGCTGATTTATGTTGGCCATTTTGAATCGCAGATACCAGGCTGTATTGAGAAGAGAATTTTATTAGAGAACGGCGAAGTAAAATCCATAGAAACCGATATCTATACTAACTAAAAAAAGAAAATTATGTTACACGATCCGAATAAAGTTTATGTATTTGACACCACCTTACGCGATGGTGAGCAAGTACCGGGTTGCCAATTGACAACCCCGGAAAAAATAGAAATTGCCAGAGAACTGGAAGCTTTGGGCGTGGATATTATTGAAGCAGGTTTCCCTATTTCGAGTCCAGGCGATTTCCAAAGTGTTGTTGAGCTTTCGAAAGCGGTATCTGAGCCGATCATTTGTGCACTTACACGGGCAAATAAAGGTGATATTGATTCAGCTGTTGCTGCTCTGCAATTCGCAAAACGTCCGCGGATCCATACGGGTATCGGTTCGTCTGACATGCATATAAAACATAAATTTAACAGCACCCGCGAGAATATATTGGAGCGTGCGGTTGAAGCCGTTAAATATGCCAAGAAATCTGTTGAGGATATTGAATTCTATGCAGAAGATGCAGGCCGTGCCGACATCAATTTCCTGGCGCAAATGGTAGAGGCTGTCATTGCTGCTGGTGCAACAGTGGTAAACATACCGGATACGAATGGCTATTGCCTACCCGACCAATATGGAAGTAAGATCAAGTTTTTAAAGGAAAATGTAAAAAACATTGATCAGGCGATTATATCTGTGCATTGCCATAATGACCTCGGCTTAGCAACAGCAAATTCAATTGCCGGTTTACAAAATGGTGCCAGGCAGATTGAAGGTACGATAAACGGCATTGGCGAACGCGCTGGTAATACCTCGATTGAGGAAGTCGTCATGATCTTGAAAACGCATCAGACACTGGGCTTGCATACCAATATCAACACGAAGAACTTTTATGAACTAAGCCGTATGGTCAGCTCGCAAATGCGTATGCCTGTACAGCCTAATAAAGCTATAGTGGGCAGCAATGCATTTGCACACAGCTCAGGCATCCACCAGGATGGGTTCCTGAAAAACAGGGAGAACTACGAGATTATCCGTCCGGAAGACGTTGGTTTCCCTGATGCCAGTATTGTGCTTACCGCACGTAGTGGCAGACATGCTTTAAAGTTCCATTTGGAGCGCTTAGGCTTTACGCTAAATAAAGAAGAATTAGGTGAGGCTTATCATCGCTTCCTGACCATAGCTGATCAGAAACTAGATATTAATGACCAGGATCTTTTGTTGATGATGGGCAAGCAACAATTGGCATAGCCCGCTTTGACAACAATGAATTTATAATAAAAAAGAAAAAAAATGAGCAAGACATTATTTGAT
>CAMLDJ010000499.1 GCA_946478755.1 uncultured Pedobacter sp. | reverse complement strand
TAGAGTATACATCTTCATCATCAATGATGATTAATTCCACAGAAGAAGAAAAGCTAGCTGCAATCTCTTTTGCATTACCAGCCTTAAAATGCGCCGACAAATTATCTATAATATCGCCTTGAAACGTATACGACGAGGGAATTTGAGTTAAAAAAACAAATAAAAAAAGAAAGGGCTTTATCATCTCCAAATAGCTAATGTATGAACTCCTCATAAATTATGCCATTAATACATCATAAAATAACAGTCAAACACAAATCGATTCAAAAAAAAGGTTCAATACCCTTATATTTGCTAAGTTCAATGATACATTAAATTAAGCGAACCACGGATGAACGACAAAAAAATAGTACTGCTGATCCTTGACGGCTGGGGATACGGAAAAAAAGATAATTCCGACGCAGCATATGCAGCCAACACCCCCTTCTTTGATTCCCTGATCCAAAATTATCCGAATTCAAAACTAGAAGCATCCGGCGAAGCCGTAGGCTTACCTGCGGGACAAATGGGCAACTCTGAAGTGGGACACATGAACCTCGGTGCCGGCCGGATCGTATACCAGGAACTGGGAAGGATCAACAAAGCCATTTCCGACAGAACCCTTCATAAGAATCAGACCTTACTGGATGCCTTTAATTATGCTAAACAGAATAACAAAGCAGTTCATTTTATAGGACTAACCTCAGATGGTGGCGTTCATGCACACATCGACCACTTAAAGGCCCTATGTGATGCTGCAACTGAACAGGGCTTGAATGACGTTTTTGTACATGCCTTTATGGATGGAAGAGATACTGACCCCAATTCCGGACTTACCTTTATTAAGGACCTTGAGCATCACCTGCAAAGTACTTCCGCCAGGATCGCAAGTTTAATAGGCCGTTATTATGCAATGGACAGGGACAGACGCTGGGAAAGGGTGAAACTGGCTTACGACCTCCTTACCATGGGCGTTGGTGTGCCTGCCAGTGATCCGGCAACCGCCATTGAACAATCCTACAAAGACGGAATAACTGATGAATTTGTAAAACCGATTGTGGTTACCCAGACCAACGGACAGCCTGTTGCTACCATACAGCCTGGTGATGTGGTCATTTGTTTCAATTACAGAACAGACCGCGGCAGGGAAATTACCGCGGTACTGACCCAAGATGATTATCCTGATTTTGGCATGCATAAACTGCCATTATATTATGTAACCATGACTACTTACGATGAGAATTTTGAAAACGTAAAAGTCATTTTTACCAAAGATGATCTTACTGAAACCTTGGGAGAGGTTTTAGCAAAATACCATAAGAAACAGATCCGTATAGCCGAAACGGAAAAATATCCGCACGTTACTTTTTTCTTCTCAGGTGGTCGTGAGCAAGAGTTTGCGAATGAAAAAAGGATCATGATCCCCTCACCTAAAGTGGCTACATACGACCTTCAACCAGAGATGAGTGCCGCCGGAATTACCGAGGCCATTTGTAAAGAACTGGAAAATGGCTGGCCGGATTTTGTATGTTTAAACTTTGCGAATCCGGATATGGTTGGACATACAGGTGTATTTGACGCAGTAGTTAAAGCAGTTGAAACGGCCGATAGCTGTGCACAGCTGGTAGTAAACAAGGGGCTTGCAAATGGCTATTCATTTATCATCCTGGCCGATCATGGCAATTCCGAATTTATGGTCAACAGTGACGGCTCTGCCAATACCGCCCATACCACCAATCTGGTTCCCTGCATTTTGGTAGACAAAGATTATACAAGCATCGCAGATGGCAAACTTGGCGATATCGCCCCTACCATTCTGAAGTTGATGGATATCCCTAAACCGGCCATCATGACCGGAAACAGCCTGGTATAAATGAAGAAAAAAATATGGCTATCTGGTATCCTTTTGGTTTTTTACGGTTGCAACCCTGCCGCAAGGAACCATAAGGATGCCTTAAACTATTTCGACCTCAAAGGTTACTTTGAAAAAGAAGTTGCCCGGCTCACAAAAAAAAATCCTGTATTTACTAAAACAGTGATGATAAACGATGCTGCCGAATCTAAAAAGACCCGTATAGCAGACTGGAAAAAAGAGTTAGCTATTTTTTCAGATGCTGACATGAACAGAAATGCCTGGAAAGGCTTATTCAAAATCACCAACACTGGTGATCAGGAAATTTACACTTCAGCGGATGAAAAAGTCCCCGTGAAAGAGCTGCGAATAGCCAGAAGAAACGGTGAGGTATACCACATTAGGATACTGGTCAAAAACACCAATGTCCTTTACAACTCTGCTGACACCCTTTCTTATTACCCTGACAGCGGATATCAGGTAAAGAAAAAACAGCACATCAGATTGCTGGCTGAAAAAAAATATACGATTACAGGAAAATTTAAATAAAGGGCTTTATTTCAGACTGGTAATCTGGGCCTTAACGTAATCAATCAGAGAAAGAATATCTTTTCGCTGAGGTTGAACCAGCAAAACCTTTTGAAAATCAGCCACAGAGTTGTTAAACAACGCTATACAAGCTGCTTTCTCTGATTTGGTTTTGATCTTGTATGATTTATAAATCGCATAATCCTTGTAAGCCAGCGCCCTATTTTGCAACAGTTGAGCATCTTCTTCCCCGTTAATTTCTATCGCTTTCGTGAAATCCCTGATTGCTGCCTGATAGAAGTTGTCACGCATATTATTTAAAGACTCTTTAGGGTCGTTAGCTACATTCTGCCTGGCCTTTCCTCTGTAATAATAAGCAGAATAATCTGAAGGTTTCAAAACGATCAAGCGACTGTAAGTATCGATGGAATTTTCAAAATCACCACATTGAAAATAGGAATATCCCAACATTTTCAACACACTGGCGTTATTAGGGCTTTTGTTATCAGCTTTCTCTAACTGATTCACAGCACCTTTATAATCACCCTTCATCATAGCCTGCATGCCCAGCTTATCGTAACCACTGTTTTGTGCGAAAGCGGTACTGGCAGAAAAAACAACTAACAATAAGATCGTTTGCTTGAAATAATTCATTAACTTCTATTTAAAAATAAATATATTTAAAAGGTTGGATAATGTCAACTATCATACCATTTACAAATATCTAACTAAAACGCCAAATAATTCAAATTATGATTTATTTATTAATTATTATTGAGCATGCGATTGAAGCATGACTTTTTAACAGGGAAAAGCAGTCAATCCCGTTTTGGCACAGGAGTTGAAAATGTCTTGTACAAATACAATTAATGATTTTTAAACGACATGCTGTCAGATTGTCGTTTTTATTAAGAAAGACTTATTTAATGAGTAAAATAGATCAATTCGATTTTAGCAATGCAC
>CAMLDJ010000498.1 GCA_946478755.1 uncultured Pedobacter sp. | reverse complement strand
CTATTCCTTTAGAAGCACCGGTAATAAGTGCCGTTTTTCCTTCTAGTAATTTCATCAGCATATATTTGTTTTTAATGGTTATGAAGCTATCATGAGTTTTTACTCATTCTTGTTTGCGAGTGTAAACTCATGATGGTTTCATATATGTTTGGTTATTGATCTTTTTATTTATGTAATGCGGGTTCCTGCTGACTTAAACAATGAAAGCTTCCCAGTCCCCATATAATATCTGTGGAATCTATTCCTATTACTTTTCTATCCGGAAAAACATCCTGAAGGATTTTCAGCGCCTTTTCATCATTCACATCCCTGAATGTAGGCACAATCACCGCGGCATTGGCAATATAAAAATTGGCATACGAGGCGGGCAAACGGGTATCTTCATGGATAACAGGGGAAGGCATCGGCAACTGCACAATATGAAGTGCTTTGCCATTCGGTAAACGCATGGCTTTTAATGCTTTCAGGTTCTCTTGCAAAAGGATATAATTTTCATCCAGGGGATTACTTTCGACAACGGTTACTACGGTGTCTTCATTCACAAAGCGGGTGATATCATCAATATGCCCGTCTGTATCATCACCAACGATTCCGTCACCGAGCCATAAAATCTGTTCCGCACCATAAAATTCAAGCAAGTACCGTTCTATCTGTTCTTTGCTTAAATGCGGGTTCCTGTTTTCATTTAATAAGCAGGCTGTAGTTGTGAGGATGGTACCTGCGCCGTTAAGCTCCACCGAGCCACCCTCCATAATAACTTGAGGGTGATAAACCCGCAAATTAAAATGCCCGGCAATTTTTGTCGGGATGACATCATCCAGATCATAGGGAGGGTATTTCCCACCCCAGGCATTATAATCCCAGTCTACGATTGCTTTTTGATCCCCGGCTTTATTTAACAAAAAAGCAGGCCCGTGATCCCGGCACCAGGCGTCATTACTCTCGTTAAAATAAAACGCTATCTGCGTTAAGTCTGCACCTGCTTTTTGCAGATGTCTAATTGCATCGGCTATCATTGCTGCATCTTTTACATTAATGCGCACTTTCTCCCCTTCAGCCACAATCTTTATAAACTCACAGTAAGGCGCATAAATCGCTTCAATTTTACCCGGCCATGAAGCTTCCTTATGTGGCCAGCTTAACCACGTTGCTTCATGCTTAACCCATTCTGCCGGGAATGCATAACCCTGTCTTTTGGGGGAAGCTGAAAAATCTATTTGAGTCAATTTTTGTTTTTTAGTAGTTCTAACGTTCTATCCAAAGCTCCGGGGGTCTTCCAGTCGTCATGTCCAGCAACAACCAGATTGATCCGCTTATATTTGTTTTTAATGGCTAAGATCGTCTGTGGCCATGCTTTTAAATCCGCCTCCCCGACAAAGCCCAAACCTTTGGCTTCAGTACTTTTAATCAAACACCCTCCATCCAGGACTTTATATTTGGGAAACCATATGACTAAATTATCCTTTGTATGGCCGGGACCGAAATAGTGAATCTGGAATTTCTGATCCCCAATTTGAAATTTTGCACCCTTTTCAAATGTATTTAATGCAGTAGCCTTGTGTGTTGATTTTAACATCTCATTTGTTTGTGCCGATGCGTACGTGGGAATTCCTTTCTTATTAAAAAAGTCAAATCCACCTGCGCGGTCTTCATGAGAATGGGTAGCAAAAACGCTGATCACTTTCAAGTGGTGCTTCTTTTCTATTGAGTCCAGCAAAGGCTGGTTTTGTGCCTGATCCCAGGGCGTATCAAATAAAACTACCCCTTTGCTGGTTAGCAGATACATTGCATTTGCAGATACTTTCTCACCATTATATGTATGGTATGTCGTATAAACATATAGCTTTTCATTGACTGGGGTGATTTCCAGTGCTTGTCCACAAGCAGAAAGGCTTAAAAAGAATAATGTTATCAATAAACTAATCTTCATCAATAAATCTTTTGGTAATTGGCTGGTAAGAGTCAATTCTACGATCTCTTAAAAAAGGCCAGTGCTTACGGAAAAAATCAGATTCAGCTAAATCCAGTTCTACAACTTCAGTTTCTTCGTTTTCATGCGAGCCTAAATAGAGCAATTTGCCTTGAGCATTGGTAGCAAAGCTACCGCCCCAGAATTTCATGGCTCCGTTTTGCTCAAAACCTACCCGGTTTACACTTACCACGGGTACGCCATTGGCAACAGCGTGAGAACGCTGAATGGTCTGCCAGGCATTATACTGATCTTTATTAACTTCTTCATCCTGATCGGTTGCCCAGCCGATGGCGGTTGGATAAAACATGATCTCGGCTCCCATCAATGCGGTGATGCGGGATGCTTCAGGATACCATTGATCCCAGCAGATCAGAATTCCGATCTTTGCAAATTTTGTCTGGAAAACCTTATAGCCCAGGTCGCCCGGTGTAAAATAAAATTTTTCATAAAAAGCAGGGTCATCAGGAATATGCATTTTCCGGTATTTACCCAAATAAGCACCGTCGGCATCCAAAACGGCAGTGGTATTGTGATACAGTCCAGCCGCACGTTTCTCAAATAACGACGCAACAATGACAACACCCAATTCTTTTGCTACAACTTGTAAGGCATCAGTTGAAGGTCCGGGTATCGCTTCAGCTAAATTGAAATTATCATAATCTTCAACATCGCAAAAATACAGGGAAGTAAAAAGTTCCTGCAAGCACACGATCTGTGCACCTTTTGCCGCCGCTTCCCTAATTCCTAAAATCGCTTTATCTAAATTTTCTTGCTTATTGCTGGCGCAGCTCATCTGCACCATTCCAACCTTTACCTTAGCCATTCTTTATCAACAAATAATTTTGATGCAAAGTTAGCCAAAAAAAATAAATCAGGATGCAATACTTTCCTTATACTCCTGTTGCAGGTCAAACAGGCAGCTAGCACATAAACAGCCATCATGAAGCTCGCTAATGTATTGGACCTCATTCAGGTCAAGCTGAACTACACTGCATTGGCATTTGGTGTAGGAATTGGCCTTGCACTCTATAGAAGTTCCGCAACGCTCACAGGGTATAATTTCATGTTTTGCCATTCACACAAAGATACGGGATGTTCTATAAATGCAATCACAGCCCGGTAATATTTACCTGACAGCCTTAGCTGTTTAACCCGATACTCAACAGTTGTTGAACGGATGCTATACGGATGTTATACGGGCTGATCCGTACAGCATCCGTATAGCATCCGTTCAACATCCGTATAAGAGCCGTATAAGATCCGCTTAATATCAGACACCAATCCCCTATCAGACAGGCATCAAACTGTACAAAAAAAGGAGTAAGAAATTACTTCTTACTCCTTCGCGTTATATTCAACCTGAATGATTAACCTGAACAGC
>CAMLDJ010000497.1 GCA_946478755.1 uncultured Pedobacter sp. | reverse complement strand
TCTACATTAAAGAAGAACCTGTTACTGCTTTGCTGATTGATCATTTGGTACTGCTAGGTTTACTTGTTGTTGTGATGTGATTTGCTGAGGGCTGGACCGTGGGTACAACGTTGCCTGTTGAGTCGCCCACCTTTGCTTTAGGCTTTACTTTTGGTTTAGGAAGTGCCGGCAGGATCACCTGTTTTTTCATCCATTCCACCTCATCAAGCTTGTTTTTTGGCAAAGTTCCCTTCAGGTATTGTTCAGCGATGTAACTGGCCATAGGTGCAGCATAGGTACTTCCGTAACCGGCATTCTCCACAATAACTGCAATGGCAATTTTTGGGTTGTCCCGTGGCGCAAATCCAATAAATACCGAGTGGTTTTTGCCACGCGGATTTTGTACCGTACCTGTTTTGCCACACATGATAATTCCCTCAATACGTGATTGTATAGCCGTTCCCCATGGAGCATTTACGGCATCCTGCATTCCGTCTACTACCGGCTCAAAATGCTGCGCATCCACACCAACATAGTTCTTTTTCACATATTCCTTTTTAATCACCCTGTTCTTGCCAATGGCCTTCACCAGGTGGGGTTTGATGTAATATCCGCGATTGGCAATAATTGCCATGATATTGGCCATTTGCAAAGGGGTAGCATCCATCTCACCCTGTCCTATGGCCAATGATATTACGGTAGAATAACCCCAAGACTTGCTGTATTTACCTGAATAATATGCAGCATCGTATAGTCTTCCTTTACGTTCGGAAGGGAGGTCAATCCCTAATTTTTCGCCCAGGCCCCACTTTCTTACCTTTTTCTGCCAGTCGTCATAAGCTATCCGTTGATTGTTATATTTACGTTGCGTTAGCAGTTTTTGAAACACATAGCAGGCGTAGGTGTTACAGGATCGTGCGAGGCCTTTTCGCAGGGAAATGTTACCATCCACGTGTTCGCATTTTACGGTATGTCTCCCTACCCGAAAGTAACCCGGGCAATTGAATGTGGTGTTGGCATCAATCACACCTTCCTGCAATGCGAGTAATGCATCCAATGGCTTAAAGGCGGAACCCGGCGAATAGTAACCTTGAATGGGCCTGATATTAAATACACGGTTAGGATTTTTAAGCAGGCTCATATAATTATTTCCCTGGTGTCTGCCTACCATTAAGTTAGGGTCATAGCTGGGGCTGCTCACAAAGGCGAGAATCTCTCCTGATGCGGGTTCTATGGCTACAATACTGCCCACCTTATTGTGCATCAGCTCTTCACCGAGTTTCTGCAAGTTAAGATCTAAAGACGAAATAAGCCGGTCTCCCGAAACAGCTGCGGTATCAAACCGGCCTTCTGCATAACTTCCTTTGGGTACATTGCGGGCATCGTACATCATATTCACTACGCCTCTTTCTCCTCTTAACAAAGTTTCATAAGATTTTTCTACACCTGATTTCCCGATATAGTCGCCCGGACGGTAATAACCTTCTGAGTTCTGAATATCAAGAGGCGATACTTCTTTGATATAGCCCAAAAAATGAGCTGCGACACTATCCGGATAATGTCTGATGGTTCTGCTTTGCACAAAAAAACCGGGAAAGCGGGACAGTTGCTCAGACAGTGTGGCATATATCTGCACAGATAATTGCGGCTCGAAGATGCTGGGCTGGTATCGCGACCGGCTGGAAGCTTTATTGAAATTCCTTTTAAAGCGCTTCATGTCTATGTCTATGATCCTGCAAAGTGCTGTGGTATCAAAACTTTTCACCTGATTCGGAATCATCATCAGATCATATACAGCTTCATTCTGAGCAAGGGGCTTTTCATTCCGGTCAAAAATGACTCCGCGGGCCGGGAAAGTATAAATTTTACGCAATACATTACTTTCTGCGGAAATGAAATACTTGTCGCTCGCTACCTGTATGTAAAAAAGCGTTCCAAGCAAGATCAAGGCAACAACAATGAATAATCCCTGTATTGTATATTTTCGGTTAAACAGATTATCCATTAGCGCATCCGTCTATTGTAGAACACAAACTCAATCAACACAACGGTGAACAGCGTAAATATGACGCTAAAAAAGCATCTTAACAGCGTATAGGAAAACTCTGCCAGCCTGAAGGTCTCCAGAAGAAAAAGGACAAGGTGGTGGGATAATGTACATAATAAGGCGTAAATGATGAACCATTTAAAACCCATATTTCCAAGGGTAGGTTCTGGCTCATCAAAACCGTCACGATTCATGGTTACAGAAATAAACAGGATCCTTACAAAAGCCAGGGCCACGCAAGCTGCGGTATGTACGCCAAGTGTGTCGTAAAAAGCATCGAGGGTTAAACCGGTTATAAAAGCAATCAGGTAGAGCAGCAGGTTGGGCGTTCCAAAAGGGACAAGCAGCAGGAACAGGATATATACAAAAGGTGTAGCCATGTTATAGAAACTCAGATTCCTTAACAACAGGATTTGAATTAAAAGTAGTACAAACCACCTGATGATATTTACCAATACTAATCTGCTATTCATGGGGCAACTTTGCTTCTAATTCTTTTTGCTCGGGAGCATATTTATCAACAATGACGTACACATACTGTAAGGTACTGAAATCATTGAAAAGTTTTATTTCTATGGACATGAAATTATCTCCGGTTGCTACGCCGGTATTGGTCACAATTCCCACCGGAATCCCTGGAGGGAAAGATGAAAAGCCTGATGTGACGACGGTATCTTTGATGTTCACTTTAAAATGATTCGGGATCTCCTTTACAAAAGCTTTAGTAAAGTCTGAATTGCCGATTCCCCATACGAGTGAACCCAGTGCCTCATTTTTTTTAATATTGACACTTATTTTAGTGTCCTTATGTAATAAAGAGCGAACCGTAGCGAGATGCTCAGAAACGTCCATTACAAAACCAACCACACCTGTACCGGGAGATATGACTGGCATATCGGCTGCAATACCATCCGCAGTTCCCTTATTAATGGTAATCACATTATTTCGCAGTGTAATTGAATTCTTGATCACCCGGGCAGACAAGTAGGTATATTGCGGATGGTTAGCGGTATCGGTGACCAGAACCTGCTTTGTACTATCGATATTTTTCAGTGCCAGGATTTGGGTCTTGAGTTTAGCATTTTCAGCAGCAAGACTGTCATTCACAGTCCCCAGATTAAGATACTTCTTCCATACGTTCAGGTTTTGATAAACCTCACCTACGATTTCATTGGTAGAGTTTACCGTTACACTGCGTTGATAGGCATTATTTTTTACTGTTAAGATGATGCCAATAGCAAAAAAAATAATGAAAAAGAAAAATGCGTTATATCTGTTTATGAAGATCCAAAGGTTACGCATATTCAGGGAGATATATAATGAAGGTTTCTAA
>CAMLDJ010000496.1 GCA_946478755.1 uncultured Pedobacter sp. | reverse complement strand
TTCAGCACCAACTTCCTCAACAATCCCCATAAACTCGTGACCCATGATCATATCGGTCGTTTGGGGTACCGCCCCGCTTAGGATGTGGAGGTCAGATCCGCAGATCGCTGTTGACGTTACCCGTAAAATAATGTCTGTGGCCAGCTCAATTCTTGGATCCGCTACGGTTGTGTAACTGATGTCGCCCGGCTTGTGAAATACTGCTGCTTTCATAAATGATGTTTTTAATAGGTTAGCTCCTATCCAACACATTGTGTCCGGGAATGTTTAAAAAAAACTTTGCCCTTTCCTTAACCATCAGCCGGATTTTAGTTTATGGCATGCTTAACGCAATATCACACAAAACTTTTAGTGGCTAAATTTTAACTTTTTTCAACAAACATTCTCTATACTTAGAACTTCTATGTATATTTAACTTATGATCGAGCTAAATAAAGATTTAATGGCCAGCTCGCTTGCTCCTATCGTGTTACTGATACTTCGAAGGCAAGAAAGTTATGGCTATCAGATTATTCAGGAACTACGTGACAAAACAGGTGGCGAACTAAGCGTCGCTGAAGGGACGCTTTATCCGGTTTTAAAAAAAATGGAATCAAAAAATTGGATTGAAGGTACCTGGAAGAAAGCTGAAACCGGTAGAGAGCGAAAATATTATACGCTGACGGCTAAGGGAAAGCAAGAACTTGAAGGACAATATTCGCAACTAAATTTTATCAATTCATTAATTCATAAATTATGGGATCTTCCAATTTCAATCTCCGGCAATCCATCAACGATTACATCAGTCTAATTCAACTACGGGGAAGTATCACAGGTTCTGATGCCGAAGAGTTAACAGCCCATCTTTATGATGCCACCGATGCACTGTTGAATCAAGGGCTTTCTGAAGAAGAAGCTTTTATAATTGCCTGTAAAAGATTAGGGAACGAAACTACCCTTACTGAAGAATATAGTAAAGTGAATACATCTCTTAAGACCAATAAGATCTGGGTTTATTTGTTTGTCGGATTTAACTTTTTTTACGCATTGCCAGCGCTCTTTTTTACTGCTACAGCAGCCTTATATGATCTCGTTTATGAGAATTTTCACACTTCTGTCCTGAGTGCTGTTATCGTCAGTATTTTTCACCTCTTGTTCATTATACTGGTTTGGTATGTAGTGAGCAATAAGCGAAGAATCTCCAATTTCATCGAAAAACAAATCGAACTCAATAGCGTCCGCTTTGTCTGTATATCTTTTATTCCACAACTCATAAATGCCATCCCCATACCTTCCTTTACGAAGACCGAAGCAGCGCAGGCCTTCCTTTATCCGGTCCGCGAGTTTGACAGCAGTTTTTCGGAATTTAGTTTCTACATCGCTTTAATGAGTATAATTGCAGGAGCTCTAAGCTTAATTTTCAGCGTGAACAAGGCCGAAAACCTGACGCCAAAAACCTTATTTCAAAAACCATCGATGTTCTTTTTATTCTTATTTGGTATTATTATAGAGCTGTCGGCTGCATCCACAAGAGCACTACACATTGAAAGCATAATAGGAAGTACTGTTATTTTTGGCTCAGTCTATTTGATTGCTTCTTTTTCGATTGCATTTTATAATAATAAGAGCAGTATTAACAAATACCTTATGATAGCCATGCTTTTCGGATTGGCTATGGAGATAACGGTTGGCTTTATTGCGGACCGAGACCGGGGAAACACTTTTTACACTGTCTATTTTGTTTCAGGCATGCTTTTGGGAATTTTATCAGGTCGCTATTTAGGCCTTAAACTTCAGGATCGAAACTTACATCTGGAATCAATGGCTTAATAACGTTGAAAGAACTTCTGTTCATCGCATGCTCTGGTTTAATACAGCCTGGACCATTGCTTTATTTGGCTTGGAAACCGATATCTTATCTCCATTGTTTAATAGCAGCATGCCACCATCTTCTTTGATCCAGCTCTTGATAAAAACCTTGTTGACCAGATGGCTTTGATGTGTTCTTAGGAAACCTGCTGGTGTCAGGATTTCTGAATATTCTTTTAATGATCTGGAAACCAATATTTTTTCAGCATCTGAAAGATGGAAAAGCGTGTACGAGTTATCTGCTTCGCATCGGATGATATCCGCAACCGATACATACCTGATTTCATGTAATTGAGGCAATGCAATTTTAGCTGGGGATGCACCTGCATTTTTTAAGTGGCTCAATAAAAAATTTAGTTGCTGTGCGGTCTGCTTTGTTGCGATCTTATCTTCCGCCTTGTTAATAGCCAGCACAAGCTCTGGTATATCAATCGGTTTTAACAGATAGTCGACCGCGGCAAACTTAATTGCGTCGATTCCGTTTTCATTATAAGCTGTAATGAAAATCACTTCGAAATTTTTATCAGGCAACAGACGCAGCAAGTCGAAACCTGTTTGTTCCCCGATTTGAATATCCAAAAGTAATAAGTCGGGCTGATGCAATGCGATCTGTTGTACGGCCAGCTCTACGTTATTTGCGGAGCCGGCCAAAGTTAAGCGGGGACAATATTTCCGGACAAGGGCACTGAGGTTTTCTATATTCGATTGTTCGTCATCTATTATCAATGTCTTCATTGCTACAACCAGTTGTTTAATTTAATGATCACATGAGTACCGTTTGGGTCAGAATGCAAGTCGAGAGAGATTGGGCACTCCGGATACACCTGGTTCAGTAAATCTATTCTTTTTTTGCAGAGTGACAGCCCTAAACCTTCATGAACTTTTTGCAGGTCAAATCCCTTACCATTGTCTCTGATGGATAAGATCAGATCCTTATGAACTGATTTAAATTCAACCTGCAGCACACCTTTATCGCCCAAGACTGACATGCTATGTTTAATGGCATTTTCTAAAAAGGGCTGTAGCAGCATCGTGGGAACCATTACTTCTAAAATATCAGTTTCCGTATTCAACTTTATTTCGTAATTGAAATTAAAGCGCAGGCGCTCCATGGCCAGGTAGTCGTCCAAAAGCCTATATTCATCTTTTAGCGCGATCAGCTGTTTCCCATCCAGAATATTTCGTGTCAACCTGGCAAACCTGCTCAGGTAACCGTTGGCATTTTCTACTTCATTTTGGTTCATCAGATTCTGGATTCCGGCCAGGGCATTGAACACAAAATGCGGATTTAGCTGTGCTCGCACATTATTTAATTCGGTTTTAGCCATTTCTGCATGACGATTGGCAATGATCAGCCTTTTCTTGCTGTTCCTTTTAATCAGATAGAAGGCGATCGCTGTCAGCAGAACTGCAGCACCAAAACCCATGGTCACTTGTGCGATACTGAAAGTTATTGGAGTCTTTATTTAATTTAATGTTAGCTTCACGTGATCTTCACCAACAACAGTCTTAT
>CAMLDJ010000495.1 GCA_946478755.1 uncultured Pedobacter sp. | reverse complement strand
GTTAAATTTTCTTTTCTATAGATTGGATAAGATCGGCAAAGTAACGGCTTTTTTCCGGAAACTTCAAACTTAATTTTTCATAGGTCTCTATCGCCTTATCATAAAGCATTTGTTCAATGTAAATTTTCGCTAAAGTCTCAGATACCAGGTCATTGTGGTCTTCTGCACTCTTTTTGGCTTTATTCTCGTTGTCGATCTGTTCGGGTTTCGGCGGACTGATCTGCGGATCATTCTTGATAAAGCTTTCTATAATTTCGTCGCCCTTACTCGGATTCCGAAATCCTTCTGCAGTATGGTCCTCTTCTTCCTCACCGTTAAAAGGACTTTGCAAATGAAAAATGTGTTCTACATATTGATGCTGTAACTCACTTGGTCTGTGTGAGGTCGCCGGTGCATGCTCTTCCTGTTGTCCGGCTTTTTTCGGAGAAGCATAGGGCTGAAAGATTTGCTGATGCTCCTTCCTGGTTTTCGCCAGCCACCATAAAAAAGTATATGGAAGCTGATCATCGTCATATTTACTAATGATTACAGGTTCTTCCTTTTTTGGTGTTTCCTGCCACCCGGATGGTTCAAAACCAGGCTGTTCCTGATCAGGAATGACCGTTTCGCTAATGAAGTTCTCCTGAAAAGCAAAAAAATCAGTGGAGACGATGTTTTCAAGAACCATTTCGTTTTCCATATTGAGGGGCACTTCAGGAAACTCATAGTCCTTAATATTTACCTCGCCTATTTCCTCGAAAACTTCTTGCTCATCGGTCTCGACTTCCTGTTCAGTAGGTTCTGCCGGAACTTCATCTATGGCTGCCGCTGCCAGCTGCTCCGGTTCGTTCGCAGCTCCATTAGATGAAAAAGAATGAATAATATTAAAATCAGCATGCAACAGCTCATCAGGTGTATGAATTAAATGATGAAGTAACTGTCCATTGGTGTACAAGGCAGCTGTAGCCAGCGTATCGTTTTGACCCGGGCCCTCTACCGTCGCTTTGGCTAATAAAAGGTGTAACGGCTGAAAATAAGGATATAGCGACGCTAAATCTTTTAACACCGGAGCATCTTCACTGCTCACCTTTTCAGGAGCTGAAAGCCATACTGCCAGTTGTTGTTTTATATCTAATTCCTGCTCCACGATGCTAAGTTAACAATTGATCCCTTAATTAGCCTACCATTGTGCAAAAGCTCTGTTAAAAATGTCTTCGGTAAGTTGGGCGGTGACATCTTTAATCAGGCCCTGTTCCATAGCTTGCAGGCTAGAGGTCATTTTGAATACCTTATATCGGGAAAACGATTCCTCAAAGCTCTGTTTCGGATTCAGGTTATTGGTATACTTTACGGTTACCGAGATGGTTAATCTGTTTGCGCCCGCTATAGGATTATTGTTGTCAGTTATCGCTTCCGGGGTAACACTGTATCCGGTAATGTTTCCCGAGAAAACACCATGCGCATCGTTCTGGGTGATGCTCAGACTGGTTTGGTTACGTATCCTGGTTTTCAGCTCCTCCGTAAACTGGGAGCTTAAGTAAGGGACTACCAGAGGGGCGTTATTTTCAAAGATCTGTACATTAACGGTTTTCATCTCTGGGGGAATAGACGCGCCGTTCAGCCCTATTTTACACCCGCTCAATGTAAAAAACAAAAAGACCAGCATAACTAGTTTTTTACTTGTAGTTATTTGTAAACTCATGATGGCTTCATTTTTAATTTAAATTCAGTTCTTTAATCTTTCTATATAACGTACGTTCGGAGATACCTAGTTCCTGTGCTGCAAATTTGCGTTTACCTTTATGTTTTTTCAACGCCTTTTTGATGAGGTCAGATTCTTTATCAACCAGCGATAAAGATTCCTCTACTTCTTCCGCGTCCTGCGTATAGTTATACTCCACAGCCGAATTTTGTGCAGGATTTTTAATGGTGAGCGTAGCTTCATGGCCCCTTGTCTGGTCTACATCCTGATAAAGTTGGTTAATGTAATGTGGATTGTCGGCCATCACGTGAGCGGTGTTCCCGCCACTTTGAATGATCTCGGCAACCAGTTTCTTAAGGTCCATCATGTCCTTCTTCATGTCAAAAAGAACTTTATAGAGGATATCACGTTCGGTAAAATCCTCCTTGCCGGAACTGTTAATAGCCACCGGTAAATTGGTGGCACTTTCGTTCGGGATGTAATTGAGTAAGGCCGCGGCGTTTACGTTCCGGTCCTTCTCCAGTACAGAAATCTGTTCTGCTATATTTTTCAGTTGTCTCACATTTCCAGGCCAGCTGTAATTGCTCAGCAGCTGTATGGCCTCAGGCTCAAGCTGTATACCCGGACTTCTGTACTTATCACTGAAATCCGCGGAGAATTTTCTGAACAACAGATATATGTCCTCTTTCCGCTCATGTAAGGCAGGAATACGTAAGGGGACCGTGTTTAACCTATAATACAGATCCTCGCGGAATTTGCCCGATTTTACCCTGTTGTATACATCTACATTGGTTGCGGCTATGATCCGTACCTCTGTCTTTTGTACTTTGGATGAACCCACCCTCAGGTATTCCCCGCTTTCCAGGATCCTCAGTAACCGGGCCTGTGTACCTAGCGGCAGTTCGGCCACCTCATCCAAAAAAATGGTGCCGCCATTGGCGACTTCAAAATACCCTTTCCGGGCCTCATGGGCGCCCGTGAACGATCCTTTTTCATGGCCGAACAATTCCGAATCAATCGTTCCTTCCGGGATGGCACCGCAGTTTACGGCAATAAATGCACCATGCTTACGCGTGCTTAACTGATGGATAATGTGAGAGAAAACCTCTTTACCACTACCACTTTCTCCCGTAATCAAAACAGACATGTCGGTCGGTGCAACCTGTCTGGCTATATCTATTGCACGGTTTAGCAGTGTAGAGCCTCCTATAATGCCAAAGCGATTTTTGATGTCTTGTATATCCATTTATCTGTATTGTGAGGAGCCGGGATCAGGAGCTCCTTGTTCTTTAATCCTTGCTTTAATTAACCACAGTTCCCAATAAAGTAGCAGAGGTACAATGGTCGATATGTACGTTTACGTACTGGCCTGCCACTATACCTTCCGTTGCCGGGAAAACAACCATAGCGTTCTGATCATTTCTTCCGCAGAAGTCTTTGTCCGATTTTTTTGAAGTGCCCTCGACTAAAATTCTAACAGTTTTTCCTACAAATTGTTGAAGACGGAACAAGGAAGTTTGCTGTTGTTTTAACAGAATCTCCGCAAGCCTGCGTTTTTTTACGGCTTCAGGAATGTCATCTTCAAATTTACGCGCAGCCAGTGTTCCCGGCCTTTCTGAATAACTGAAAGTAAAGGCGAAATCATATCCTACATAATCCATCATACTCAGGGTCTCCTGGTGTTCTTCTTCCGTTTCTGTACAAA
>CAMLDJ010000494.1 GCA_946478755.1 uncultured Pedobacter sp. | reverse complement strand
AGTACAACGAGTAGATATTATGGCTTATGCAGGAAAGTGGTATTCGTTGTATTCCTTCCCTACTTTTATGGATAAACACTGGCGACAAAAAATAGAAACCTATGTGATCCATCCTGATGGTTATTATGCCGTATTTACTACCTATAATGTTGTTGGAGCAGAAAACCGAAAATATATCAGATCTAAGCTATTTGTGGTACGCGGCACAGGAAATGCCGCTTTTAAAGCCCAGCTGGTATGGCCGTTTAAGCTTGATTATTGGGTAATCGAGCTTCCTGAAGATTATTCTTATGTCGTAATTGGTCATCCCAGGTGCAAGGCACTTTGTATCATGTCTAGAAAGTCGGAGCTGCCAAAGGAATTGATCAGGGAGATTGTAAATCGCTGTCACGAGAAAGGCTATGATACCAGCAAGCTTGTATCTCAGGAGCATAAATCCGTCCGCCAGGAGCATGAAAAACTACATGTTTAAATTTACAATTGCTTTCATGGAACACAGCTAAAATTCCGTATTTTTGTCCGGCCTTCTGATTGTCAGAAAACGAGAATAATTACCAGCTATGTATTTAATATTTGATACCGAAACCACGGGTTTACCACGCAATTGGAATGCACCAATTACTGACACAGACAATTGGCCACGGTGTATTCAGATTGCATGGCAGCTGCATGACGACCTCGGTAATCTGATAGAGCACCAGGACTACCTCGTCACTCCGGACGGTTTTAATATTCCTTATGATGCCGAGCGTATTCATGGGATCTCAACTGAGCTGGCTACAGAACAGGGTATACCGCTGGGCGAAGTGTTGGAGAAGTTCAATATAGCTTTATCCAAAGCCAAATTTGTTGTTGGCCAAAACATTGGTTTTGACGTAAACATTATGGGTTGTGAGTTCCACCGGATGGGTATTGAAAGTTCAATGTCACAAATGCCCGTACTGGATACCTGTACCGAAATTACCGCAGAACTACTGAAACTTCCTGGCGGACGTGGGGGTAAGTTTAAATTGCCTACGCTTACCGAACTGCATCAATACCTTTTTGGTGAGCCCTTTTCTGAGGCTCACAATGCCACAGCCGATGTGGAGGCGACCACACGCTGTTTTTTGCAGTTACTAAAGATCGATGCCTTCAAACCAGAACAATTGCTGGCAGACCAGGCCTACATACAACGCTTTAAACAAAGCACGCCTCAGGTATTTGAACGTGTTGGTTTAAATCACATTAACCTTAAATCGGCTTCTGATGAAATCAGGAGACGTTTACAGCAAACTGAGGCACCAAAAATCTCTAAAAGTACCCTGGCTGAGAACAAGCGGGAACTGGCTGATGCGAATTTTGTGCATTTACATAACCACACTCAATTTTCTGTTCTGCAGTCTACCATCAACATTCCTTCGCTGATCAAGGCCGCTGCGGGCTTCAAAATGCCTGCTGTAGCGATGACTGATCATGCAAATATGATGGGGGCGTTTCATTTTGTGGCACAGGTATTAAATCACAACAAAGGTGTAGAAGCCAGAAATCAGACGGCTATAGAAGAAGGGAAAGCTCCGGAAGAAGAAATTATTAAACCTATCGTGGGTTGCGAATTTTTTGTATGTGACAACCATGTGGATAAAAGCAGAAAAGACAACGGTTACCAGGTAGTTTTACTCGCCAGGAATAAAACGGGGTATCATAACCTGGCTAAAATGTCTTCTATCGCTTATACCAAAGGATTCTATTATATCCCGAGGATAGACAAGGCGGTTATAGAGCAGTATAAAGAAGACATCATCGTTTTATCCGGTAATTTGTACGGAGAAATTTCAAGCAAGTTATTGAATCTTGGGGAGAAACAGGCGGAAGAGGCTTTGCTTTGGTGGAAATCGCAATTTGGTGATGATTTTTATATCGAGCTGATGCGTCATGGACAAGAAGACGAAGATATTGTCAATACTTCCCTGATTACTCTTGCCAAGAAACATGGGGTTAAGGTAATTGCAACCAACAATACCTATTACATCAATAAAAAAGATGCAAATGCACATGATATTTTATTGTGTGTTAAGGATGGTGAAAAACAGGCGACGCCAATAGGCCGCGGTCGCGGCTTTAGATTTGGCTTACCGAATCAGGAATATTATTTTAAGTCGCCTGATGAAATGAAAAGCCTGTTTGCAGATTTGCCGGAGGCCATTTTGAACATTCAGGAGATCATAGATAAGATTGAGATCTATAAACTGGCGCGTGAGGTGCTTTTACCAAAATTTGA
Organism: uncultured Pedobacter sp.; assembly: GCA_946478755.1. Next base: position 1,134 of record CAMLDJ010000494.1, on the reverse strand, counting down.
TATCTCTGATGAATTCCTTGTAAAGGAGGATGAAGAGGATGGTGGTAAAAGAGGGGAGAATAAATATCTCCGGCATTTAACTTATGTTGGTGCAAAAAAGCGGTATGGTGAAATCACTGATGAAATAGCAGAGCGCCTTGATTTCGAGTTGCAGACCATTGAAAAAACCGGATATCCCGGGTATTTTTTGATTGTTCAGGACTTTATTGCGGAAGCCAGGAACCTGGATGTTTCCGTAGGGCCTGGCCGGGGTTCTGCTGCAGGATCTGCAGTAGCCTATTGTTTGGGTATCACAAATATTGATCCGATTAAGTACGACCTTCTTTTTGAGCGCTTCCTTAACCCAGACCGGGTATCTATGCCTGATATTGATATCGACTTTGATGATGAGGGTCGTGGCCGGGTTATGGATTATGTAATCAAAAAGTATGGTGCTAATCAGGTGGCTCAGATCATCACCTATGGTACCATGGCCGCCAAATCGTCAGTTAAGGATACTGCACGCGTATTGGATCTGCCGCTGTTTGAAGCGGAGAAAATCGCTAAGCTGATTCCAAATATGAAGCTGGCCAAGATCTTTACGCTGGAAGAGAAAAATTTAAAGGAGGCACTGAGGGCTGATGAATATGAAAAGGTTCTGGAGCTTAAAGCGTTGGCCGGTGCCAAAGACCTTGGCGCAAAAACACTTGAACAGGCGCAGATCCTCGAAGGCTCCTTAAGGAACACCGGTATTCATGCCTGCGGGGTGATCATTACCCCAAGCGACATCACCAACTTTGTTCCGGTGGCGACCGCAAAGGATTCTGATCTCTATGTTACCCAGTTTGATAACTCTGTGGTGGAGAGCGCTGGACTATTGAAAATGGACTTTTTGGGTTTAAAAACCCTGACACTCATCAAGGATACAGTTAAACTGGTGAAATTCAGGCATAACATTGATCTTGACCCGGATAATTTTCCAATAGATGACGCAAAAACATACGAACTTTTCCAGCGGGGTGAAACCATAGGGATCTTCCAGTACGAGAGTACGGGAATGCAAAAGTATATGAAGGAACTGAAACCTACTGTATTTGCGGATTTGATTGCTATGAATGCCTTGTACCGTCCGGGCCCCCTGGAGTATATACCCAG
>CAMLDJ010000493.1 GCA_946478755.1 uncultured Pedobacter sp. | reverse complement strand
TGGTGTACGTTTAAGTGTAAGTGATTAAAACCCAAACTTAACAGTATAACATGATTAAAAAGTTTTTGTTTTCTACCCTAATTGCTTTGTGCAGCCTTAGTGCTATCCAGGCACAAACAAAAGAAACAAATAAATTAGCAGACCCCGACAATTTAGCTTCTCAATATTTTTCCCAGGTGATGGGCGTTGCTGTTGATGCAACATCAAACATAAAACTCTACAAATTTATTTACGAATGGATTGGAACGCCTTACAGATTTGGGGGCAATACTGAAAAAGGAATCGATTGTTCGGCTTTCACGAAAGCAATTTATGATAAAGTTTTCAACACTACCATACTGAGAAATTCACGTGACATTTTTAGCATGGTTGATCCACTACCTAAAGATGAACTGAAGGAAGGCGACCTTGTTTTTTTCAAGATTAAAAGCAGAAGTATTACCCATATCGGCATATATTTGGGCGATAACCGTTTTGCGCATGCATCATCCAGTAGGGGGGTAGTGATCAGTAACCTGAATGAGCCTTATTACTCAAGATATTTTTACAAAGGCGGCCGGATTTTAGACGGGGTTAAGGAAGATCTGATTCAGGAATAGTTTCCTTTGCCCTGCATACGAAAGACCTTCTAAGATGCTTAGAAGGTCTTTTTTTTATACCTGCGGCTTAAATTAGGGCCTGACCATAGGACATTCAGCAAATAAAAACCACAACTTATCGCGCTTGCCCTACCTATAATTAAAAGCTCTCCGGATTCGCCCGGATGAAGTCAAAAGACTAAGACTCGTCTTTTGTATTTTTGACCAGGCCGATGCCTGAGACAAAGAATATGAGGCCTATAATCCCAGCCACAATTAATTCCCGGCTTTGAATACTGTGCCCCACGAAGCCATAACCGGCATAAATAAGACCTATGATTCCAAGAATCGTCAGAATAGTTCCGAAAGTACGCTTAACATTCATCCTGCTTAAATTTAGTGTAGCCTGACTATTACAATATCTGTGCCTGTTGTCCATTCCGGGTCGAAATAATTAATTCCTATAGACTAGAATGGGGTGCTTAAAAAAGCAAGCCCTTCCATTGTTGATGAAAGGGCTTGCTTTTTTAGGCTAATACAGTCAACCTTTAATTAAATCCGGTAGTCGTTTTAACAAGATTTCCCTTTGGCCCAGATAGCTGCATTAAATCAGCCATAACCCTTAAGCTCTCATTCTGAATAAAGTCAAAGATCTCTTCCTTCTTAATCTTATCTCCCTTCTTTACCGGCGCCAATCCTCTGGATGCCCTTAAAGAATTTATTTTAGCCAAATTTTTAACTTCGAGACTATCTCTTTCTGCTTTCAATTTCGCCTCATTTAAAGATACGGAAATTTCTGCTTCACGTTTTTTGGACTCCGCGATATCTTGTTTCAGGATTTTATAATCAAGAGATTTATCCATCCTCTGCTTATGTAAATTTATCAGTTCCGTTTTCACTGGCGCAAGGTTACCAACCGCAACAAAATCTGACCGCTTAACTTCATCCCAGGGCAAGGCAGAAGGCTCTGTATCTTCCCCGATTTTATCCATTGGATATAAGGAAGGAAATTCAATATCCGGCATTACACCTTTGTGCTGCGTACTGCTACCGGTCACTCTGTAAAACTTAGCCATCGTCAGGTTGATCTGACCGAGCTTAACCCCCTCTTTATCAGTTTTCAACACGCCGCCGTTCTTATTGACAAGTGTCGCCAGCCTTTGGAGGATCGATGGGTTAACAAGTTTATTCATATCGATAGAAGACTGTACCGTTCCTTTACCATAAGTTTGGGTGCCCATAATGATTCCGCGGTCATAATCCTGAATAGCACCGGCAAAGATTTCTGAAGCAGACGCGCTTAATCTGTCGACCATTACTCCCAATGGTCCGTTCCAGGCGACGCCCGCATTGGTATCTTCACTAACCTCTACATCATTCTTAAGATCTTTCACCTGTACTACAGGCCCCTTATCAATAAACAAGCCGGTAAGATCAATGGCTTCGACCAAAGAACCACCGCCATTGGCGCGAAGATCCATTACAATGGCATCAACTTTGTCCCGGTTTTTTAAGGTATCAATCAACAGCCTTACATCGCGCGTTGTACTTTTATAATTAGGATCTCCTGCATTTGCGGCTTTAAAATCAGCATAAAAAGCAGGAACAGTAATAATCCCAATTTTATAGGGCTTTCCATTCGCATCTATCGTCTGCACCTTCTTTTTGGCCGACTGGTCTTCCATGACGATCTTTTCTCTTACCAATTCTATAATTACAGGTTTGGAGGACATTTCCTTTCCGGCAGGAATGATTTTTAAGCGGACTTTCGTCCCCTTTGGTCCTTTGATTTTAGAAACAGAATTTTCAATTCGCCACCCAATGATATCTTCAAACTCATTGCTGCCCTGCGCCACACCTATTATCCGGTCGCCCGCACTTAACAGCTTACTTTTAAATGCCGGTCCGCCCGGGATGACTTCAGCAATCTTCAGAATCTCATTTTCCAGCTGTAATCTTGCACCAATGCCTTCAAAAGACCTGGCCATATCTTCGTTAAACTGTTGCGCGTTACTTGGATTGAAATAATTGGTATGTGGATCAATGGTCTCGGTAAAAGCATCCATTACACTCTGAAAAACATCCTGATTATTTAATTTAGATGCCTGAGACTTCAATGCCTCATAACGTTTTGTCAACGTTTCCACGTTTTTAGCTTCAGCAGTTCCTGCGATCTTTAAGTTGACCAGTTCATATTTAACCCTTTTTCTCCAGATGTCGTTGATATCTGCCTGCGATTTAGCCCAAGGCATTTTTTCACGGTCAAACACATAGGTTTCATTGGTGTTAAAATTTTGTTTTGCCTTTATCTGCGTAAAAGCGTAGGCGATGAATTCATTATATCGCTTCAAATAAACGTTGAATATATAAAACGGAGCATTCAGATTCCCATTACGGAAATCGTCATCCAATGCATACCTGAATTTCTCAAATTCCTTAATATCAGAAGCCTGAAAATAGTATTTATAAGGATCCAATTCCTTAAGGTATTTATCTAATACCAAAGCGGAAATAGAGTCGTTTACTTTTATCTTCTTATAGTTATAGTTTTCAATCAACGCCACAATTTCCTTACATACCAAAGCCTGTTTTTCATCAGGCATAATGTTACTCATCCCAGCAACTAAGGGTTGGGGTTCCGGGGAGGCATGGCATGCAAGAACAGCAGCAGTAAAGGTTACCAGTAATATCTTTCTCAACATCTCTTTAACGATTTTAAAATCCATTTTTATATTTAGCACTAATATGATACCAATTTCAGAAATAAACAGAAAAGAGACAGTATTATTACTGTCTCTTTTCTGTAAACATAATAAAAGT
>CAMLDJ010000492.1 GCA_946478755.1 uncultured Pedobacter sp. | reverse complement strand
CCGATCTATCTTCGATATACAAGGTAAGTAAGCTCGTAGAAACATTTTCCGGAGTCAGGATCCCATCGAACAAACCGATTGTTGGCGACCATGTCTTTACCCAAACAGCAGGTATTCATGCAGATGGCGACAACAAAAACAATTTATACTTCAATGACCTGCTTCCTGAACGCTTCGGACGAAAACGCAGTTATGCACTGGGTAAAACGTCCGGTAAAGCCAACATCGAAAAAAATCTGCAGGAATTAGGGCTGAAATTAAACGATGCCGACCTGAAAAAAGTTACCCAGCGGGTGATTGAGCTCGGCGATAAGAAAGAAACGGTAACGAAAGAAGACCTGCCGTATATCATTTCGGATGTATTGGACAGCAGTCTTTACGAAGAACGTGTTATCGTACAATCCTACGTGTTGATGAATTCAATGGGTTTACGCCCATCGGCAACGATATCTGTTTTGATTGACGGAGAGAAGTTTGAGGAGAATGCGCAGGGCGACGGACAATTCGATGCCTTTATGAATGCACTTGCAAAGGTGTACAGTAAAAAGGAAAGGTGTTTACCAAAGCTGGTCGACTATGCCGTAAGAATAGCGCCAGGCAGTAATTCTGATGCCTTGTGCGAAACCATCATCACCTGGGAAACGGATCAGAAGATATTCATCACCAGGGGACTGGACTCTGACCAGACCGTATGTGCGATTAAGGCTACACAGAAAATGCTGAACATTATTTAAGTAGAAGACCGGACAGCAACAACCATTAAAAACATTTTTTAAACCACAATACAAAAATTTATGAAACTTAATATTGCTCTGTTAGCAGGAGATGGAATTGGCCCGGAGGTTATAGACCAGGCTGTTAAAGTATCAAATGCGGTAGCAAAGAAATTTAACCACGAGATTGCCTGGACATCTGCCCTGACCGGCGCTGCTGCAATAGATGCCGTTGGTGAGCCTTACCCGGATTCGACCCACGAAGTTTGTATGGCTGCTGATGCGGTACTGTTTGGAGCGATCGGACATCCGCGTTTTGACAACGATCCAAAAGCGACTGTTCGCCCTGAACAAGGCCTGCTGAAAATGCGTCAGAAACTGGGTTTATTTGCAAATGTTCGTCCGACATTTACTTTTCCTTCGTTGATAGACAACTCTCCTTTAAAAAGAGAACGCATAGAAGGTACCGATCTGATCATCCTTCGTGAATTGACCGGCGGGATTTATTTTGGTGAAAGAGGCAGAAAGGACGATGGAAATACTGCTTTTGACACCTGTACCTATACCCGGGCAGAAATTCAGCGCCTGGCAAAATTAGGCTTTGAAATGGCCATGACACGCGGTAAAAAACTTTGCTGTGTAGACAAAGCGAATGTATTGGAATCTTCACGCTTATGGAGAGAAACTGTACAGGACATGGAAAAAGACTATCCGGAAGTTACAGTAAGCTATGAGTTTGTTGATGCGGTAGCCATGCGTTTGGTTCAATGGCCAAGTTCATACGATGTCTTGATCACAGAAAACCTTTTTGGTGATATCTTAACTGATGAGGCCTCTGTAATTTCTGGTTCTATGGGTCTGATGCCCTCAGCATCAATAGGAATCCATACTTCTTTGTTTGAGCCAATCCACGGTTCATATCCTCAGGCTGCCGGTAAAGATATTGCTAATCCTTTGGCTACGGTATTATCGGCCGCAATGATGTTTGAAGATGCTTTCGGATTAACAGAAGAAGCAGAACTGATCAGATCGGTTGTGAACAAATCACTTGCTGAAGGCATTGTAACAGAAGATCTTTCTGGAACAAACAAGGCCTACAAAACCAGCGAAGTAGGCGATTGGCTGGCTGCTAACATATAACTATCTTTGTGTACTCCCTTTAGGGGAATACAATTAACCGTCATCTGGCAACAGGTGGCGGTTCTATTTTTCATAAAATGACTGACTTCGATTTTAAATTAGACTCCGAAGCCGCATCCCGGCGACTGGTGAATGTGGTAAAACATACGCCCCTCATTTATAACTCCAAACTTTCTGAGGCCTACGGAGCTGAAATTTACCTGAAACGGGAAGACCTGCAAACCGTGCGGTCCTACAAACTGCGCGGCGCCTATAACATGATCAGCCAGTTGAGCACAGAAGAACTGAGCAGGGGAATTGTTTGTGCCAGTGCCGGTAACCATGCCCAGGGCGTGGCCTTCTCTTGTGATAAACTGGGAACAAAGGGTGTCATCTTTATGCCGGAAATTACTCCGAAGCAAAAAGTAAAACAGACGGAAATGTTTGGCAACGGCAGTGTAGAGCTGGTATTGGTTGGCGATACCTTTGATGATTGTTTAAAGGAAGCATTGGCCTATACTCAGGAGCACAACATGACTTTTATTCCTCCCTTTGACAACTATAGCATCATTGAGGGGCAGGGCACTGTGGGGGTCGAGATACTGGAAGATCTTCCTGATGTGGAGGTGGTCATTATGCCTGTAGGTGGTGGCGGCCTCTCTGCCGGTGTTGGAAACTATTTAAAAAGCAAAAAGCCGGGCATACTGCTGGCTGGTGTTGAGCCCGAAGGTGCACCTTCTATGCTAAAGGCATTTGAGCATGGTGGCCCGGTGACATTACCGGAAATAAACCGTTTTGTAGACGGCGCTTCTGTGAAGCGTGTAGGTAAGCTAACTTACGACATCTGTACAAAAGTACTGGATGACATTTTACTGGTTGCTGAAGGTAAAGTTTGTACGACCATACTGAAACTGTACAACGAAGATGCGATTGTGGTTGAACCGGCCGGCGCTTTATCGGTAGCTGTACTTGACGCCTACCGCGATAAAATAAAGGGCAAAAAGGTGGTTTGCGTTATTAGTGGCGGAAACAATGATATTGAGCGCATGCAGGAGATCAAAGAGAAATCTTTATTGTACGAAGGATTGAAGCATTATTTTATTGTCCGCTTTCCGCAAAGACCGGGTGCATTAAAATTATTTGTGAACAACGTACTTGGCCCGCATGATGACATTACCCGTTTTGAGTTTATCAAAAAGACCAATAAGGAAAACGGGCCTGCACTGGTCGGTATTGAGCTAGCCAACCGGGCTGATTATGAGTCACTGGTAGAAAGAATGAAGGAGTTTAAGTTCGAAATTATTGAGCTGAATAACGACCAGACTTTGTTTGAATATTTGGTGTAAGCCGTCCTTAATATAATATTCTACATAACATTTTGATTACAGAATAAAGGGAAGGAACGTTTATCACATTGTGGCAATAAATTTGCTGTACAAAATGCAAACACACAAACGCATGAAAAAATTTATATTTCTACTCTTATGCACGGCCACCCTGGGGCTGGTATCGTGCAAGAAGGACACCATTGTAAATAATATACTTCCGAGAACGATTTTGTTCGATA
>CAMLDJ010000491.1 GCA_946478755.1 uncultured Pedobacter sp. | reverse complement strand
CTATAAGGTTCGCTAATTGACTCTCGGCAATGCTATATTTGATGCTCAGATCTTTTCCGCCATTTTTATATTCTGCAGGTGTCATCCCTTCAATATTAACAAAGAGGTCATGAAGCCTGCTCGTACCGGAAAGTCCGGTGTCATAAGCTGTTTCAAAAAGTGTTGACCGGTTTTCTTTCAGCATTTTCTTTGCGTGCTCCACACTGATGTACTGCAGAAATTTTTTCGGGCTCGTGCCTGCCCATTCCGTAAAAAGCCGCTGGAAATGAAAGGGGCTCAAATGTACTTGCTCCGCAATTTCGTCCAGGTTAGGCTGTCCCTTAAAATTCTCCTTAATATAATCTATTGCCCGCGCAATACGCTTATAATTTAATTCATCCTGTGTCTCCATGTCCTTTAGTTTTCTGGAACAAATATCGGGATGCTGACTAAGCGATAAAACCCGAAACTTGCGGAACACACCGCTATGTCTTGTTTTTATTCGACCACCAGCACAAAGCCCTGCGCCGGTTTAAGATCCAGCTTAATCAGATCATCTTTTTTGATGGGCATCTGTTTAACATCAAAAGATTGATTTCCTACGCCATCAGTATACAGCAACGCGCGTTTTTTACCAAATAAAGAAGGCTTAAGGCTCAGCTGTTTTTCCTCATCATTGTTGATTCCGGCAATATACCATTTGCTCCCGGCACGCCTGGCCAGGATAAGGTTCTTCCCCGGAAAGCCGTCAATGTACTTGACCTCGTCCCAGCGTACCGGAAGCGTCCTTAAAAAATCCTGTACGGTTTGCGGTACATGGGCCATTCCTTCCGGCGATTCTGCAAAATGCTGTATTCCCGAAAGGAAAACAACCGAAAGCGCCAGTTGAAATGCAGGGCTTGTTTTTCTCTGCACCTTAGTTGGCACTTTATAGAGGTTAAGTGGTGTGTAATCCATTGGATCAAAGGCGTTGCGCGTAAAAGGAAGAACCGTACATATTTCAGCCTCCCTGTCGGCATCTTTCTGATTAAATGTTACATTTTCAAATCCTCTAACGGCTTCAACAGTTAACAAATGCGGATAAGTCCTGGCCCAGCCCCTTGGCAACGTTGCGCCGTGGAAATTTACCAATAAGCCGTAAGCTGCGGCATCATTTAAAATGTCGATATAGTACTTGATCACAGATTGTCCATCACCAGCAAAAAAATCAATTTTAACTCCTTTAATGCCCATATCCCGCAAACGAGCAAACTCTTTATTTCGGCTTTCTTTAGTCAGCAGTAAGTTCCTGGGTGTATATTTAACCGTATTCCAGTCGCCCGCCGAATTGTACCACAACAACAAGCCTACATTTTTCGCCTTTGCATATGCTGAAAGCTCTTTTATCTTTTCATAACCAATTTTACGATCCCAATCTGCATCTACTAAACAGTACTGCCAATTCATTTCTGCCGCAAAATCGATGTATTTCTTTTGTTCCTCATACACGATAAAGTCGTCCTTGGAATTGATCCAGCTCCATGAAGCTTTCCCGGGTTTAACAAAGCCTTTGTCTTTTAAAGTTGAGGCCTTAGCCAGGTCTGTACCGGCTGTCGACTCGATAATAGCAGCCAGGCTGCCTATGGCAATAACACGCCATGGCGACGAAAAAGAGGTGCTGGACTGGGGCAGTGATGGTTTTCCTGTGATCACTTCCCTCGGATCGGGAAACCCAATAGTAAAGTTGCCTGGCTTGGCAGCAGAAGACAAGTGCGTAGCACAGTAGTTACTGTCCAGGCCAGCCTCGGTGATCAGTACAAAATTACTTGCAACTTTAAACAGCGCAGGATAAACCCAGCCGGTCTTGCTGGCAGGCACATCTTCTACCGCCACATCTACATTATAATGTTCTTCGTAAGCTGGATTAGACTGCTCCCAGCCCGATTTGGCAACCTGCATTGGCTGCAGCCAGGTCCTTGTTCTTTGAGGAAAGTTAAACGCTGTCAATTCTTCCTTCACCTGCCGGAAAGCATTGTTTTTTTGATCGATATCATACCTGAAGGCAACCGCATCATCTGAAACCTGGAAAACAATTTTCATCAATTCGCCAGTGGCATTTGAATAGCTAAGGATCTGCTGATTAGCCTGGTAATGAACCGGCGACTTCTTAGCATAGCTCATCACATAATGGTCTGTAATTTTTTTAACCACTGAGGCAGAAACAAATTTCAATTCCCGGAAATTTGAACTGCTTAAGGTTAAGCCTAAAGGAGATGGTTCAATTACCATTTCACCATTGTATTTAACTGTATAGGTTAAGCCTTGGCTTGGCGTATCAGATACCTGCACCTGGATTTTTTTATCAGGACTGGAGATGGAAAGCCGCTGGCTTTGTCCGGATGCCATGCTAAAGGTGAGCAGGCTAAATAACACTATTAAATTACACTTAAACATACATTATGGATTTTTACTAATTGCCTTAATCTTACCCGGGGATGCAGATGCGCCGTCAAAACCATTCAATTTCAAATTTATTACCCCTTTGCTAAATAGCGCATGGGCATAATAGGGAGGAAGTACTTTACCCCAGGAAACGGAACTGCTTCGTATGGTAATATTACTACAATTTTCAAAATAAAATGCAGAAATATCACTTTTCACCAATCCTTCTACCTGGCTTGGCCGCCTGTCATACACGCCTCCGCGTATCGCGGTAGTTTTATTGACCTGCACATCTACCTGGTCAAAGTAAATACCAGAAATTTTATCTGCTGATTCTACACTTACATAAACACCGCTTTCACTCCTGCATTTAATATTGGAAAAAAAGATATTCTTCACCGCCCCTACCCTGCCTTCAACGGCCCCTTTCGGGAAACGCCAGTTCGCATCTTTGTTGTTACTTTTAGCGCGTCTGTAAGCGGTTACATAAATTGGTTCTGCTTTTCCCCACCAAACATCACTAAAGAACTTTCCTTCAATGATGATATTCGAAAATAGGATGTCCTCTACAATGCCCTCGTCACGATTTTGAATTCCAATGCCCCGGTTACTTGCTTTAATGATGCAATTGGTAAAAACCGCCTGGCGAATCCTGTCCATATTTTCAGAGCCTATCTTTATGGCGCAGGAGCGCGAAACCATCGTGCAGTTGCTCACTGCAATATTTTCACATGGGCCATATTCTTCAAACTCTCTCCTGTTCTTTAAACAGATGGCATCATCGCCAGACTCAATATAGCAATTCGTGATCCTTACGTTTTTACTATGGTCCAGATCAATGCCGTCACCATTTCTCACTTTAAGATTGTTCAAAAGCGTAATATCTGAGATCGCAACGTCATTACAGCCCACCAGGTGGACAGTCCAGTAAGCTGAATTACGAATGGTAACATCGCGTATTCGTATCTGCTCGCCCCCTGTAATGGTCAGCAAATGAGGCCGTGGGTCA
>CAMLDJ010000490.1 GCA_946478755.1 uncultured Pedobacter sp. | reverse complement strand
TTTTTACTACCCGGTTCATGATCATACGCATATAATCCCCGGTAAATCCTCCAACACGGCAGGCTTCGTAAGCCTTACGGATCTGGGCAAGGATCTCCTTCTCTCCTACCACCAGGCTTTCCAGGGAGCATGAGGTACGCAACAGATGGTTAAAAGCATCTACCTGTTCATACACAGATACGTTTTCAATGAACCGTTCCATATATTGCGGAGGCAACCCCATGTCAAGCACGGTTAAAAAACGAAGAATAAAATCTTTATCTAAATTATCTGAAGCAGTAAATACAAATTCTACCCTGTTACACGTTCCTACGTAGAATATTTCTTTAACACCTAACTCAGATTGAATGTTCCTCAACCTATCGTCTAATGTTTGCTCGCATATCACTAATTTACCTAAGGATTTCAGGTCAATCTGTTTATGCGTAAAAGCAATGATCTTTAAATATTCCAAAATTTGTTACCCTGTTTGTTTTTAGCGAAACAAAAGTAATAACACAACGTTGTTCCACTGTCATTACCGGGTAATTAAGAGCTATTTAGAACGGTTTTAAATAAACGACACCAGGTAAACATCCGTATTTTAATTTTGTTATATTGGCTAAATGCCATACAGGTAGCAACATATGATCAAAAAAGAACACTTTACACTAACCGGGGCAGCGGGCAAATTGATATATGGGGATTGCACTTATGACGATAAAAACACAAATTTAGGGACGATAATTTTCATCCACGGCTTTAAAGGCTTTAAAGATTGGGGGGCACACCACTTAACTGCTGCTTTTTTTGCCTCAAAAGGATATAGATACATCAAGTTCAACCTGTCGCACAGTGGGGTTACCAAAGAAAACTGGCGCGATGTTACCGACATGGAAACTTTTGCCTCCAATACGATCAGCAAAGAACTATTCGATCTTGATCAGGTGATCGCCTATGTAAGTTCAACCTTCTCTTCCACATCCATTTGTTTGATTGGCCATAGCAGAGGTGGCGGTCTGGCCATTATTCAGGCAGCTAAAGACGCCAGGATCAATAAACTCATCACCTGGTCTGCCATTGCAGATTTCTCCAGTCTGTGGAAAAAAGAGCAGGAAGAGGAATGGATCAAAACAGGAAAGATCTTTGTCGAAAACGCCAGGACCAAAGAGAAGATGCCGTTAAACAGCACTCTACTGGATGATTTCAACAAGCATAAAGAAAACTTCAATATCATGAAAGCCGCGAAGCAAATAGAAATTCCCTGGCTAATCCTGCATGGTGATGAAGATGTGAATGTCGACTTTAGCGTAGCGCAGAAATTAGCACAAAGACAACTGAGGGCCAGAATACAGAAAATTGGAGGTGCTAACCATGTGTACGGTGCATCACATCCTTATGCGGCAGATCAATTGCCTGATCACTTACAGGAAGTAGTCGAAAAAAGCCTGGCGTTCTTGGCCGGATCGTAGGAATAAAAAACAGTTTGCCATCCAGCCTCATCCCCATTCTATGCGATGATCAAGGGCGCTTTATCTGCGGCGTTAAAACACATCATGTGGATAACCCAGGCAATGTTTATATCTATTTCAAACATTGTTGGTCCTTTTGGCATTAATAGCATTAAATTGAATGATATGGGAACAAACGATACTAAACACAGCACGGATCTTCAGCGGTTCATTGATAAATTTGAGCCGGCAAAATTTAAGACCTTAACAAGGGGTATTGAAGTCAGGGGCAACAATGATCTGCACCGCAGCATCACATTTGCAAAAGAGCTCATCGAAAGAATGAAACTTAAACTAACTGTACATCATACGGCAGAAATGGCCTTGTATGGCGGATTTGAAGTAGTTTACGCTTAGTTAATCTATTGTTTTAGGGCAGGCTGTCTGGTCCAGGAGTGCTGAGTTTCAGCCTGTTTTCAAGCATTTTGTTAAATCCTTCCTGCATTAAACCAGCTGAACTCAGGCTTCCAGCCCGTAGTGACCTGAGCGTAAATGAAGGCCGGCCCTTAGCGATCAGGGATAATACTGCATTTAAACAAGCCTCCGAGGGGTCCCCCAATACGGCATCGTTGCCAGCTGTTACAGGAATGTCTGGTACGATCCCAGCAAAATAATCGGACCAGCCCGCTGCATTTCGTATCAGAAAGCCAGAGAAATAAATGCTATATACATCTACTTTAACCGCAAAAAAGCCGACAGGCTTACCATAGGTTTGGCTCCCTGCCACCGTTACTTCAAAGTATGGCTTTAGTACGCTGATCAGCATTTCACTTGCCGATGCGGTTTTGCCGGATACGATGAAATAAACATGGGATATACCTGTCAGTATTCCTTTTTTACTGAACCTGTAGGTGTTGCCGGCTTCTGTATAATTGACATCGGCCATAGTGGCGTTGCGGCCCCGGTAAAGCACAGGCCTACCGTTTTCATCCAGATATGGCTGATTTTTAAGCAGTGTAGCTTTTCCGCTTTGTAGCAAAGCATTGTATTGCTCGGTATACATTATTTTCCCGTTCAAATCCGCTGGGGCGATGAGGTTGGCTATATATTCAGCAGTTTCTACATAACCACCGGCATTGGACCGCAGGTCAATCACCATGTGTTTTGGGCTTCCCTGTGTAAAACTGGCAAAGGCCTCATCCAACTGTGTTCTACAATCTTTAAGGGCTGGAAAGGAACCCATTGCCAGGTATCCTACGTTTAAACTTCCTGTGCTGAAAAGCGCAGTTTTAAGCACAGCCTGGTCATCTGTTGCGCTTGCAGCGGTTTTACCGGTAGTAAGCGCAGCTTTTTCAATAAATGAAAACTTTGGATGCCCGGCATACAGTGGGTATTCATAGGGTAATCCTGTTTGTACGTTAACTTTAAGCTGGCTCAAAGCGAAAAGTTCCTGTTTTAATGCGGTTAGTTCCGCTCCCGGAACCGCATACTTGCGTGGGTTAAAATTAGCATAAGCCGGAAGCACGTCATTCCAAAAGTAAACCTGTCTGGCATATAAATAGATCGAATCCAGGGTAAATTCAGTACGTGTGCCGGTACTGGGCGAAACAGGCCGCTCATCGTCAGGCAGCTGCTCCTTTTTACAGCCGATTGCAAACCCTATACACATGATCCATAATGCATGTTTCATTTCGTTCAGCAATTTAATCAGACACCACAATCCGGGCAGAAGAGCTCAGGTTCCTTCCATAAGGTGTTGTTAAGATAGAAGAGCTGATCTCATAAGCACTATAAGTGCCTAAAGGCATAGTAGCCGGTATGTTCAGGGTCAGGGTATTGTCTGCGTTTCTGGATTTGATATCCAGGTCATACAGCGCATTGTCGGTCAGCAGCCTTAGCCCGAACTTTGTTATTTTAGAAACCGGTGTGCCTGTAATCCGGTATTGGTATTCTCCACCTCTTTTTATGGCTACCGGGTAT
>CAMLDJ010000489.1 GCA_946478755.1 uncultured Pedobacter sp. | reverse complement strand
AAGCCAGACTGGTCGGCCTGCACTTTAAGTCATGGCGACCAGGTCATACTCATTAAAGCCACTCAAGGCGGATAACCCTTAACTTAACAAGAGATGAAAGTAGAAAAAATTCCTAACGAACAAATCATTAGCCGTACCCCCTTTCCGGCATCCCGTAAAGTCTATGTTAAAGGGCAATTGCATGATATTGAAGTGGCCATGCGCGAGATCACTTTAAACGATACGAAGATCCATAATGGCTTCGGCTTAACCGAGCCTAACCCAGCGGTAACCGTTTATGATACAAGTGGTCCATATACCGACCCCAATACCCATATCGATGTAAAGCATGGCTTACCAAGGCTAAGAGAAAAATGGATCACCGACAGAAAGGATGTAGCACAGCTGGAGCAGATCTCCTCTGACTACGGACAGCAGCGACTGGCCGATACTCAACTCGATGTTTTAAGGTTTTCGCATTTGAATAAACCATACAAAGCGTTAAAGGGTGCAAATGTATCGCAAATGCACTATGCAAAGAAAGGCATCATCACCGCAGAAATGGAATACATCGCCATCAGGGAAAACCAAAGGATAGACTTGCTTAATGAACAGCTCGGCAAGCAATACGATGTTATGAGCCACCAGCATAAGGGTCATAGCTTTGGTGCCAACACGCCCAAAGGGTACATTACGCCAGAGTTTGTTCGTGCAGAAGTGGCTGCCGGACGGGCAGTGATCCCCTGCAACATCAACCATCCCGAACTGGAGCCCATGATCATCGGTCGCAATTTTTTGGTAAAGATCAACGCCAACATCGGTAACTCTGCCGTTACTTCCTCGATTGAAGAGGAAGTGGAAAAGGCAGTATGGGCATGCAGATGGGGTGCTGATACGATAATGGACCTTTCTACCGGTAAAAACATACACGAAACCCGGGAGTGGATCATCCGCAATTCACCCGTTCCAATTGGTACTGTACCCATTTACCAGGCCCTGGAAAAGGTAAATGGAAAAGCGGAAGACCTGACCTGGGAGCTGTTCAGAGATACGCTGATTGAGCAGGCCGAACAGGGCGTTGATTATTTTACCATTCATGCCGGTGTGTTGCTGCGCTATGTTCCTTTAACTGCTAAAAGGATTACGGGAATAGTGTCCCGTGGCGGCTCGATCATGGCCAAATGGTGTTTGGCCCATCACAAAGAAAATTTCCTGTACACCCATTTTGAGGAGATCTGCGAAATCATGAAGGCTTATGACGTTTCCTTCTCACTAGGTGATGGTTTAAGGCCAGGCTGTATTGCCGATGCCAATGATGAAGCACAGTTCGGCGAACTGGAAACACTCGGTGAGCTGACAAAAATTGCCTGGAAACATGATGTGCAAACCATTATTGAAGGTCCCGGTCATGTGCCGATGCACCTGATTAAAGAAAATATGGAAAAACAGCTGGAACATTGCTCGGAAGCTCCTTTCTATACCTTAGGGCCACTGACCACTGATATTGCACCCGGCTATGACCACATCACCTCGGCCATTGGCGCAGCCATGATCGGCTGGTTTGGCACAGCTATGCTGTGTTACGTTACACCTAAGGAACATCTGGGTTTACCCAACAAAAAAGATGTGAAAGACGGCGTAATTACCTATAAGATTGCTGCACATGCGGCCGACCTTGCTAAAGGCCATCCAGGCGCACAATACCGCGACAATGCCCTGAGTAAAGCCAGGTTCGAATTCAGATGGGAAGATCAGTTTAACCTTTCACTTGATCCGGATACTGCGAGAGAATTCCACGATGAAACGCTGCCAGCGGACGGCGCAAAAATTGCCCACTTCTGTTCCATGTGCGGGCCAAACTTCTGCTCTATGAAAATTACACAGGATGTAAGGGAATACGCAGCAAAACAAGGTGTTGATGAGCAGGAAGCGCTTGAGAAAGGGATGGCCGACAAATCTAAAGAGTTCACGGAAAAGGGAAGCGAGATCTACTTGTAAACGAACCGGTTATAGCAAAAAAAATGGAATTGATTGTCTTATCGGAACCGACTTTTTTTAAGGATGAAGCCAGACTGGTTAATCAGCTTTTCGAAGCTGGCCTGTCGCACTTTCATTTAAGAAAACCGGAGAGCGACAGGCGTACTTATACCAGCTTAATTAGGGAAATAGATGAACGTTATCACGACAGGATCGCCCTGCATGGCTTTCATGATCTGATCCTGGATTTTCCGGCCATAAGCAGACTTCATTATCCCGAATGGCTTAGGAAAGGGACTTTTAAAGATGGGATGCATAACGCAGGCTCAGCCTTAAAAGACTGCATACGGAGTACCTCTGTTCATCAGCTAAAGGACCTGAAGGAACTGGAAGGATTTGATTATACTTTTTATGGTCCGGTATTTAACAGCATTTCGAAACCAGGATATGCAGGCCTCGCCAGCCCTGACCTCTTACTTCCTGAGCGCAAAAACAAGCTCAGGATTATTGCGCTAGGCGGAATAGATCCGGGAAAAATCCTGGAAGTAAAGCGTATGGGATTCGACGGCCTGGCTGCACTTGGCGCCATCTGGAATCAAAAAGAGGACGCAATTGATAATTTCAAACAACTGGTAGACATCAGCAAAATGCATTTCAATTGAATGATTTGAGGAGATAATAGGAAGCCAATGACGACACACAGACCTTATGTAATGAGCATCGCGGGTTTTGACCCGACGGCCGGTGCTGGACTTTTGGCCGACATCAAATGCTTTGAGCTGCTTGACGTTTATGGTTTTGGCATTTGTACTGCTTTAACCATACAAACGGACCGTGATTTTTTAAAAAATGACTGGTTGAGCGCAACGCAGATCATCGAGCAGATGACACCCTTGCTTTCCCGCTTTACGGTATCAGCCGTCAAGATCGGTCTCATTCAAGACATCAGCGTGATGCTGCAGGTGATCACTTATCTAAAAAAACATGCCCCGGCTGTCCGGATTGTAATGGACCCGGTGTTAAAAGCGACTGCAGGCTATGCATTTCACGACTGGGAAAATGGATTAAAGCATTTGCAGCCGATTTTAACACAAATAGACCTGATCACGCCCAACTACCCGGAAATGATGAGCCTTGGTGGAAAACAGGAGGTGTTTGCTACAGCCGCCGCCTGGGCGGTTCATGCACCAGTACTGCTTAAAGGCGGACACCTGGAAGCCGATACCGGTACTGATCACCTGTTTGCAGGGGAAAAAGTTCATGTGCTGAAACCCCGTACTACAGCTATTTATCAAAAACATGGCTCAGGCTGTGTGCTGTCATCAGCAATAACCGCCCAACTGGCAAAAGGATTTTCTTTACCAGAGGCCTGCATATCGGCTAAAAACTATGTTGAACAATTTCTAAACAGCAATCAATCCCTTTTAGGGTACCACAAATTATGATAGACAGACTACAT
>CAMLDJ010000488.1 GCA_946478755.1 uncultured Pedobacter sp. | reverse complement strand
ATTAACGGTATCTTAGATAAAATTTTAGGCGATCTGAAAAGAACAAACAGTATCCATAAAGTAGGTCGCGGACTAATTGAAGAATAATATGAAAAGAATTTTTGTACTGGCAGTAATGGCGATGTCATTTGCATCATGCCAAAACACAGCAAAGAACAACACTGCAGCAGCTATAGCTACTGAAACAAAAGCAGATACAGCCAAGGATGCTGCTGTTCCGGCAGGAGATGCTGCTGTCATGAGCTTTGAAAACGGGGAGTATAATTTTGGGGAGATTACCCAGGGTGAAAAGGTTTCCTACAGCTATAAATTTAAAAACGTTGGTAAAAGCCCCCTTATCATCCTTAACGCTACTGCCACTTGTGGTTGCACCGTACCGGAAGTACCTAAAGAACCTGTTAAACCGGGTGAAGAAGGAGAGATCAAGGTCGTGTTCGACAGCAATGGAAAGTCGGGTATGCAGGATAAAGTAATCACGGTTACTTCCAATGCCCAGCCTCATATTGCCAGCTTACATCTGACAGGTGAAGTGAAAGAACAATCTAATTAATATACATTTATACAACAGAATATGATATCAACAGTAATTTTGCAGGCCCAGGGAAGCAGTATGTTAAGCACGTTAATACCTATGGTATTAATTATGGTAGTTTTTTACTTCTTTATGATCAGGCCTCAGGTTAAAAAAGCAAAAGACCTTAAAAAAATGGTTGAAGGCTTAAAAAAAGGTGATAAGATTGTTACTACTGCAGGAATTCACGGCCGTATTGCCGATATGAACGAAACCACATTCTTAATTGAAGTAGAGGGTGGTACAAAAATCCGTTTCGATAAATCAGCAGTATCTTTGGACGCTACGAAAGCTGTTGCACCTAAAACAGAAGAAGCACCTAAAGCCTAAGCTTTATAAATTCTGCAACAAGCCATGTCCCAAAAGGATGTGGCTTTTTTTGTCATTGCGTTCTCCTGTCCCGGGCTGTTTCTCCTGAAGAGAAAGGTTTTAACAGGGTCTCATAGTAGCAGATTATTTGTATTTTTGCATTAATGCCGTTTATCAAACTCACAAAAGTAGAGCGAAAGCGCTTCTTCATACTGGTCATCTGCCTGCTCATCGCAATCGCAGCATGGTTGTTTATGGCATTGAACAATAAATACGTGTATACGGCCAAAACGGTTTTGAAGTACGAAAATATTCCTCAAAAAAAAGCATTTCACCCACTGCAGTCTGATACGGTAGATTTACAGGTTGAAGGTACAGGATGGCAATTGCTCTTTGCCAGGTTAAGGATCAGACCGCAGTCGATATCTATTAGCCTTGAAAAGCTGAACAACAGGAATTTTATACTTTTTTCAGAGCAGCTTTACAATGTAAACCGGCAGCTTGAAACCTCCCAGAAGATCATTTCCGTAAAGCCGGATACCCTGTATTTTGATTTTTCCCAAAAAACGGTAAAACGGGTGCCTGTTGAATTGGTTTCAAGAATAGGCTTTATCAAGCAGTACGGCATTTCAGATCCTATTGAAATTACGCCTGATTATGTAACCATTTCAGGGCCGGAACAGGAACTGAAAAAGATCAAGGTATGGAAAACGGATTCATTAAAGCTCAATGAGGTGAAGTATACCACGAAAATGGTGGTAGGAATGATACAGAGCAAAATGAAAAACGTCAGTATCTTCCCAGCTAGTGCGGAAGTAAAGATACCAGTCGATGAATTTACAGAAAAGGTACTTGAAGTTCCTGTGAAGGTGATCAACAATAGAGATTATTACAACATCAAACTCTATCCGAGAAAAGTAAAGATCACTTTCCTGGTGGCCCTCTCAAAATATCACCTGGTGAACGAAGAGTTTATTGAAGCGGTTGTCGACATCAATGAATGGAAAGAACTTCAGCATGGCAGGTTAAGCGTTAAGATTATACGTTTTCCGGATTTTTGTAAAATGCTTCGGATCGCGCCCGGAAAAGTGGATTTTATCATCGAAAAATAATGTTAAAGATAGGGATTACAGGCGGCATAGGAACTGGCAAAACAACGATCTCCAAGGTGTTTGAAACATTAGGAGTCCCCGTATTTTATGCAGACGTCGTCGCCAAACAGATCATGGTGAGCGACAGGATCCTAATTAAGGGGGTAAAAGATGCTTTTGGAACGGAAAGCTATACGCCTGCAGGCCTATTAAATAATAAACACATCGCGGGCATTGTATTTAACAACGCAGAACAGCTGGCCAGGTTAAACGAACTGGTCCATCCGGCAGTGTTCAGGGCCTTCGATATCTGGGTAAAGCAGGTTCCTGCAAGCACTCCATATATCCTAAAAGAGGCTGCATTGCTGTTCGAAAGCGGATCCTACAGCATGTGCGATCAAAATATACTCGTTATTTCTGCGGAGCGAATCAGAATACAGCGGGTAATGGAACGTGATGGTGTAACCGCAGAACAGGTTAGGGCCAGGATGGATAAACAACTTCCGGATGCAGAAAAAACAAAACTGGCCGACCATATTATTTATAATAACGAAACAGATTCATTGATCATTCAAGTGACCAGATTACATCAACTATTTTTAAATACGCCGGAATGATACTCGATGATTTTATAGTACTAACCAAAACAGGCCTGTTTTGTAGTTATGGGGATTTTTACCTGGATCCGAAAGAAATAGTTAAAAATGCGGTGATCTCTCATGCACACGGCGACCATGCCATTGGTGGTAACCTCAACGTTTTTTGTACTGAAGCCACCGCCTTGTTCATGAAACACCGCTACCGCAAGTTTGCCGGGGGCGAGTTTCATCTCAAATCGTATAACGAGGTATTTGAACTCAATGGTGTCAGGATCAGCTTTATCCCCGCCGGACACATTCTGGGCTCTGCACAGGTGTTGATGGAATACAAGGGTGTAAAATACGTTTATACCGGAGATTATAAGCTTCAGCCAGATAAAACCTGTGAGCCTATTGAGTTTGTCTCCGCAGATGTACTGATCACCGAAACTACTTTTGCAGATCCCGGCACACAACACCCCACAGCAGAATCCGAGATCCTTAAATTGAACAGCACACAGACCAACATTATGCTTGGTGCCTATGCCCTGGGGAAATGTCAGCGACTGATTAGTTTAATGAATGATCATTGTCTGGGAAAAAGGATATTGGTACACCATAGTATGCTGCCTTTTGTCAAAATATATGAACAGATGGGCATTAACCTGGGCAATTATGAAATGTACGATCGTAAAGTCATGAAGAATAATCCGGTCAATATGGTTTATCTGGTCCCCCCAATGGTATTTAGAAGCTATTTTAAAGCCGTTAACGTGATTAGGGTATTCGCAACAGGCTGGAAACACCTGCAAAATAACCATGAAATTCAATTGTATATTTCTGATCATGCCGACTGGAACGATATTC
>CAMLDJ010000487.1 GCA_946478755.1 uncultured Pedobacter sp. | reverse complement strand
AAAATAGTTATTAAAGATATAACCGGCTGTGACATGGATCAGAAAAGCGAATAATACCATCGTATACAAACCGGAAATAAACTGGATGCTGAAGATCATGGTCAGCACAAATGCGATCTGGAACAAGAGGTTCGCCGCCATTTTTCGAAAGAACGGGCGATTGATGGTGGCCTTACCTATAAAGCCACCTACCATCCAGGCGAAGCCCAGCACAAGTGAGCTGTAACCCGCCACGACGGGACTAAAATGTAAGTGGTGTTCTATGATGAAGGGGCCGGTCATGTTATAGATCATCACCATGGTATAAGCTAAACCCAACATGACAATGCCGAGGCTAAAACTGAGGGTACGGATCATGGTCAGGTATACAGAAGTAATCTTTTTAAAAGAGAATTCTGAAAAATGCATTAAGGTTTCGCCGCTGTAGAAATATTCCAGGATTGCCAAAATGATGGCCAGCAGCGCCAGGAAATAAAAGTTGGATTCCCAGCCAAACGCAGCTTGCAGGTATCCCCCCAGGAAAGGGGCCACAATAGGACCGGTAGACCAGATGATCGAAAAAAGACTTAAATAGTGTTTGAGCTGGTTGCCGGTAAAGAGATCGACGAAATATGCACGCTTGGCAACAATAACGGTACCTACGGTAAAGCCATGTATGATCCGCATCAGGTAAATGAGGTAGATGTTATGGGTATTGGCAATGATGATACTGGCTGCTGCAAAAATGAGCAGGCAAATGAGACTTAGCTTATAGCGGCCGAAACTATCCAGCACACTGCCAATAAAGAGCTGGGAAATTCCATAGCTGATCAGAAACAGGCTTAAGGTAAGCTGTACCTGGAGGCTGCTGACCTGCATGCTGCCTGCCATAGATGGCAAGGATGGAATGTAAATATCTGTCGCGAAGCCAGATAATGGAAGTAGGGCAAATGCAAGTATTGTTGAAATGCCCTGGTGCTGTTGTGTGAGTGATTTCGTAGTGTTCAAAACGCGGAGATGTTTTTTTTGAATGGCCAAAGTTAGGCTTTCCCGTTGCCGTACGACAGATTTTTGAACATGTTAGTGTAATAATTACATCTGCGGAATTTCATATTCTTTAAACCAGACGAGATTTGAGATCTATCCAAATATTAATAGGTATCTTTGGTGGTTAAAGCATTGCTGTTATGAATGATTATGATGATTTGATTTTGGTAGACAAGAACTCAGGAAAAATAAGAAATCTCGAAGAAGCCCTGAATGGTGTAGAGATAACTTATGCCCATTGGTTGAATAAACGGGAAAATATACATACTGGAGAAAAGCCTGATCGGCTTGGTAACTATTTCAGATATTTTTATAATGATAAAGGTATCCAGTTCTATGTGAAGGATAACCTCCCTCAGGAAATTAAAAATGCCTGCTGGTCTGCGTACAAAGGTATATTTGGACAATAACGTTTCTAAATTGAAATAATATTCGAGAGGCTTCCCACATTGTTATAGTTTTGCCGGAAAACACAACATATGTCAAAAACAAAACTCACTATTAATAATAATGGTTCGGTAAAGATTGAAGGCGATTTTGAGATCGTAGACAGAAACGGTGACGTTTATGGATTGCAGGGAAGAACTGTATTATCCATATGTCGTTGCGGTCTTTCTAAGAATAAGCCGTTCTGTGACGGTTCACATAACGGTCATTTTGAACACGAGGCGGTTGCATTTGAGCTTCCTCCGAAGAAAGTTTAGGTAAACCACACCTCACAAGACCCCCAAAAATCATACAATTTTGGGGGTCTTGTGATGATGGGGCCTCGTGTTTTTTAAAAACAACCGCTGCGTAAACAATTTATCTTAAATTTAGGAGATAAATATTCTGTTTATGAAATGTTTTTTGTTGTTCCTCCTTTCTGCCTGTTCCTTATCGCTGGCCGCCCAACAAACCCAGAAACCGGTCTTACATGGGCAGAACTGGATGGCGATAACCGGGAAACCCTTGGCTGCTACGGCCGGTGCCATGATCTTTCAAAAGGGCGGAAACGCCGTGGATGCTGCATGTGCCATGCTTGCCGCTACCTGCACCATGTGGGATACCCTAAGCTGGGGAGGTGAAACCCAGGCTTTGATCTATAATCCACATACCAAAAAAGTAATCGCGATTAACGCATTGGGATTTGCCCCGACAGGAGCGACGGTAGATTTTTTTAAAAGTAAAGGCTATAATTTTCCACCGGAGTACGGGCCACTGGCTGCGACTACACCAGGAACACCTGGGGGACTCATTTATATGCTGGCCAATTACGGCACCATGAGCCTGGCACAGGTGCTGGCACCGGCCATACAGATGGCAAAAGGCTATCCGATAGAAGCCCAGGCGGCCAACACGATCGAGCGTCAGAAGGCTTTGATTAAACAATGGCCCTATAGTAAAAAAGTGTTGCTGCCACATGCCGGAGCAGAACGGGAAGCTCCCGAAGCAGGCGAGATCTTTGTGCAAAAGGACCTCCTGAATACCCTGAACAAAATGGTGGCCGCAGAAAGAAATGCACTTAAAAACGGCAGGAAGCGTAAAGAGGCGCTGATGGCTGCTTACGATCGCTTTTATAAGGGTGACATAGCACGGGAATTTGTAAGAGGCTGCCAGGAGCAGGGCGGCCTCATCACCATGCAGGATCTGGCAAAATGGAAGCCCATCAGCGAGGAACCCCTAATGGTGAACTATAAGGGGATAGCTGTTTATAAAATGCAGCAGTGGACACAGGGCCCTGTCTTGCTGCAGGCGCTGAATATCCTGGAGAACTTCGATCTTAAGGGCATGGGCTATAACAGTGCGAAATATATCCATACCGTTTACCAGGCGATGAATCTGGCCTTTGCCGATCGTGATTTTTATTATGGTGATCCCTATATGCAGCCACTTGAACCGATAAAGGGCTTGTTGAGTAAGGAATATGCCCGGCAGAGGGCCGGTTTGATCCGGTATGGGAAGAACGATACCGGTATTGGGCCTGGCGACCCATATCCTTTTGAAGGTTTATCTAATCCTTACCTGAATTTGCTTAAACGCAGGGGCTATGAGATGGATACGACGAAGCGCAATTTTGCTCCTCAGCATGATATGGGCAATTATACACCAAAGGAAGTTTATGAGGATCGGTTATGGCGGGGCACTACTTCTGTAGAGGCGGCAGATAAGGAAGGCTGGGTGGTCTCCATTACACCGAGTGGCGGCTGGCTGCCGGCCTGCATCGCAGGAAATACAGGGATCGGCATGAGCCAGCGCATGCAAAGCTTCGTCCTGGATACGACTTTGAACCCTTTCAATGTCGTTGCACCCGGAAAGCGGCCAAGGGTAACCTTATCGCCTTCACTGGCACTTAAGGATGGAAAGCCGTTTTTGGCTGCAGCGGTGCAGGGCGGCGATACCCAGGATCAGAA
>CAMLDJ010000486.1 GCA_946478755.1 uncultured Pedobacter sp. | reverse complement strand
CAGATTTAATGAACATTTTTTTATAATTTTGGCGCGTACTAAAGTTAAATTCCTTTTAATAAAGATATGAACTACGATGTAATTGTAATAGGCAGCGGTCCGGGTGGATATGTGGCTGCGATCAGAGCTTCTCAGTTGGGTTTAAAAACTGCAGTAGTTGAACGCGAATCTTTAGGTGGAATATGCCTTAACTGGGGCTGTATACCAACCAAAGCATTGTTAAAAAGCGCTCAGGTATTTGAATATATTAACCATGCCGCTGAGTATGGCATCAAAACTGCCGAAGCTGAAGCAGATTTCGCCGCTGTGATTAAACGCAGTCGTGGTGTAGCCGATGGCATGAGCAAAGGTGTTCAGTTCTTGATGAAGAAGAACAAAATTGACGTGATCATGGGTACCGGAAAAGCCAAACCAGGTAATAAGGTTGAGGTTAAAGGGACCGATGGCACACAGAAAGAATATACCGCAAGCCACATCATACTGGCTACCGGCGGAAGATCAAGAGAATTGCCAAACCTGAAACAGGATGGCAAGAAAGTGATCGGCTACAGACAGGCAATGGTTTTACCTGAGCAGCCAAAATCTATGGTCGTAGTAGGTTCTGGCGCCATAGGTGTAGAATTTGCTTATTTCTACGCTACGCTTGGCACGAAAGTGACCGTTGTTGAATTTATGGACAATGTGGTTCCGGTTGAGGATGAGGATGTGTCTAAGCAATTGCTGCGCAGCTTCAAAAAGGTAGGCATTGAGATCATGACCTCTTCCAGTGTTGAATCAGTAGATACCAGCGGTACCGGCTGTAAAGTCCAGGTTAAAACTGCTTCTGGCATGCAGACTTTAGAATGCGATATCGTACTTTCAGCAGCAGGGGTTGTTGCCAACATCGAGAACATTGGTCTTGAGGAAACCGGGATCAAAACTGAAAAGGGTAAAGTTGTTGTAGACGAGTTTTATAACACTTCGGTCAAAGGTTATTATGCGATTGGTGATATTGTTGGCGGTCAGGCGCTTGCACACGTTGCCTCTGCCGAAGGCATCATCTGTGTAGAGAAAATTGCAGGCCACAAACCAGAGCCATTGG
Source organism: uncultured Pedobacter sp. (assembly GCA_946478755.1). Next base: position 2,352 of record CAMLDJ010000486.1, on the reverse strand, counting down.
ATTATAACAACATCCCGGGATGTACTTACTGCAGTCCGGAGATCGCTTCTGTAGGGTATACCGAAAAAGCAGCCAAGGCAGCTGGTTATGAATTAAAAATTGGCAAGTTTCCTTTCTCTGCCTCTGGTAAAGCCAGTGCCGCAGGTGCTAAAGATGGTTTCGTAAAACTGATCTTTGATGCAAAATATGGCGAGTTATTAGGCGCACATATGATCGGTGCGAACGTTACGGAAATGATTGCCGAAATTGTAGTGGCACGTAAACTGGAAACTACGGGTCATGAAATGATTAAATCGGTGCACCCGCACCCTACCATGAGCGAAGCAATTATGGAAGCTGCTGCTGATGCGTATGGTGAGGTGATTCACTTATAAAGGGATAAATTAAGTGAATCTGTTTTCGGGCGGCATTATTTCGCTGAAGAAGCGAAAAAAGCTATGCCCTCGTCCAGACACTGAATTTATTGGTCAATACTAAAAGAGGTGGTTGTTAACTACCTCTTTTTTATTTGGCTATTTTTTGGGTTGTTATCCTCGTGAATTAGACAGGATTTTGCCGGACGTACTATAGCCGCATACGCCATTATTATTTTATATTTACAGGGCTAAATTATATGGATAGCATATTTTGCAGGACTAAATTATATGGATAGCATATTTTAGACTAAATTATTTTAATAGCATATTTTACAGAACTAAATTATATTTATAGCTTAACTGAAGATCATGAATTTACATACCATAAATACCGGACTGTTTAAACTGGATGGGGGTGCTATGTTTGGGGTCGTGCCCAAATCGATATGGCAGCGCAGTAATCCCGCAGATGCCAATAATTTGTGTACCTGGGCCATGCGCTGTTTATTGATTGAAGATGGCGACAGGCTGATATTGATAGACAATGGGATTGGTGATAAGCAGGATGAGAAATTTTTAGGGCACTATTATTTGCATGGCGAAGATACGTTGGATCAGTCGCTGGCCGCAAAAGGCTTTAGCAGGGACGACGTGACGGATGTATTTTTAACGCACCTGCATTTTGATCACTGTGGGGGTTCCATTGTACGGATTGATGGCCGGCTGCGCCCTGCCTTCAAAAATGCTTTTTACTGGAGCAATGCGCAACACTGGGATTGGGCAGTGAACCCGAACGACAGGGAGAAGGCTTCGTTTTTAAGGGAGAATATTTTACCGATACAAGAAAGCGGGCAGCTCAGGTTTGTTGCCGATAAGGATGGTGTGGAATTCCATGAGGATGTCCATATCCGCTTTGCCTATGGGCATACGGATGCCATGATGCTGCCGCAAATACAGTATAAGGACAGAACTATCGTTTATATGGCTGATCTTTTGCCATCGGTTGGACATATCCCCCTGCCCTACGTGATGGCATATGATATGTTCCCTTTGCAGACGCTGAAAGAAAAAAAGGCATTTTTAGCCGAGGCTGCAGAAAGGCAATACATTCTATACCTGGAGCATGATCCTATTAATGAATGCTGCACCGTGCAGCAAACTGAAAAGGGCGTTAAACTGGACCGCTGCTTTGACCTGAGCAGTATTTAGCATGGGCAACACCTGACCTAATTTTCTGTTCGGCTTCCCGGGGCACACCATCGATTAAACAAAAAATAACACAAAGCATTTTATGTTTAACATTATTTTTTATAAATTCGGTTATAAAGTCCACCTAAATAAAACTTAAATAACAGAAATTATGGGGAAATTCGAAATCACCACGAGAACAAACGGAGAATTTCAATTCAATCTAAAAGCAGGTAACGGTCAGATTATTCTGGCAAGCGAAGGCTATTCAACCAAGGCCGCTTGTCACAATGGTATTGAATCCGTTAAAAAGAATTCGATCGATGACAGCAAATTCGAAAGAAAAACATCATCTAACGGTAAACCTTATTTCAATCTAAAGTCCGGTAATGGACAGGTAATTGGCAATAGCGAGCTCTATGAAACAGAATCAAGCCGTGAAAACGGAATTGAATCCGTAAAGAAAAATGCGCCTGATGCAGAAATTTCAGATCAGGGCTAAGACTTCCCACTGACAACAAGAGGCTGTGCCCAGCCTCTTATTTATGCTGCAACAAAATATTACATTTTGTGACATTTGAACGTATGTAATTATCAATCAAGATACAGCATTATACACCACCCTATTTCCTTATTTTACCCCGGCAAAAATAAAACACTGACAAATGCGTTTTGGAATAATTATTGCTGCATGATTAGTATACAAAATACTGCTGTAAAGTGTAACATTTTCAGGAATTTATGTGTAAAACAGCCTTTAAATTCTTACTTTTGCACGTTCAAAACAAATAACGAGTACCAAAATACA
>CAMLDJ010000485.1 GCA_946478755.1 uncultured Pedobacter sp. | reverse complement strand
TGAATATGTGATACAGAATAAAAAAATTAGTTCTTCTACAGGCATATTTCCAATATTCAAACCCACAAGGTATTTAGTATTAAAGCCCCAAACCCCCAGGCTTGTAAAATAGACGTCCCACAATATAATTACGAGCCCCGTTATTGCTACTGCCGGAAAAAAGGCCTTCCATGTTCTATAGAAGTTTAGCTTAGGATAAAAAGAGAAGATAAAGGGGACTATAATCGTAAAAAAATCAATCAGCAGGTAAGTGTAGCTCATGGTATTGATTTTTTACTGTTCAGAAAATACTTAAAAGGCACCCATAACATTCCGAAACATTCTCCTTGTTCCTTATTGATGTGCTTATGATGCATTTTATGTGCCCTTCTAATGGCTTTAAAGTACCAGTGGTCTGACTTTCTAAAAATCTTAAACCGTTGGTGGATAAAAATGTCATGGACAAAAAAATATGCTGCTCCATATAATGTGATCCCGATCCCGATCCAAAAAGCCAGTGAAACCTCATAAAAAGAGCCCAGGGCCAGGCAAACTATGCCCGGAATGGCGAAGATCAGAAAGAAGAAATCATTCCGCTCCAAAAATCCATCGTGGTCTTTATGGTGATGGTCCTTATGCAAAGTCCACAGTAAACCATGCATCACATATTTGTGCGTAAACCAGGCCACACCCTCCATCGCAATGAAAGTGCCTGCCACCACAAGAAAGTTCATTATCCAGTTATTCATTACGTTAACATATTTCTGTTATAATATTCCATTACCCTGTCAAAGCAAATCTTTAACCACTCGGTATAAATACCCGGGTTAAATTCGATCTCGCTGGCAAGGGTTTGCATCGCAACATATTTATAAGCAGCCACCTCTGCGGGGTTTGGCAGGGGTAACTGATCCGTTATTCCAAAAAAAACATGGTCAAATTCGTTTTCAGAAACACCGTTTTCAAGCGCTGCCTGATAGGTGAAATTGAACCCGTAATCGAGTTTGCATTCCATTCCCATTTCCTCCTGAAGTCTCCTGTTAGCCGCATCAAATGTATCTTCAGCTAATCTTGGATGGCTGCAACAGGTGTTGGTCCATTTTCCGCCGGAGTGGTATTTATCTGTTGCCCTCTGCTGCAAAAGAAGCTCGCCCTTGCTGTTAAAAATAAAAACAGAAAACGCCCGGTGGAGCCTTCCAAGTAAATGGGCCTCCATTTTGGGCATTGTTCCAATCACGTGGTCATGCTCATCCACCAGGATTACATGCTCCATATCTGCTGCGTTTTCTATCATTTATAAATTCTTTTTGTTCCGCTCAGGAACCATTTTTAAGCTTTAACAAATAGTTTTTGATGTTTTGTTTGAGTCCGTTATCATCTAACTGATTCACCTTATCAAGCAGAAAAGTCTGATCAGCGGCGATGTCTTTGCTGTATCCAAGAAAGCCCGGAAGATTAGTCTGTATACAAAATCTCAGGAACCTGATTTCGACTCCCTGCGGACTATCCCTTACAGCCTGTTCAATCAACTTTCTGCCATTTTTAAACTTGTTCCATTTATTAAACGGATTGATTAGGTATTTCGCTTTTATCATCTCGGAAACCCCCTTATAACACACTAAAATTGCCGGAGAGTCGCCGTTCACAGTTTTCAGCATTTCAGCAAGCTTAACTGCTGAATCTTTCTCAGTGGCGGCCTTATAGTACAAATTCCTCAACCGGCCCACATCCGGTTCCCTGGCCGAAAGCAATTCAGTTGGCAAAAATGATATAAATGTCATGAATAACATAAAAACTTTCATAAAGCATTCATTTTGTACCTGATTATCGAATCGCACATCAGCCCGAATTTATGACCGTTAGAGATCCTGATCCGTTCGGACATCACAGATTCAGGTGTAGCCCGTTTTATTTTATTGAATAATTCTTTGTAGTAAATATAAGCAAGATAAACGCCACTTCTTGATGATCGGGGCAATTGTTTTATTCCATCCAGGGCCGCTTTAAATTCCTGCTCAATTTCTTCTTCGATCCGCTTCTTGTCTGCCTGAGAAAAATCGGAGAGGTTGACATTGGGGAAGTACGTACGGCTCAGGTTATTATAATCAGCCCGAAGATCTCTTAAAAAGTTAACTTTCTGAAAAGCCGATCCTAATTTCATTGCGGCATCTTTTAAACGCTCGTATTCTTCATGATCTCCTTCTGTAAAAACCTTTAAGCACATCAGTCCGACAACCTGGGCAGAGCCTAAAATATAGGCATTGTATTTTTCATGTGTATAGTTGTTTTCCTCCAGGTCCATCTCCATGCTTTTCAGGAAAAGCTCGATCAATTCCCTATCGATCAGATAACTGTTAACGGTTTGTTGAAACGAATTCAACACGGGATTTAAGCTGATCCCATCTTCAATGGATTCGAAGCAGTCTTTGCTGAATTTTTTAAGTAAAAGTCTTTTATCGTAGTCGTGAAAGCTGTCTACGATCTCATCAGCAAGACGAACAAAACCATAAATGGCGTAAATATGTTTGCGCAACCTTTTACTCAAAAAATAGATGCCAAGTGAAAAACTGGTGCTGTATCGCTGCGTCGTAATTTTGCTGCACTCCGCAGATAACTGATCAAATAGCTCTTTCATAATCGGTGATTAAAGTACTTTATTAGTTGTTGGGCCGCTACATTTCCGGAAATGATTGAGGGCGGAACGCCAGGCCCCGGAACAGTTAGCTGTCCCGCATAAAAAAGATTAGTTATCTTATTATTTTTTATCGAGGGTTTCAAATTTGCCGTTTGCATTAAGGTATTTGCCAAACCATAAGCATTGCCTTTAAAGGCGTTATAATCAGCCACAAAGTCCGTCGCGCAATAGCTTTTTTTATAGTCGACATGCGCACGGATGGCTTCTCCGGTATAGGCTTCCAGCCGATCAAGAATTATGGAGAAATACTTTTCTCTGAGTACATCGCTGTCTGCCAGGCCAGGTGCAAGAGGCATTAAAATAAAGAGGTTCTCATGTCCTTCAGGTGCCAGGGTCTTTTCCGTTTTCGATGGGCAGCAAACGTAAAACAGAGGTTTGGAGGGCCAGGCAGGAGCTTTATAGATCTCTACAGCATGTTGTCTGAGGTCCTCGTCAAAAAACAAGGTGTGATGGTTTAAGCGCCCGAGGGGTTTACGGACACCAAGGTAAAATATCAGGCATGATGGGGCCAACACCCGCCTGTTCCAATAGTCCTCACCGTAATTTCCATACTTCGTTCCCAAAAGGCTTTCTTCAACGTGCTGATAATCGGCTGCGGCGATGACGCCATCGTACCTTTTTTGTTGATTCGAAGAAATCACTTCATCTATCAATTTGTCTTTAAAGCTAAAACCGGTAACTGCCTGGTTCAGGTGAAATTTAACGCCTTGTTGTTCAGCTACCGACCGCATTGCATTTATCACTGCTCCAAAACCGCCTTTGGGGTACCATGTGCCTAGTTT
>CAMLDJ010000484.1 GCA_946478755.1 uncultured Pedobacter sp. | reverse complement strand
ATGTTTCAAGAGATAAACACTTACCGCCCAAACCTGGTCATTTCAAACCTATGCCAACCCAACTCATCAGTGCGGTTAAAACGCCATTCCGCATAGAAGAGATAGCGCTTCATCATAGTGCTGTTGTTTATAAAGAGTTAGAACCAAAGGCAAAACAATGGAGTGAGATTCCTTTTACAGAAATCAACGGAAACATTTTGAATGTAAGCAACCGAAAAGGGAGCGACAGCCTTGCGCTTGTCCTCACTGCCCGTTTATTCGGGACTCAGATCAGGCGTTTTTCCTATAAGGAATCTTATGCCGATTCCCTGGCAGGCTTTACTGCTAAAGTAAACTTTTCGCAGATGGATTTAAGAGAGTTTTCCAGGATGTCAATGCCCATGGCTTCGGTAGGCATCAAATCTGGTCAGGCAGATACCCTATACAGCTACTGGTCGGGTAATAAATATGCTGCGCTCGGTAGGATGGATTTTAATTTCGACGGCTTAAAGATTAAGTTTTTCGGTAATAATGACCATAAATGGCAATTTGTGCCTGCTGTAAAAACTTTTGTAGTGAACCTGATCCTGCCCGGAAGCAACCACAAACCTTCCCTGATCTATGTGGAACGTAACCAGCAAAAATTTATCTTTAATTATTGGATAAAAGCTCAGCTGAGTGGACTGCTATCAACATTCGGTCTGAAAAAAAGTAAAAAGTACCGGAAACAATATGAGTTAAAGTCTGAACAATATAAACTCCCTGATTATAATAGCGTTATGAAATGATAAAAAAACTGTATTTATTACTTCTGATCATTTGTGTTTTCACTTCATATTTACGTGCATCAACACCAGATGCGAAAACACCAATAAAGGTTGGGGTTTACGTCAGCCCCCCGTTTGTAATGAAAAAAAACGGCCGGTTTACCGGGATGTCAATTGAACTATGGGAATCGCTCTCAAAACGTCTGGCATTGTCATTTGAGTATCAACAGGTTCCTACTTTTAAGGAACTGGTGCAAGGTGTTGAAGAGGGGAGATTCGATGTTGCGGTAACCAATTTTACCATTACCCAGGAAAGGGCAAGAAATATTGATTTTACGCAGCCATGGTATGATGCAGGCCTTCGTATAATGACAGCCAAAGATCGCTCCAGTAGCTTTAAAGAAATTATTTCCGGTTTGGGTAATGCAGGCCATTTAACTACTTTTTGCTGGCTTGCGTTCTTAATCCTTTTGGGCACAGTTATTCTCACTGTATTTGACAGAAAATATGATAAGGATTTTTCTAACCGATGGAGGGAGGGGCTGGCAGAAAGCTTTTATCACGTAATGTCCATTGCGATTTCAGGTAAAGCAGATAGAAAGAATCTCTTTGGATGGGTGGGTAGAATCTTCTCCGCAATATGGCTTATATGTGGAGTAGCGGTCGTTGCATATGTCACCTCTTCTGTAACAAGTGTTATGACGACCCAGTCGCTCACAAATCAGATCAATAGTGTCAATGATCTGCCCGGAAAAAACGTGGGCATTCTTACCGGGAGTGCTTCAGAAAGATATGCCTATGAAACAGGTCTCCAAACAAAATCGTATAATAATATAGATCAGGCTGCGAAAGCGCTGGCTTCCCAGGAAATTGACGCTATTATTGGAGACGCCCCTGTGCTGGAATATCATCAACATACCCATTCGAATGAGTCTTTCACTGTAGTAGGGCCGCTTTTTAAACCTGATAAATATGGTTTTGGCGTGTCTAAAAAGAGTGGGATCGAGAACCTGTTAACTATAGAATTATTGGGCGCCCATGAACAGGGTCTTATCAACGTACTTCGCAAAAAATATTTTGGTGAGTAAATTCTAATTTGTTTACTCACCAAAATTTTTACCCATTCATGTAATAATGTAATATCCAAAAAAGCTGAAAGATGATGAATCCGGAAACAATGAAAAGTTGTATCCATTTATTGTTCGACCTTGCCGCAATCAGGCAGGCAACAATGTGTATAAATTCCCTTATAGGATATATCCTTAACATATCTAAATGGTAATTCGGTCCCTTAATGTAAGTATCGACCGAATCAAATAGAAACTGGAGCGCCAAAATACCGAAAAACCACTTCTTTCGTGAGAAGAAATAGGATCTGTAATCTTTGTAGTCGCGCAGGTCGTCAGGGAAAAGCAATGCTGCAAGCGTAAAATAAGTGATCACGTAAATGACCAGGAACATGTATTTTATAAAATCCCAATGTTTTATCTCCGTCAGATGTATCTCAAACCACCAAAAGTATACCGTACTCAGGAACATGTAAAAGGCCCACATCAGATGTACCGTATATGCTTTTGCACGGCCGGGATGTTCGATGATTTTCACTGCGCCCTTCAGCGCATGTGTGATGCTGAGGCCAAGAATGATACCTAAAACGGTTTTGATATGGGAAAAAGTTTCCATAGTTAATTATTATAATCTTTTCTAGAAGACATTACCATAAATAAGCGGTCAAGCCCAATCCGACGGTCAGATTGTCGAACCGGACTTTCTCGGATCCGTAATCCTTAAAGGTATACCCGCCATTTGGATTAATATCATCTATTATGTCAAGCTTGAAATCATTTTTCGAATTGAAATAATTTACATAAGCCTTAACACCGATGTTTCTCTTTATCTGCTTCTGGATACCCACGCCCGCAGACCAGCTGAATGTACTTTCAGGCTGATATCTGTAGTACGGTAATTCATTAGATTTGAAAATTTCCCTATAATCTTCTTTTAGATTTAGCATAATCTCGCCCTTTGCTCCAGAAGCTGTTCCCGCCCCGAGTTTGCCTGTTACAAACCAATTTCTCGAAAGAGGAAGACTAAAGTACGGGCCAGCATGTATATACCGGATTCCCATCGGCTGGGTATAATGCCCATCACTTATTGTGGGAATATCCACATCATTGAATTTTAGGTTATCATCATTTATCGGAAAACTAGAAAATGCGAATTCGCCACCGACTCCGAAGTTTTTGTGAAAGAACCAAGCACCTTCAATTCCAAAATTAAATCCCCCTTTGGCAAAAAGATCCTCAGACCTTTCTGTCAGATCTTTACTCAAGGCTTGTGTATATCCCAGTTTTAGTTCTATAAAGCTTGGCTTTAACTGTACAGGAACAGGGTTGTTTGTCAGTTTGATGTGCTGTCCTTTTTCTTTGAAAATTTTATCTGCAACAACATATCCAAGTTCAGTCGAAAGAATCCCGATCCCTGCACCCGCAAGAACATCAGAGATCCAATGACGGTTGTTCAGTTCCCGTCCGACTGCAGTGGCAGTTGCAGCAGTATAGGCACCTACGCTATATAAGGGCGAACGGTATTGTCCATATTCTTTATGAAGGAATGTAGCATTCATGAAAGAATTGGCAGTATGCCCTGAAGGATAGGAATTATTTGAACTTCCATCCGGGCGTTCAACTTTTGCGGTGTATTTTACTGTGTTTA
>CAMLDJ010000483.1 GCA_946478755.1 uncultured Pedobacter sp. | reverse complement strand
ACCTAACCCTAACAGAAAGTAAAAAAAGACTGGAGGACGGCGTATTTGTAAAGCATAAGATCTTTTTATACAAGGAAGATTTTGAGAAGTTTACGGAAGGGCTAAACGAGACTGTTGAATACATCAAGAACCACCAGGATGTTGTAGAGAAACGTTATGAATACTCGGAAAATCACGAGGGCGTGGTAAAGAACCTGAACGACGATTTTTCATTTTAAGATATCAAGTATAATTAAAAAGGCCCTGCTGATCGATCAATCAGCAGGGCCTTTTTTAATGGCTCTTATTGCAAAAATTCAATTAGTTCATAAAGCTTCCGTCTCCACGGCGCATGATGCCTCGTCCTCCACGGCCCTTAGCTCCTGTCCATTTTTGCAGCCGCATACTTAAACGAAGCATAAAATAGCGGCTAAGTGCATTTGACTTGGTATCCGTATATCCACCATCCTCACTTACGTCACGGTTTATAAAATTGTTCTGATTGAGGATGTCAAATGCCTGAAAGGTAATCCTGCCCCTGCGGTTAAATAACTCTTTTTCGAGGTAAGCATTTACCACAAATGGGTTGCTGGTTACATTTGCGTTAATACCGCTTACGTAGTTCTTACTTGCACTGTAACCTAGCAGCCAGCTGTTCAGAAAATAAACTCTTCCATCAACATTGAATGCCAGCGTATTGGTTTTGGTATCTATAAACTTGGGCATACTGTTATCAGATTTAGTATAATTATAGGATACGTAGGGATTAATTTCAAACCATTCATTTGGATTTATCCTTGGACCAAAACGCTCAATAAGTGTAACCAATGTATTTATATTCTGCTGGGAATCGTACATGGATAAACGGTGATCATAACTGGCTGATCCGCTTAGTGCCAGGTTATATTTGCGGTCGCTTAATTGTTTGTTCACAGAATAATTCCCACTAATCTTGTATACACCGTTCCTATTCAGAAACCTTGTTTCATTGATAAAAACAGGTTTCTGACCGGGTTCAACCACAATGCTCTGGTCTATAATCTGCACGTTATTCCTGACTACCGAATTGTCAGTTAAGGATGCGTTCAGATTGACGGAGTAATTGAGTTTGGAATTGGCAATATAGTTATCATAAGCTGCTCTTACGCTGTGCTGAAATGTTGCACGAAGGTTGGGATTACCTACAATTGGATTCTGAGGGTTAGTTACATCTCTTACCGGCTGGATCTGATCAAATGTAGGCTCTATAGCATTACCCGAGTAATTAACTGATATTCTATGCTGTCTTGACCATAAGTACTCAAACCGGGCGATAGGGATCATGTTAAAGCTACTTCTGCTGGTCGTAGTGCCCAAGCTCACTTTTGTCCCTGAAAGCAGAGAGGGCACAGCTGTGATCCCGAGTGAGAAACGAATTTTAGACGCGCTGCTTAATCCATACCTGTAGTTTAAGGCGATACGGCCTTGTGTAAATGAATAGTCATAGATGTTGCTCAGTGAGTCTATAATTTGCGAAAGTCCCCCATTGATGACATTTCTGGTAGTTGCACTGTTGTCATAGCCGTTGTAGTTTACCTGGGCATTTAACTCTATTTGTGTATTGGTGGTTAGCGGTTCCACATAGGTCAGGCTTCCACGATAGTTGGCCTGTAGGTTTTTACGGGCAATAATCCTGTTGACTGTAGAGTCTTTTACCTCACTTTCCGTTTCGTTAAGAAAATACAGGATTTTTGTATCCTGTTCCCGTTCCTGGTCCTGATCATTGCTATTTAAATCGGCTTGAAAAGAAAGGTTTCTTCTCGGCTTTTCGAATATATGCTGATAAAAAACAGAGCCCCCAATTTGGGGCCTGGTATTCGTACTGCGGTTCACCCCATTCCGGTTCTGGTGAAGAAACCCGGTTTGTCGAATATCAGATGCCGATGTGCTGCTGATGGAACTGTATCTGAAAGTTGGTATAAATCTCAGGAAATTATTACTATCCAGGTCAATCTCTATCTCAGCCCTAAAATTATGACTCTTATTGATGTCATCGCTTTTTATCAAACTTAACGCATTGGTCTCATAACTGGTACTCTCCCCAGTGACCGTATCCCTCACAATCGTTGGAGTCACAGAATAACTATCATTTATGGAGTTGGTATTGGTAGTCCTGTAATCGTAATTAAGGTTATATTCTATTTTTTTACCCACCTTATCACGTATGCTGAAGGAGCCGTTTCCGCTGGTCGTTGTACCCCCGCTTGCACTGCTGTTTGCATTCTGGTTGTTATTGTTCTGTCCCCCCTGGTTCCGTCCGCCGCCACCATTGTTATCTCCCCCTGCCACACCGTTCACGGTATTATTGTACCTTCCATTTACGCCGATGGTTTGATTCCCGTTTACCCGGGTACCAAACAGCCCTGCTTCATAACGCTCGTTATTTCCCGCACCTGCACTCATATTTGCCATATTCCCCACCGATTTGTCTGTTCGCGTGGTAATATTTAGTATCTTTTCAGGATCACCGTCCTTGATACCGGTACGGGCTGCCTGGTCTCCATAATCATCTACAATCTGGATTTTATCTACAATCTCGGCCGGCAGATTTTTAATGGCATTGGCTATATCGCCACCAAGATATTCCTTTCCGTTTAATTTGGCTTTGGCTACATTCTGGCCCTGATGTATTAGTGTTCCATCATTCCCCACTTCCATACCCTCCATCTTTTTCAGGAGTTCATCTACTGTCGAATTGGCCCTCACGACATAATCACTGGCTTTATACTCGACGGTATCTGTTTTATAGGTAATAGAGGGCGTACCATTGATCACTACTGTATTCAGGGTATTGTTCTCTTCTTTCAGGACAATCGGATCCATTACAATCCTCGGGATCATATCGTTCTGTTTAAAACGCATCACCGGTGATTTGGCATACCCTATACTTTGCACAACGATCGTATAAGTTGCAGATTTGACATTTTTGAAAACAAAAATACCATCACTGTTGGTAGCTGTTTTTAAGGTATCTTTATCTGAAGTGAGACTAACTGTTGCGCCTATTACGCCTAAATCTGTACTATCTTTTACAATGCCGCTGATTTGCCTGGTAGGTAAAGGTGGAGCCTGGGCGGGTTTCTGACTTGGTTCCTGCTGGGCAGATGCTGTGGTAAAGCTGAATGTCGTTAATAAAATGACTAGCGGCAACTTCAAATTCTGTAGGTATCCCGACTTAAGAAATGTATTTAAATTCCTAGTCCTGGCCTGAATAAAATAGTTCATTTGTGCGTTTGTAAGGGTTGGGGTTTGTGTGTGTTTACACCGTTGAAATTATTTTTTTGCAAGGGTGTATTTTCCCCAGAAGTCTGTAGGGCTTAACATGGCCTGGAAGTCCATACCGCCACGGCTACCACCGAAGCCGCCGCCGCCACCTCCAAAATTACCGCCACCGCCGAAACCACCACGACCACCACGGCCGCCGCCACCAGCACCACCACCGCCAT
>CAMLDJ010000482.1 GCA_946478755.1 uncultured Pedobacter sp. | reverse complement strand
AAAAAGCCGCTATTCCCTGGGCGCTGACCACATACTTGGGCACTGGCGCCTGTGGATTAGGCAGCACCGCCGTTGCATACGAGGTGTAACCAATTGCATCATTATAAAATTGGAGGATAGCTTCTTTACTGTTTGGTGTAAAAATCCTGGTCAGGTCTTCCAGTCCAAATAAAGAGGTATTGTCCAGGATTGCTGTCGCCTGCAGCTCTGCATCAGCCCAGTTTCCCTGGTAAAGATAAGTACGCGCAAGTAAGGCGGTAGCCGCCCATTTATTGGCACGCACCCTCAAGCCGGCAGACTCCGAATAATTGGCCGGAAGGTTCGCCTGTGCAAACTGCAGATCGGCTATGATCTGGCTGTAAATTGCTGCAACGGGATCGCGGGGGCTTACCTTATTTTTTTCCACATCAGTCGTTAAAACCAGGGGCACATCTCCAAAAAGGTTGACGAGATAAAAATAACAGAATGCACGGACAAACCTGGCTTCTGCAATGGTCTGGGATTGAAACCTGGGGCTAAGGTTACTTCCTGCAGGTGTGCCCTCGATGATCGCGTTTGCCTGGTAGATGATGGAATAAGGTCGGGTCCAGAGAATGCCTGCATCCTGATCATTGGGGATGATCGCATTTCCGATAAACTGATCGTAAGTGCTGCCAACGAATACAAGCTCATCCGCACTAAAAGCCGGCCTTGTAGACAAGAGCAGACTATAAGTACCATTTGCATTGAGGCTGGTGTACAGGCCTGCTAAGGCCGCCTTAACAGTAGCAGAGTCTTTAAAAACCTCCTTATCCAGCAACTGCGCTCCGGAAGGATTATTTTCAATTAACTTCTTACAACTGCCCAGGGCGAAGGTCAAAACCGACAGGAACAGGACAAGCCTTAATATGGATCTGTTGTTATGAGATTTTTTCATGATCTTAATGTTAAAAAGTAATTCTGAAGCCAGCAATAAACATTTTCAAAGGCGGCACCTGCGTGCTGAGTGTCTCGGGATCGAGCCCCTTATACCCAGTAAAGGTGAGCAGGTTCTGTGCGCGGGCATACAGCTGCAACGAGGACATTCCTATTTTTTTACTAAATGCTACAGGTACGGTATAGGCTAGTGAAACGTTCCTCAATCGGAGGAAAGTGGCAGACTCGACCGACGAATCGGAATTGGTGAAATAGAAATATTTACTGCCTGCCGCAGTAGCCGTATTGGATGAATATTTCAGTCCGGTATTTGCCATCGACCTAGGCAGGTTAAATCCGGTGCCCGGATAAGTGCCAAAGTTGAGATCACCCCTGGTTGCCGTGCGGCTGATCCCCTGAAAAAAAACATCGAGTTGAAAGCCTTTGTAGGTAAAGGTATTGTTTACACCCCCATAATATTTAGGGTCATTATCCCCGAAAACAATATAATCGCCTTTCCCATTGGCATTAATGCCGCTGGTAATTACACCGTCGCCATTGACATCAGCGACAGTAGCGATGCCGTTCACCATTCCGGCCGACTGGAAAACGGTACGCAGGTTCAGCGATTCGCCTACCACATATTGATTGTTGTAAGTCGAGATCATCAATCCGGGAAATGAAACGAGTTTATTTTGCGGGATGGTCAGATTCAATGAGCTTATCCATTTGAATTTCCCCTTGTCTATGTTCACCGTGTTCAGTTCGAACTCTGCACCTTGGTTTTGCACGGTGGCATCAAAATTCGCCGTATAGCTGTCGAACCCCGCCTGACCTGGTAAGGGCACATTTCCCAAAAGGTCAGTCGTCCGGTTGCGGTAATAAGCAGCAGTAAATAAGATCTTGTCATTTAGAAAGCCCAGGTCTAAGGCCAGGTCAAACTTTTTGGTCTGTTCCCATTTTAGGTAAGGATTGGCGATCCGGGATGGATTCAGTGTAACCAAGGGGCCGTAAGCCGAACCAGCGGAATAGTTGGACTGGTAGTTGTAGTCGGTGATCTTATCATTTCCGACTGTTCCATAACTGGCTCTCAGCTTACCAAAACTCAGCCATGGGAGATTTTGGGTTACGAAGTCTTCTTTGCTGAAAATCCAACCCAACGCAGCACTTCCGAAAGTTCCAAACCGGTAGTTGGTCCCAAATTTAGAGGAGCCATCTCTTCTTATATTGGCACTGACCAGGTATTTGTCATTCCAATTGTACTCCGCGCGCCCAAAGACAGAGGTATAACGAAAGTCGGAATACCCCGAAGATTTACCGAGAATGTTGGTCGCACTTAAGCTGCTGACCAGCGCTTCATTCGTAAAAATACCAATTATCCAGAATGGCTGTACCGTTTCTGTCTGCTGCCAGGTTCCACCGGCGATTAAATTCAATTTACCTTTCCCGGCCGACAGCTGGTAAGTAAGCTGAGGTTCTGCAAGATAGGTTCGGATGTAGTTGTTGTTCATCGTTACCAGGGATGGGGAATTGAAAGCCGGATTACTGGCGGTAGTCGGACTGATGATGGTTCCCTTCACGTCAATCAGGTTGTACCCCCCGTTGGCTTTGATGTCCAGTCCTGGCAAGATGGTATAGCGTAAAGAAGCTGTGGCGTTCAGGTTGGCAGACTTCATATTGGTACTTGCATTGAAAGGCGCTAAAGGATTATTATATCCCGGTCCGAAATATAAGCTGCCATCCGTATTGTATAATGGATAGTTGGGTGGCAGTCCATAATTCGTCAGGTTCAAATTGTAACCAGGTATCTTATTGTTATCCATATTGTAACTGACCGACGCTGAAGTCGCGAATCTGGAATCCGTACTCTTATGCTGCACGCTTAAACGAAGCTGGGTCGCCTGATCGTCTGAGCTGGAATAATAAACGGTTGATTCTTTTCTAAAAGTTCCTCCGAGGGTGAATTGTGTGTATGCACTACCGCCGGATAACGAAATGCCCGCATTGGTCTGATGGGAAGTATTACCGATCAGTAATTCCGGAAAATTCGTATAGGCGTTTTGATCCCAGGACACCAGGTCAGGTGCATTCGCTGCCGTAGGTGTAATGTTGTCGTTCGCAAAAGCTTGCCTCCTGATATCCAGGTATTCTTTTGTACCAAGCATTTCCACCAGATTATTGGCCTCACCAAAACCCTGGCTAAAATCTGCGGTCAGGTCCGTACGGCCTGCGCGTCCTTTTTTGGTCGTAATCAAAATTACGCCGTTCGCTCCGCGAGAACCATAAATAGCCGTAGCATCGGCATCTTTCAATACATCAATGCTTTCGATATCCGCAGGATTGATGGTATTCAGCGGACTGAAGTCAAGAGCAGCAGAAAATCCACCAATGGTTTTTTCAACCGGGTCGCTGCCAAAAGGAACACCATCGACTATATATAATGGCGATGAGGAACCGGGCAGCGAATTGATGCTATTCCGCCCCCGGATGTTTACAGACACGTTGGCCCCTGCGTAACCCGCGTTCTGGGTGATAAATAGGCCGGGAACCCTGCCCTGCATGGCGATGAT
>CAMLDJ010000481.1 GCA_946478755.1 uncultured Pedobacter sp. | reverse complement strand
TTTGAACGCAATAAAAAAACCGGCACCTTAAAAGATACCGGTAAAAGAATTAAGCTGGCTGCCCCGGTTTGTTTAACCTTTGCACGAGTTCAATAAGTTTTACGCTTCATTTAATTTATGTGATTCGGCAATAACTTTATTGTAGTAATTCACATAATCAGGAAGGATCTTCTTTAAATCGAAATCCTTCGCCCTTGCAAACGCATTTTCTTTAAATTGTTTAAGTATCTCGTCATTCTCCAGGATATAGATGGCTTTATTAGCCATATCTTCCACGTCACCAACATTACTCATAAAGCCAGAGAACCCATCCACGTTCAGTTCAGGCAAGCCTCCGGAGTTCGATGTAATAGCAGGGACCTTGCAGGCCATTGCCTCCAGTGCGGCCAGACCAAAACTCTCCGAATCGGAGGGCATCAGGAATAAATCACAAACAGACAAAATTTCCTCTACTGCATCCTGCTTACCAAGAAAACGCACATGTTCGCAAATTCCGAGGCTACGGCACAATTGCTCATCGTAAGCACGTTCAGGCCCATCGCCCACCATCAGCAATTTTGAAGGGATCTTTTCCTGGATCTTCTGAAAGATCCTGATCACATCTGCAGTACGTTTTACCTTTCTAAAGTTAGAGGTATGGATCAATATCCTTTCGTTATTTGGCGCAATTGCTTTCTTAAAGTGATCTTTCGGCTTTAAGCTAAACCTGGAAAAATCAATAAAGTTGGGGATCACCTTGATCTCATTGGTGATTTCGAAATGCTCTTCTGTATCTTTCTTCAGGCTTTCGGATACTGTAGTTACCCCATCTGATTTGTTAATGGAAAAAGTCACCACTGGCTTATAGGTCGGGTCTTTCCCGACCAGGGTAATGTCCGTTCCATGCAAGGTAGTGACAAAAGGAATGTGAATGCCATACGTTTCCAGGATCTGTTTGGCCATAAAGGCAGCGGAAGCATGTGGAATGGCGTAATGAACATGTAGAATATCCAGTTGTTCGAAACGCACTACATCAACCAGTTTACTAGCCAGTGCAGACTCATAGGGAGCGTAGTCAAACAGCGGGTAATCCCTTACGGATACTTCATGATAAAACAGGTTGGCCGAAAAGAAATCCAGTCGTGCGGGCTGACTATATGTGATAAAATGTACCTGATGCCCTTCATCGGCAAGCGCCTTTCCAAGTTCTGTAGCAACAACACCACTTCCTCCAAAGGTCGGATAACAAACAATACCTATTTTCATTAAAAAACAATTTAGTTTATGAAGCGATCCTGAGCATATGCAGATGTTGCAAACGCCATGCTCACCATGGTTTCATTGAATTATTTAACGCTGCAAAGTACCGCACTTAAACTGATCTTTGTGTTAAACAATTGCAATTATTTAACCGCATTCTTCATTTGTTCCTGAATAACGAGGTACATCTCGTTTGGCCGTTGCGTACCGATATAATATTCAAGGCCGTCGCGATCTGTAAGCACGATGGCATCCTTTCCCGAAGAATAAAACCGTATGCTTCCTTTACGGTGCAAATTATATACAGGATTATTGAATAAATAGTTGCTATAGAAATCTTTACGCACCTTAACTATGGAATTCAGGTCGATCACCACTTTCTTTGCGGACCACAGGCCATCGATCGTAATTTGTTTTTTGTCGACGATAATTTCATATTGAATCAGAAAAAGCAACAAAATTGATACACCAATGATACCGAAACCAACGACCAAAAAAAGATCCTGGGTATTGTCGCGGTCCCGTTCGTATACATAGGCTGCAAAACAAAATGCCGCCATAACCAACCTGATACAAATCCTTAAATAATCCCGGCCAAGGTATTGTTTTTCAAAATAAGCGTATCTATTTCCCATGTATATGTGTTTCAATTAGGTCCGTTGGCAATAAAGTTACTGGTTTTTTCTCTATCATCTATTTCTTTTTGTCGGATAAGCTGCATTATGAAGCCTGGCAATTGCAACAGCTTAGCCAAGCAATTCAAAAATGGTCACATTTTCCGTCGTCTCTGTAAGTTTATATCTATTGTCTTGTCGCCACCCCGCCACCCAAATGATCTCGCCATTTCCATTAACCAATATAGGAACGTCGTCCTTGTCGTTAAGCGGGATCTTTTCATCGATAAAAAAATCGCTCAGCTTTTTATCGCCGTTCATCCCTATCGGTTTGAACTTATCACCCTGTTGCCAGCTTCTTAAGACCAGTGGAAAGATCAGTTTAGCGGTGTCAACGTATGCTTTATTCCTGTTGTTTTCAAATTGTACTTCAGATGAGGAGGAGATCAGGATCTGCCGGCCAGAAAAACCGGCGGACAGGTCATGGGCATGGACAATATGACCAGGACTTGTCCCCTTCTCTTTAGGGAGCGGGCTGATGACCAGGTTTCGGCGGTCGACCACCACCTGATGTGAACTGCTATAAAAAGCAGTTCCACTTTGTTTATCCAGTCCTTTCACAAGCTCTCCTATTACCGGTTCTGCAAAATGGAATGGCCTGAGGATTTCAAACAACAGCAAGTGCTGTGGGTTTAAGGCTTTCACATCGGCTATCGATAGATAAAACCCAACGGTCCGCTTTTTCAGGATCTGCTCCCTCAGGCTGCTCACAACATTTTGCAGCAAGAGTTCCGTTTCTGTAAAACGCCGGATGTTGTGCTGAAAAGTCTCTTCAAGACCGGGATTGATCTCTTTAAGATGGGGAATAACCTTTAACCTGATCTTATTGCGGGCATAATGGGTGCTTTGATTGGAGCTATCTTCAACAAAGTCTATGTGATGCTCCCTGACCAACGCAGCAATCTCACCGGCAGAAAGGAAGAGTAAGGGCCTTACCAGCGCATCTCTTTTCGGCAAAATCCCATGCAGGCCGGCAATCCCCGTCCCCCTGGTAAGATTCAGCAAAATGGTTTCAATCGCATCATCCTGATGCTGAGCCAAAGCGGTTACAGCGTATTGCCCCGATGCCCTGACCTCCTCGAACCATTGGTAGCGAAGTGTTCTTGCCGCCATTTGAGTGGAAACCTTATGTTTTGCGGCAAATTCCTTTGTTTTAAAATGGGTGACATGAAAGGGAACATCGAGCGAAGCGGCCAGCATTTTTACAAAAGTCTCGTCCCGCTGTGATTCATCAGTCCTTAAATTAAAGTTACAGTGTGCAATACCAAAATTGAATCCGGAGAGTTTAAATAGGTGCGCCATTAAAACAGAATCTTTGCCACCGCTAACCGCCAGAAGGATTTTATCCTTTGGCGTAAATAGGGAATGCTGGCTGACGTAAGCCATAAAATTCTGCAGGGGTAACATGGTCTCAAAAATAATGAATAAAAATGCATGATGGCTCCATAACCTTTAAAAAAACAAATTATAAAACTAACTTTGTGACGTGCAGAGATTACGCTATTTCCTGATCCTATTGTTATTCCACGGCTCTGTGCTTGCGCAACAGAA
>CAMLDJ010000480.1 GCA_946478755.1 uncultured Pedobacter sp. | reverse complement strand
CGGATATCAAAATAGAAAGGAAGCTGGGGTACGGAACAGATGAAGAAGCCGTTCGCGTTTTAAAAGCCAGTCCAAAATGGATACCGGGCATTCAGAATGGGAAGGCAGTCCGTGTTAAGTACAACATACCCATCAATTTTTCCCTTGCGCAGTAAAGCGAAGGCATCAAAAAAGCGGCGGTCATTGTTAGATGGCGGCCGCTTTTTGCAAATTCAGCTTTAAGAGGTTGTTTATCCAAAAAACAAGTAAGCCAAGCCTATAGCTGTACATACACCGACCAGATCAGCCAAGAGCATGGCGCCGATGGCATACCTGGTATTTTTTATACTTACCGAACCGAAATAAACTGCAACAACGTAAAATGTGGTGTCTGACGCGCCCTGGAATATGCCCGAGAGCCTGCTGGCAAAGGAATCAGGACCATAAGTTTCCATGGTACTGACCATCATTCCCCGTGCCGCTCCTCCGCTTAAGGGACGGATCAATGCGGTTGGCAAGCCTTCAACAAATCGGGTATCTGCACCGAGAAATGCAAAGCCGGTTTTTATGGTATTGATCACCACTTCAAAAGTTCCGCTTGTGCGAAGAAGGGAAATGGCGACCAGCATTCCAACCAGATAAGGGACAATTTTTATCGCGGTATCAAACCCGTTCTTAGCACCCTCAATGAAAGCATCGAAGACATCTATTTTTTTATATAAACCACCGAGGATGATCAGAAGAAATACCAGAAGGATCAATCCGTTACTCAGTATGCCGGAAAATGATTTTATGCCTTCGGCATTTAAAGAAACAATATATAATACCAATAAAGCGATTACCACAGAAATACCAAGCACCCACATGATAATCACTGGCTGCAGGATGTTTATCTTTTGCTTGAAAGAAACGATCAGCATCGCTGCTATTGTTCCGACAAAGGTAACGACCAGACAGGGTATGAATATATCTGTAGGGTTTGACGCATTTTGAGAGGCGCGGATAGCAATCACACTAACCGGAATAAGGTTAAGCCCGGCAGCGTGTAAACATAAAAACATAATCTGGGCGTTCGATGCAACGTCTTTGCTCGGATTAATTTCCTGCAGGCTTTCCATAGCTTTCAATCCAAATGGCGTAGCAGCATTATCTAAACCAAGCAGATTGGCAGAAAAGTTCATGATCATGTGTCCCATTGATGGATGTCCTTTTGGAATATCAGGGAAAAGTTTCGAAAAGAAGGGGCCAACAATTCTTGATAGGAGACGAATCCCACCGGCTTTTTCAGCAATACTCATCAGGCCCATAAACAAAGCTAAAATACCTATCAATTTCAGGCAAAGTTCAACAGCAACCCAACAGGTTTGTATCACTCCATCTAATTTTAGTGGGTTCGCTGCATCATCGGCTTTGCCGATGATCATCCAGTTGAAAATATCGCTTTGCCCAAAAAAAAAGCACTTTATCGCTGCCACGACAATAGCGACAATGATAAAGGCAGACCAGATTCTACTTAATGCCATTAAAGATGATTTAGTTCAGGTTCTAAATTTAAAGTTTTGATTCTAATATCCCTGTTTAAATTGAAGGTTTTTCAATTTCTCCATCGGCTTTCAGCCTTACAATGCGCCCGAGGCATTTATGTCCTGGAGAAGCGATGGCTGAGAGAATATGGACATGTCCGGCGGAAAGAAATTCTTACCAACATAAAAGGCTGCATTAAATATATGATGCAGCCTTTTATGTTGGTAAGGATAATTACTTGTTCTTTTTTTGTTTCGTCTGCGCTTGTTGTTGCTGACGCATGTAATCGTCTAACCTGCTCTGAAATTTAGATTTCTTTTTCTGCTCCACAGGCTTTGCCTTATTTTCCTGCAGCGTTCTATGAATCTTTTCATCATCAACCATCGATTTAATCAGGAATTGCTGAGCAAATGTGAGCATATTCGCCAAAAAGTAATAATAATTCAGTCCTGATGGATAGCTGTTTAATACACCTAAGAAGATAATAGGCATGATATAACCGATGTACTTCATTTGACCGGTTGCACCAGAGATCTGATTATTGAAATAAGTATAGATCAAGGTGGAAATGGTCATCAACACGCACATCAAACTCAGGTGGTCACCGATAAAAGGTATGGAAACACCAAACTTTATGAAATCGTCATAGGTGGAGAGGTCCTTCATCCATAAAAAAGATTCTCCCCTTAATTCAAACAGGTTGGGGAAAAAGAAGAAGAAGGCCATTACAAAAGGCAACTGGAGTAACATGGGCAAACAGCCACCCAATGGATTTACGCCTACCTGTTTATAGAGCTTCAGGTATTCCTGTTGCAGCAGGGTAGCATTATCATCGCCAACTTTTGCTTTTATCACATCCATTTCAGGCTTCAATATCCTCATTTTGGCCATTGAAATGTATGACTTATAGGTTAACGGAGACATAGCTACCTTTAACATGATCGTTAAGATCAGGATAATTAAGCCATAATTCCAACCGAAGCCTTCCAGAAAGTTGAATACCGGTAATACAACAAATCTGTTGATGTATTTTAATGGCCAGTAACCCATATCTACCTGTTTCTCCAATTCATGTCCCTGAGCTTTTAAGGTCGAGAACTTGTTGGTGCCGAAATAGATGTTCATGGCATAACTTTGTGCCGCAAGCTGATTAAATGGCATTTGCATTGTTGCACCATACCATTTAATTTTTCCCGGATCTGTACTTACTTTTACGGCAAGGCTTCCTTTATCAAAAGGAATCGAGGGGATCATTACTGCAGAAAAGAAATGTTGTTTGAAAGAGAACCATTCAATTTTTCCTTCCTTCAATTCTTCTTCTTCATCCTTTGCCACATTTAAGTGTTCAGGGTTCTTATCTTTGTATTTATAGTAAGGAGCAGAATGTTCCCGTTCTTTCTTGCCGGATTTTTCCTGTTCAAGTAAAGTGGTTTCCCAGTTTAAGGCAATCTGATTGCCCTGTATTACCTGGTTTAAGCCATTCAGGTTAATGTTAAATCCTACCTGACTGCTGTTCGGTTTCAGGCTGTAAACATATTCAATGTATTTATCTGCCGCATAGCTGGCACGCATAATAATGCTTCCAGCACTTTGGGTAGCGGTAAAATATAGGTCGTTTGTATTTATAATTTTACCACCGATATTTAGGTTCAAACCAAACTTATTCTGATCACCCTCAAATAAAATGACTGGTTTTCCATTGTAAGCTTTCTGGCCTTTAACCTCTGCCGACAAAATCTTACCTCCTTTATTGGTAAAAGTTAGCTTTAAATTTTCATTTTCAAGAACACTGGTTTGCGCGGTTCCGATGATGTTGCCTCCGAATGGCCCTTTCAAGGCTGCCGAATCGACCAGAGGCGCTGGTGTGGCGGT
The DNA here is from genome assembly GCA_946478755.1 of uncultured Pedobacter sp. Next base: position 94 of record CAMLDJ010000480.1, on the reverse strand, counting down.
TACAGGCGCAGGAGTTGTGGTAACGCCGGCCTTTTTTATTGAATCGGCAGTTATTTTTTGCTTTTCTTTATTTATTTCAGCCTCTGTTGGCTTA
>CAMLDJ010000479.1 GCA_946478755.1 uncultured Pedobacter sp. | reverse complement strand
TACCTGGGCCCGCGAAGTTAATCCTGAGCAGCCCATTACGGCGGGCCTCTGGAACTGGGGCGGAATGTTTAACCAATTGAACAGGTTTCAGCTGGCGAACTCAGATGTGATCTCCTACCACTGCTATGACGAGCCCGAAAAACACCTGCGTACCATTGAGTTGTTTAAGCTATATGGCAAACCATTGATATGTACCGAGTACATGGCCCGTACCCGCAACAGCACATTTATCAACTCCCTGCCGATGCTCAAAAAAGAAAATGTCGCTGCCATAAACTGGGGATTTGTGGATGGAAAGACCAACACTAAATATGCCTGGGATACCCCGCTTGCCAATGGTAGCGAACCAGCCCTGTGGTTTCACGAAATTTTTAAAGGAGATGGAACTCCTTATAAAACTGAAGAAACAGACCTGATCAAGAAAGTAACCGGTGCTAAGAAATAACCCATGATCCTCCCGAACAAACAAATGAATATGCCAGCTATGCTTAAATTAAATTATGCGATCTTTTGTAAGCGCTACCTTACATTGTTACTGCTTTTCCCTTTCCAAGTCCTGTTTGCTCAAAATAACCTGCTGGCCGACTTCCCAAAGGGCTATACGCCCAAAGAGGTAGGAAAGCGTTTAGGCTATCGTTTTGTAGATAGAAAACACATGCTGCATGCAGGAAAATGGATCAGCTATCCGGAGACATTTAACTGGAAGGGTGCCCTTGAATTTGCTGCAGTTACAAAGGACAAAAAGCTTATTGGCCTTTTGCAAAACAGGTTTGAGCCCCTGTTTTCAACGGAAAAAGTGCTGCTGCCGATTATGAACCATGTAGATCTGAATATGTTTGGAAGCCTACCCTTAGCACTCTATCAGGTCACTAAGGAGAAACGATATTTTGAGTTGGGCATGCCATATGCCGATACCCAATGGATACTTCCGGAGCGTGCCGACCAAAAACAAAAAGACTGGGCGGAGAAGGGGTATTCCTGGCAAACGCGCATGTGGATTGACGACATGTATATGATCACCATTGTGCAAAGCCAGGCTTATAAAGTGACTGGCGACAAGAAATATATCGACCGGGCGGCCAAAGAAATGGTGCTTTATCTGGATGAGCTGCAACGCCCGAATGGTCTTTTCTATCATGCTCCCGATGTTCCGTTTTTCTGGGGCCGGGGGAATGGATGGATGGCGGCAGGGATGACGGAGCTGCTTCGTAATCTGCCCAAAGACAATAAAGACCGTCCGCGTATCATGCAGGGCTATCAAACGATGATGAAAAGTTTGAAAAACTACCAGACGCCGGCTGGCATGTGGAACCAGTTAATTGACGACCCGGATTGCTGGGCCGAGACATCCGGATCAGCGATGTTTACTTATGCTTTCATTACAGGGGTAAAACAGGGATGGTTAGATAAAAAGGAATATGCACCGGTGGCCCGGAAAGCATGGATGGCCCTGGTTCCATACATCAATGAAAAAGGTGATGTCACCGAGGTTTGTGTCGGAACCAACAAAAAGAATGACAAACAGTATTATTATGACCGTCCGCGACATACAGGTGATTCCCATGGGCAATCTCCTTATCTGTGGTGCACGCTTGCGCTCCTGGAAAAATAGTGGCCTGGGCCGGAAACCTTTTATCCCTTTAGATCTTTATCCAGCGAATTGATGTATTCCATGGGGGTGACGTTAAAGTACCTTTGAAAGTTCTTATTAAAGAGGCTCTGGCTGCTGTAACCCACCATTTTAGCGATCTCGAACAAGGTGAATTCATTTTGTGCGATGAGCCGGGTTGCTTTTTTAAGTCGGGTGATGTCGATCAGCTCCTTGGGTGATAGCGAAGAAAGAGACTTTATCTTACGGTAAAAGGTAGGCCGGCTCATGTTCATGTGATCAGCAAGCTGATCAATGTCAATATTCGGGTCTTTGATGTTCTTACGGATGTACTCGTCCAGCTTTTTCAAAAAGGCTTCATCGGTTTTTGAATGGGCCATTACGCGGACATCTTCAAAGGGAGAGCTGGCAAAATGATCTTTTATTTTTAGCCGGTTCTTAAGCAGGTTAGCGATCTGCACCTGCAGCAGCTCAGGAGAGAATGGTTTTTGAATATAGACGTCGGCACCAACCTCCAGGCTCTCAATGTGTGCTTTATAGGTGTTTTTGGAGGTCAGCAACACCACTGGTATATGACAATATTCAATATTGGATTTGATCAGGCGGCAAAGCTCGAAACCATCTATCCCGGGCATCATGATGTCTGATATAATGAGGTCGACGATCTCTGTATCCAGGATATCCTGCGCGATCTCACCATTGCCAGCCAGATGCAGTTTATAGGTATCACCCAGAACTTCTGACAGAAATTCAAGGATATCTTCATTGTCATCTATAATTAGAATACTGTCGGTCATGCTTATTTTATCTTTTTCCAACTACTTAATTTAAATTCAAATTCCTGATGTACCGGTAATGTTAGTTCAAAAACCACTACATCGGTATCTCCAGACGCTAACGTCAATGAGCCATTGTGCAATTCCGTCAGGGATTTAGCCAGTGAAAGCCCAATTCCTGTTCCTGGTTTATCTTTACCCCGCAGCCTGAAGAAGGGCTCAAAAATTTTCTCCCTGAATTCATCAGGAATGCCTTTGCCGTCGTTACTAAACCGGATGGTAAAGTGCTCGTCTGCCGGATGAACTTCCGCTAAGCTCACCGTGGTGGTACTACCCGCATATTTTATGGCATTGGAGATCAGGTTACTGCAGATCCTCACCAGTGCTTCCGTGTCGGCAAAGGCGATCACGTGATTTTTGGGCAGCTTAAGGTTTAAAGAAATATTCCCTTTTTCGGCTTCCTGTCTAAAGGCTGTTATCTGTTCTTTTAGCAGGCTGTTGATATTGATGTTGACAAAGTTCAGGCCGAATTGATTCATCTCCGTCTTACGGAAATCAAGCAGCTGGCTGGTCAGTTCGGCTAGACGTTTGGCATTTTTTTCGACCATCAGCAGGCTTTTCTTAATGCCCGTCTGTTCGGCAGTCCTTGTGATCATCCGTTCTACAGGCCCCAGGATCAGGGTCAGCGGGGTTTGTATCTCATGTGCGATATTGGTGAAGAACTCAATCTTTGCCTGGTAGATCTCTTTTTCCTTTTCGTGCTCAAAGCGCTGCAGCTTATTCAGGTTTTTACGTTCCAGGTAGCGGTGATAGTAGCGTATGGACCAGAACAGGCTGATCCCCAGCACAAGCAGGTAGAGAAAATAGGCGGGCACACTTTTCCAGAAAGGAGGGAGGATCTTGATGAAAAGACGACGCTCTTTACCCGTCCAGCTGTCCACATTACTTTTGGCCCGGACGATAAAGGTATAGTCGCCCGCCGACAGATCGGTAAAATAGGCTTTGCGGTTGCTGCTCAGATAGGTCCGGTTCTTATCAAGGCCCTGCATCAAATATTCATACCGGGTAACCTCCGGGGAGGAGTAATTTAAGG
>CAMLDJ010000478.1 GCA_946478755.1 uncultured Pedobacter sp. | reverse complement strand
CCGCCGCCTCCTCGCTCTCGCGCTGCCGCTCGGCCAGCGATACCAGCCGCTCGCGCGCGTGTGCGGCGTCCTGCGCGCTGGTGGAGACCTATATCCCTAAAAAGGCCTGTCTTTAAGCCAGCCAGGTAAGCGGCTCCCAATGCTGATACATCGGGCATTCCCATATTGATCACATTTTTCCCTAAAAGGTCGGCCGTAAACTGCAGTACAAAACTATTGCTGGTCATCCCTCCGTTAACCATCAACCCGGCTAAGGCTATACCGGTATCTTTTTCCATTGCTGCCACCACATCTTTGATCTGGTAGGGGACGGATTCCAATGCTGCTCTTACCACATGATTTTTCCCGCTGCCAAAGGTCAGACCGCTGATCTCAGCTTTTCTGTTCATGTCCCAGTAGGGAGCACCCAATCCGCTAAAAGCGGGGATCAGATAAACGCCATTATTGTTGTCCACCGATCTGGCCATGCTTTCGGTTTCGCTGCTATTTGAAAAAAGCCCCAGTTCATTTTTAAGCCATTCGATGGTCGACCCACAGGAAACAATGACACCCTCCAGCGCATAGGCAATTTGATCTTCAGTACTCCAGCAAATGGTAGTGATCATGCCACTGCCTGATGATTTAAGTTCATCGCCGATATTCATCAGGATGGAGCATCCGGTTCCAAGGGTTGCTTTTGCCGTTCCGGCAGAAAAACAACCTTCACCAAATGCTGCGGCATGCGAATCCCCGATCATGGCGGTAACCGAAAGGCCCTCTGGAATTAATCCCTCAAAATCAGCTGCTCCAAAAAAACAGGAGGAAGGCTTAATCGCCGGGAGATTCAATTTGGACAGGCCGAAACCATCCAACAGTTCTTTATCCCAGTTTAGTGTGGCCAGGTTAAAAAATAAGGTCCTGGAGGCATTGGTATAATCCGTAAGGTAAGTTGTGCCTCCTGTCAGTTTATAGAGCAGCCAGGTATCTACGGTTCCAAAATAGGCCTTTCCTGCATCAATGGCATTTTTGACAAGTTCATCATGTTGATATAACCAGATCAGTTTTGTTCCCGAGAAATAGGGATCGATAATCAAACCTGTTTTCGATTTTACAACTTCATTCATCCCTTCGGCAATTAGCGTGTTGCAGATGGCTATGGAACGTTTGCACTGCCAGACGATCGCATTGTGCAGCGGGACACCATGCTCATCCCATACCACAAATGTTTCTCTTTGGTTAGAGATGCCACAGGTTTGTATATCCCGCAGATCGCCTCCCTTTGATTTAAAGTCCTGTAAACATAAGGCCACTGCCTCCAATACATTCTGGTAAATACCCTCCGCATCCTGTTCCACAAATCCCTCCCCATAAAATATGCTTTTAAGCGGCGCTGAGCCTTTGGCGAAGACTTTACCATGTTCATCAAACAACAGGGTCTTTGTGCTGCTGGTGCCCTGATCTATGGATAATATGTAGCGGTTCATCAGTTGTTTTTAGAATTTGATTTATCAATAATTACGGCCAATAGAATGACAGCTCCTTTAACAACCTGCTGCCAGAAAGGGGATACGTTTAGCAATACCAAGCCGTTGTTTAAAACACCGATGATGATCGCACCCAATACCGTACCCATGATACTGCCTTTTCCGCCGGCTAAAGAAGTGCCGCCTATTACCACTGCAGCAATGGAATCCAACTCGTAGCTGTTCCCTGCATTGGGCTGCGCAGAATCCAGTCTGGAGGTCACAATCAGACCCCCAACAGCAGCCAGAGCGCCGGCTATGGAATAGACAATTATTTTTACCCTGCCGATGTTGATGCCCGATAACCTCGACGCATGCTCATTGCCACCAATGGCATAAATATACCTGCCCAATCTGGTTTTGGTGGTCAGGACCACGGCGACTGCAACCACGATACCCGAAATCCATACCGGAACCGGGATGCTTAGAAACCAGCCGGTCCCCAGATAGGAGAATTGCTCGCCCAGGCCGGAAATCGGGAATCCTTTGGTATACAGCAGCGTTAAACCCCTCGCGATGGTTAACATGGCCAGCGTTGCAATGAACGCGGGTACTTTAAATTTAGTAATGGCCCAGCCGTTAAACGCACCCAAAAATATACCTGACCCTATCCCGGCCAGCATCGCCCCTAAAATGGTAAAGCCTACAAAAAGATTGGCATCAGGAATGGAAATGCCGTTTTTAAGCAAGCCTGCAGTTAAGGCGCCGCAGAGGGCTAAAACTGAGCCTACAGATAAATCAATGCCTGCCGTTAGTACGACCAGGGTCATTCCGACAGAAATGCAGATGTTGACCGAAATTTGCCGCATTACATTCCAGCCATTGGAGACCGTAAAGAATTTGTCAGACACAATGCTGATCAGCAGACAAAGGATAAACAGGGCGATTAACGATTGAAACTTTATAAAGTAAGGTTTATATAATTTTAAGTCCATTTAAATTGATTTAGGAATTGCTGCTTTTAAGATATTTGCTTCAGTGGCTTCATTTATAGCGATCTGTGCGGTGATTACACCTTCGGACATCACCATGACGCGATCTGATACGGCCAGTATTTCCGGCAATTCTGAAGAAACCATCAGGATAGCCATTCCTTTTTCCGCGAGCGTTAAAATAAGTTTATAGATCTCATTTTTGGCATTAACATCAATACCGCGTGTGGGCTCATCCAACAGAAATATTTTAGGATTCGTCGCCAGCCATTTGGCAATAACAATTTTTTGCTGGTTGCCCCCGCTAAGATCGCCGGCACACTGCTTTCCGGAAGAGGTTTTGATCTTAAGTTCTTCCCTGTATTTATCGCTTAAGCGGGTTTCTTTCCCTGTTTCCAGTAAACCAAGGCTCTCCATTTCTTTTAAGGTAGTGATACCGATGTTCTTTTGAACATCCAGCTCCAGTAACAGCCCGTCTTTTTTTCTGTCTTCCGGAACCAGGGCCAGTCCAGCCTTAATCGCCGCTGCAGCCGAGTTAATGGAAACAGCCTTGCCTTCAATGGCGATTTCCCCGGTGGTCATTTTAGGGTGGAGACCAAACAACGCTTCCAGTAATTCGGTCCTTCCAGCACCCATAAGGCCGAACACACCCAGAATTTCCCCCTCTTTAAGGCTAAAGCAGATGTCTTTTAGCAAGAACTCATTTTTATGGGAGGGATGTTTCAGCTGTAAGCCTTTAACACAGAGGAGTTCTTTCTGGCTGGCTACAGAGCTTTGCTTCCTGATGAGGTTAATTTCCCTGCCTACCATTTTATGAATGACATCATCGGCATTGATGTCACTGAAGTCGCCACATTCAATAACTTTCCCATCACGGAGAATCACATACCGGTCTGCAATCTTAAACAGCTCGTCCAGCTTATGAGAGATGTAAACTACGGCTTTGTTTTCTTTCCTCAGATCGTTGATGATCTCAAAAAGGATCTTTACCTCATTGTCGCTGATGGCGGAAGTCGGTTCATCCATAATGATCACTTCCGATTC